>NZ_JBNNUX010000059.1:0-14247 GCF_050280145.1 Lysinibacillus sp. NPDC093688
AGTTGGGGGCTTCCCCCTGTGAGAGTAGGACGTCGCTAGGCACCTGAAAAAGTCGAGGATTTATTCCTCGGCTTTTTTTATTTGCAATTTTTTAGTAAATGTTAATCCACACAATACTATTATGGTTCCTGCCAATTATCTAGTCGAAGCAAGAGAAATGAAGAATCTGATCATAAAGGCCATAGCTAAGAAATGTGGCATACGTTTCGACGACAGAGCAAAATATTGAGCCAACTAACGAAGATCCAGGACCAGAAGATTAAAGAACGCAACATTTCTAGTGACCAAGAGAGAGGCAAGGATTTTCATCGTCCGCAGTATCAGGCGATGAAAAGTAGAGTCGTAGTGGCGTAAGAAGTAGAGGGATTTTTACTATACCCAAATTTTTAGAGGTAATAATCACAATTCACAAATTGTTCAATGAAAACGTTTAGAATTTGAACAGTTTGTGAAGACCTTCACATTAGGCTTTATTTTTTTAAAAAAAGGAGTAGAATAGGAATCAGTAAGAGGTTGTTATAAAACAGTTTGTCAAAAATATCACATTTTTAGTGGTTGTTATATTACAATAACGTAAATTCGAAGGGAGATTTTACAATGTGGGTTATTACAGTATTTGAGAAAAAGGACGTTCGTATTTTTGAATACACAAATAAAAATGAAGCAACAAAAGCTTTAGGCGGATTTAAGAAAAACGCAATTTTATCTTTCACAAAATAAGCTAACAAAAAACTCGTAGCCATGACAAATTTGGTTACGGGTTTTTATTATGTTGAAAAAAATGGTTAAGAGATCTATGTAAACGTCGTGGCTCTTTAAATGAGGGTGATTTCCGTTCCAGGCTACTCGCTTTGTTGTTGCTGTCGCTACGCTTTCGCACAGATAAAACATTTGCTGCCGCTTCGCTTTCGCACAGAGCAAAGCTTCCTGTGGGCGAGCGTCGAGCCGCTTCCTCCGCTGTTGTTCCTGCCGCTTCGCTTTCGTACAGAAAACATCCGCTCCGTGCAGGGTCTCGCCTGTCTCGCTTTCCCACGGGAGTCGAGTAGCCTTCCACTCCAATCAGCAATAGTGTAGAATTTTTATAAATTTATCCCGCATAACAGTGCGGTAAGAAACCCACATTCCAATGAAGTCCAACACAGGCGTAATGAGACCACTAAATAATTTTTAATGCCAAAACATAGCATTTACTTGCTCTTTATTTTAAAGCGTATTATAATAAAATTGTAAGTGGGACATAATTTTATGTAGTGGGACGAAATGTAACCCACGACTATTAAAAAGGGAGTAGATAAATATGTTATCTGTACCTGAGGCACAGCAAAGGCTACTTCCAGAAATGTATCCGCTTCTACAATCGAGATATCGTATTTTGCAAACAGTTCAGCTTATGCAGCCAATTGGGCGTCGAACACTTGCAGATTCACTTAAAATGACCGAACGAGAAATTCGTAAAGAAACAGATATTTTACGTGAGCAAGGGTTATTAGATTCTCAAAAGTCGGGTATGGTATGTACAGACGAAGGTGAAGCAGTTATTGATCAGCTACGAGCACTAATTTATGAATGGTCTGGTCTTACACAGCTTGCTAAATTACTGGAAAACCATTTTGGCTTACAGCATGTAATTGTTGTTCCAGGTGATTACAATGAAGACGATACGATATTAACATTGCTCGGAAAAGAGGCAGCACAAAAATTTATGTCAACAAGTTTTGATGGTGAAATAGTAGCTGTTACTGGTGGAAAGTCCGTTGCATCACTCGCGCAATTTTTACATCCAGCTGATACACACAACATCACATTTGTTGCTGCTCGTGGAGGTATTGGACATGAAATGCAAATGCAAGCCAATACACTTGTCTCAACATTTGCCATGCAAATGAATGCACAGTATCGCACGTTGTTTTTACCGGAGCATTTAAGTGAGCAGGCCTATCAAGCAATGTTATCAGAGCCAATGGTAACTGAAATGATGAATTATTATGATCATGCAGATTGTGTCATTCATGGTATTGGCTCGGCAGAGGAAATGGCTGTTCGTCGTAATTCATCGTCTGAAGATTTACGGATACTCGAAGAAAAGGGTGCAGTTAGTGAAGCATTTGGCTATTATTTCAATGCAGAAGGCGAAATTGTACATCGAATTCGAACAATCGGTATTCAATTTGAGCAAGTTCAAAGAAGTAAGCAAGTCATTGCAGTTGCTGCTGGTAAACAAAAAGTGAAGGCAATGCTATCGTACTTTAAGGTAGCACCAAAGCAAACCATTTTTATAACGGATGAGGTAGCCGCAAAAGCTATCGCCGAAGGTTTACCTTCTTTATAAATGACTATGTAAATCATATTTCAGCGGGTGCTACAAACCCCTTGAATGAGAATAAAGCCAATTGCGGATATTATATAATGTCCGAGGCAAAAATAAATTATTTAAACAATATTGGAGGAATTGACAATGGCATTAAAATTAGCGATTAACGGATTTGGACGTATTGGACGATTAGTATTTCGTGAAGCTATGAAGCATGATGAAATCGAAGTGGTTGCAGTAAATGACCTAACAGATGCAGGTCAGCTTGCACACTTATTAACTTATGATTCAGTACACGGTATCTACGATGCTGATGTTTATGCAGAAGGTGATTCTTTCGTAGTAAATGGGAAAAAAATTAACGTGTATGCAGAAAAAGATCCTGCTAATTTACCTTGGGGTGATCTAGGTGTTGATGTAGTACTTGAATGTACAGGTAGATTCCGCTCGATGGAAGAAGTAGGAAAACATGTTCAAGCAGGTGCTAAAAAAGCAATCCTTTCGGCTCCAGCGAAGGGCGATATGCCAACGTTTGTAATGGGTGTTAACCATGAGGATTACAACCCTGAAACAGATGATGTTATTTCAAACGCTTCTTGTACAACGAACTGTTTAGCGCCAGTTGCCAAAATACTTGATGAAAAATTTGGTATTGCACGTGGTATGATGACGACAATTCACTCCTATACAAACGATCAACGTATCCTTGACTTCCCGCACTCTGATCCACGTCGCGCACGTGCTGGTGCAGTGTCAATGATTCCAACAACAACAGGGGCAGCAGTAGCAGTTTCAAAAGTATTACCTCAATTAAAAGGTAAATTAGATGGTTTCTCTATGCGTGTACCAACACCAAACGTTTCATGTGTTGACTTAGTAGTGGAGCTAAAATCAGAAGTAACAAAAGAATCCATTAATGCTGCACTAAAAGAAGCTTCAGAAAAAGAGCTTAAAGGTATTTTAGGATACAACGAGCTACCATTAGTGTCAATTGACTACAATGGTAACCATAACTCTTCAACTGTAGATGGTCTTTCTACAATGGTATTAGAAAATAGTATGGTAAAGGTTCTAGCGTGGTATGATAACGAAATTGGTTACTCTACTCGTTTAATGGACTTAGCTTTATATATCGCAGAAAAAGGATTAAACAATAAATAAGTGTCATAATTCGATAACTTAAGTAAAAAGTGTGACATAATACTGCTTTTTGCGCACAAAAAGTATAGCCTTTATAATATCTAACAGATATAATATACAAGGGTAATGGAGTAAGGGAAATTTACCCTTACTCCTTTTTTATACGTAATATAAGATCGACGGCAGGTTATGTAATTGCAAGACATAGAACGTAACTTTTGCTACTATAAAGGCAAGTAAAGGGTACATCTCCTTAAAGTGGGTTGATGTCCATTTCGACTGGGCGACTCCTTGGGGTACATGTTTTAACAAATGCTATCTCTAACTTTTGGTCAAAGAGTATTTCATTAAAGGTTTGGATGATACTAGCTTTGTTATAACTTTATGTGTTGATGGACCAAATAGTTCTAACTAAAACAGATATCGTGAATGATGTGAGGAGCCAAGATGGGTGAATCCAGGAATTTCACGACTAAAACTTTGAAGGGGGTTTCTTCATGTTAAATAAGAAGACGATGAAAGATATTGATGTAAAAGGGAAGCGCGTATTTGTACGTGTTGATTTTAATGTACCGATGGCAGATGGCGCGATTACTGACGAAACACGTATTCGTGCAGCAATCCCTACAATTGAATATTTAGTGGAGCAAGGTGCCAAAGTTATTTTAGCCTCTCACTTAGGACGTCCAAAGGGTGAAGTAAAAGAGGATATGCGCTTAACTGCAGTAGGTGTACGTTTAGCTGAATTAATGGGTAAACCTGTGACAAAATTAAATGAATCGATTGGTCAAGAGGTAGAAGAAGCTGTTGCAAACATGCAAGACGGTGACATGATGCTACTTGAAAATGTACGCTTCCACGCTGGTGAAGAGAAAAATGATGCTGCATTAGCAGAGCAATTTGCAAAATTAGCGGACGTTTATGTGAATGATGCGTTCGGCGCAGCTCACCGTGCACACGCGTCAACTGAAGGAATTGCCAAGCATGTACCGGCAGTATCTGGTTTCCTTATGCAAAAGGAATTAGATGTGCTAGGTAAAGCATTATCTAAGCCGGAGCATCCATTTACAGCCATTATCGGTGGTGCCAAAGTAAAAGACAAAATTGGTGTCATTGAAAGCTTATTAGAAAAAGTGGATCACTTAATTATCGGTGGCGGTTTATCATTCACATTCATTAAAGCGCAAGGCTATGATATCGGTAAATCTTTATTAGAAGAAGATAAAATCGATTTAGCAAAATCCTTTATTGAAAAAGCAAAGGCAAAAGGCGTGCAATTACATATGCCAATCGATGCCGTTGTCGCAAATGAATTTTCAAAAGATGCTGAAACAAAAATTGTTGATGTAGACGCTATTCCAGCAGATTGGATGGGCTTAGATATTGGTCCGAAAACAGCTGCTAATTATGCAGAGGTTATTAAAGATTCTAAATTAATCATTTGGAATGGACCAATGGGTGTTTTTGAAATGGATAAATTTGCAAATGGTACAAAAACTGTAGCTGAAGCTATGGCAACAACAGCTGGTTATACAGTAATCGGTGGCGGAGATTCTGCAGCAGCAGTAGAAAAATTTGAGGTTGCCGATAAAATGGACCATATTTCTACAGGTGGCGGTGCATCACTTGAATTGATGGAAGGGAAAGAGCTTCCAGGAATTGTGGCATTAAATGATAAGTAAACCATTCATGTTAATGAATAAAAAAATATAGGAGGCAAAACAATGCGTAAACCAATTATTGCAGGTAACTGGAAAATGTATAAAACATTTGAAGAGGCTATTCAGTTTGTCGATGCGGTACAGGACAAACTTCCTTCAAATGATAAAGTAGACGCTGTTGTTTGTGCACCAGCACTTTATCTACCTACGCTTGTGCAAGTTGCAAGTGAATCTGAGTTAGCTATCGGTGCACAAACGATGCACTATGAAAACGAAGGTGCATTTACTGGAGAAATTAGTCCAGCTCAGTTAGCAAGTGTGGAAGTAGACTATGTTATTTTAGGACATTCTGAACGACGTGAATATTATAACGAAACAGATGAAGCCATCAATAAAAAGGTTGCTGCAGCACTTACACATAATATCGTACCAATTATTTGCTGTGGAGAAACACTTGAAGAACGTGAAACCGGGACTACTGAGCAAAAGGTTGCTCATCAAATTACAGCTGCACTTGCTGGATTTGGGGCAGAAGAAGTGGAGCATATGGTGATTGCCTACGAACCTATTTGGGCAATTGGTACAGGTAAAACAGCTACAGCAGAAGATGCTAACCAAGTATGCGGTGCAATTCGTGCAGTAATTAAGGACTTATATAATGCTGAAACGGCAGCTGCTGTACGCATTCAATATGGCGGTAGCGTAAAACCTGAAAACATTCAAGAATTATTATCAAAAGAGCATATCGATGGCGCTTTAGTTGGCGGTGCAAGTTTACAACCAGATTCATATTTAAAATTATTGGAGGCGGCAGCAAATGCCTAAAAAGCCAGTAGCATTAATTATTTTAGATGGCTTTGCATTTCGCGATGAAACGTTCGGAAATGCAGTAGCTCAGGCAAACAAGCCTAATTTCGATCGTTTTTGGAATGAGTTCCCGCATTCAACATTAACGGCAGCGGGTGAAGCGGTGGGGTTACCTAATGGTCAAATGGGGAACTCTGAAGTTGGACACCTGAATATAGGTGCTGGACGCATTGTCTATCAAAGCTTAACACGCTTAAATAAATCTATTCGTGAAGGAGATTTCTTTACGAATCAGGCATTTTTGGATGCAATGGCACATGTGAAAGCACATCAATCTAAGCTTCATATTATGGGCTTACTGTCAGATGGTGGCGTACATAGTCACTGTGAGCATATGTTTGCATTATTAAAGCTTGCCAAACAACAAGGCTTAGACAAAGTCTTTGTACATGGTTTCTTAGATGGTCGTGATGTTGGACCAAAAACTGCTTTAGACTATATTGAAGAAACTGAAAAACAAATGAAGGAAATTGGCGTAGGTCAATTCGCTTCTATTCATGGTCGTTATTATGCAATGGATCGTGATAAACGATGGGATCGTGTAGCCCTTACGTACAATGCATTAGTAGATGGTGTTGGTCAAACAGCTGATAGTGCAGCAAGTGGTGTAGCTGAATCATATGAGCGTGATGTAACGGATGAGTTTGTTATCCCATTTAGCGTTCAAGAGCAAGGAGAAGCAGTGGCAACGATTGAAGATAATGACGCTGTTATTTTCTTCAATTTCCGCCCTGACCGTGCAATTCAACTGTCTAAAGTGTTTACAAATAATGAATTTGATGACTTTGCTTTATCAGCTAAACAGCCAAAGAATTTAAAATTTGTATCCTTCACTCACTACAGTGATGAAGTAAATGCTCAAGTTGCGTATGCAAACGACAACTTGAAAAATACGATTGGTGAAGTGTTAGCTTCTAATGGCAAAACGCAGCTTCGTATTGCAGAAACAGAAAAGTATCCGCATGTAACATTCTTTATGAGTGGTGGTCGTGAGGAGAAATTTGACGGGGAAGAACGTATTTTAATTGCATCTCCTAAGGTTGCAACATACGATTTAAAACCTGAAATGAGTGCCTATGAGGTAACAGAAGCATTGCTTGCAGAGATTGCGGCCGATAAATTTGATGGCATTATTCTTAATTTCGCTAACCCTGATATGGTTGGGCATAGCGGAATGTTAGAGCCAACAATCAAGGCCATTGAAACAGTCGACGAATGTCTTGGTAAAGTAGTAGATGCACTCCTTGCAAAAGGTGGCGCAGCTATTATTACAGCTGACCATGGTAACTCTGATGAAGTACTTACTTTAGAAGGAAATCCAATGACAGCTCATACAACAAATCCTGTTCCAGTAATTGTGACAAAACCAAATTTAATGTTAAGAAATGGTGGCATTTTAGCCGATTTGGCGCCAACCATGTTAGAATTATTAGAGGTGTCACAACCTTCTGAAATGACAGGTAAATCATTAATTGAAAAAGAGGAGAATTAATTATGCCATTTATTACACAAATTTATGCGCGCGAAGTTTTAGACTCACGTGGGAACCCAACAGTAGAAGTTGAAGTATTTACAGAATCAGGCGCTTTTGGACGCTCAATCGTACCATCAGGTGCATCTACAGGTGAATATGAGGCAGTAGAATTACGCGACGGTGACAAATCTCGTTACCTAGGCAAAGGTGTATTAAAAGCAGTTGAAAATGTAAACACAATTATTGCTCAAGAGCTAGAAGGTAACTACTCAGTTCTTGATCAAGTAGTCATCGACAAAGCTTTAATCGAGCTAGATGGCACAGAAAACAAAGGTAAACTAGGTGCCAACGCTATTCTAGGTGTATCAATGGCAGTTGCACATGCTGCGGCAGATTATTTAGATGTACCTCTTTATCAATATCTTGGTGGATTTAACGCAAAACAACTACCAGTACCAATGATGAACATCATTAATGGTGGCGCACACGCTGATAACAACGTAGACATTCAAGAATTCATGGTAATGCCTGTAGGAGCAGAATCATTCCGTCATGCATTACGTATGGGTGCTGAAATCTTCCACAACTTAAAAGCAGTACTTAAAGCGAAAGGCTATAATACAGCTGTAGGTGATGAAGGTGGTTTTGCACCAAACCTTGGTTCTAACGAAGAAGCAATTACTGTAATTTTAGAAGCAATCGAAAAAGCTGGCTATAAACCAGGTGAAGAAGTGAAACTTGCAATGGACGTTGCTTCATCTGAATTATTCAATAAAGAAGATGGCAAATATCACTTAGAGGGTGAAGGTGTTGTCAAAACTTCTGAAGAAATGGTTGACTGGTACGAGGAATTAACTGCAAAATACCCAATCATCTCAATTGAAGATGGCTTAGACGAAAACGACTGGGCAGGACACAAATTATTAACAGATCGCATTGGCGCTCGCGTACAATTAGTAGGCGACGATCTATTCGTAACAAATACGAAAAAATTAGCAGCTGGTATTGAGCAAGGTGTTGGTAATGCAATCCTTATCAAAGTAAACCAAATCGGTACGTTAACAGAAACATTTGAAGCGATCGAAATGGCAAAACGCGCTGGTTACACAGCAGTTATCTCACACCGTTCTGGTGAATCTGAGGATGCAACAATTGCTGATATCGCAGTTGCTACAAACGCTGGCCAAATTAAAACAGGTGCTCCATCACGTACAGACCGCGTAGCTAAATACAACCAACTTCTTCGTATTGAAGATCAACTTGGTTCAACAGCTGAGTATCTTGGTTTAAATTCATTCTATAATTTAAAATAAGCTATTACTTAGTAGCTTCAGTAATATCGCCTCAAAGGTATACAAATACTTTTGAGGCGATTTTTTTGTTGCTCAGGCGGGCTATGGAGGAGGCAACTTTTGGCTAAGTGATCGGGTAGGATAAAAAGTGATTATGAACTAGGGAAATAGGACTTATTTCTTTTCTCAGCAAAGCAAGTGCAATGGCTAATCCGTTATTATATATTTAATTCATTAGTAAAGGCTGTTTTCGTAAAGATTGTTGCTCTTCAACTAACGGAGCAGTTTAGTTGAATAAGCAGTCGGTAACGTTATTGGCTTGGGTTACAATAGAAAGGTCTGAATAGCCATTCGTTGTGCGTACCGTGATAGGTGCGCATATTTTTATATTTCGGGCTTACGTAGCATACGAAAGGCACCTCCTTTGATTGATACGTTTATAGTACCGGGAGGTGCTGCTTTTTTATATTCGTTATTTGAATACGGGCTTACGAACTATCGTACCCCGTTAGCGTAATAATAAAATACACCTGAACCATCTCCGCAATAATTAAAAACTACGCCTTATATTTTACCATTTATAAGAAGCTAACCTCGACGGCAACCCTGATTATCATATATACAATATAATAAAATTCACATTATTTACTCGCGGAAATAGGTGGAGTCGTAAGAATTATGTTATTATCTTTTAACTGCACGCGAAAAATATATGCAGGGTGATCAAAACCTTTTGTATCAGTGTAGTACTCTAAATTATACTCTATAATGTCTAATGTCTCACCTTCAAATTCTTCACCCGCGCCGAAAGGTCCCATAGGATAAATGTCTCCTTGTTTCAGTTTTTGAAATGCTTCTTTTGGAGAAATAATTTCGACATCTCGCACTTTTTGACCTTTGGAATCGTAAATAGGCATTTTTTTACCTTCATCACTTAACTCTAGTGATGTTTTTATAGTGACATGAGACATATCTGTTTTTCCATAAGGATCAAATGGCATATTACCAAATTCCTTCATTTGATACGAAATAATTATTCCAAGTGCGACGAAGCTTACTGCAACGGGTAAGATTAAATATTTGATTATTTGTGTGTGTGATTCCTTTTTTTTAAAAAGAATAAGAACTATATTTAATATACAATACCCCAACATCATTCCTATCGTATTATGAAGTAAATCGTCTAGTGCCGCACTTCCACGAAGTGTTATAAATTGAAGAGTTTCTATAAATAAAGTTGTTGTAATTGAAGTTATTAACATCCATTTTGCTTTTAAAAAAACTTCACTAAATAAAGGTAATAAAATCCCTAACGGAAACAGCATACCTATATTAACAAGAATATGAAAAAAAGAATTAAATGAAAATTGATTCCATGCTTGTTGATACGCGCTCAGTACATCGAAATCAATTGTTCTCACAAAGATATTCTCAGCTGGACGACCAAATGTGGTAGCCATTATTAAAAGTAAATAATATCCTATTATTAATGTGAGTAATATAATTTGTCGTTTAGTAAATTTCTTTTCTCCTTCATTAATTAAATTCATTTTACACCTCTTTAGAATAATATATATTTTATCTGCCATGGAAATCCTCTTGAATTAAACCCATTGCAACATAACTTCCTAAATAATTTGACTAGTTTATTTTAGCAAGAAAACCTTAAGATTTTTTTAGTATAAATCTTAAGATTTTATGAAGTATTCGCCAATTGAAATTAAACGATTTAATTATCTCTGATCAGATTATGCAATTTTATATGTTAGATTGTGAAGGAATGTACTTAAACAAACGGGGTGCTTTAAGAACATTGAGCTGCGTATGCAGCTCTTTTTTCTTATCGAACTAACGAGGCGAAGTATGTATGGTTGAACAACTGCATCCAGGTAATTGAAATAATCATAGTCCACTCTCTTTTGTATTGTATTCGCCATTTTTTCAAGCTTTTTCTCCTATATGTAATGTATGTTTTGCTAATAAAATAAATATATAATAACGGACTAAACATTTGGGGGATTTTGTGAGGACCCTATCATCCATATAGGTAATGCAGAATATGAATCTTGAAATAAAAGCATTTTTCTGCTGAAAGAAGTCAAATTTATTGCGGAAGGGATTGGAACAGCGGACGATGGGAATATTATGGGCCAAAAAAGATTTTAAGCTTACCTCTACAGGTGTTAGTGAGGTTGTAAAGACGAGAATTGGCGGGATTGACCAATATCTATTAATTCAGACGGAGGATGTCAATTCCCCTGTTCTGTTGATGCTTCATGGTGGACCAGGATTTCCTGTACCTGGCGTGTCGAACCGTTCCAGAGATTTCGCTATGGTCACTACAACCAAAAAGTTAGTTAAGCATTATACATTAGTCTTTTGGGACCAGCGGGGAGCAGGTAAGACGTTTAATCATCATGTTCCAACAGAAACATATAACCTCTCTCAATTTATACAAGATGCAAAGGAAGTTATTCATTATTTAAAGAGCCGATTTAATCAGAGGTGCATTCATCTTGCAGGACACTCATGGGGATCCATACTAGGGCTTCGATTAGCACAAGAAATACCTAATGAATTACACAGTTATATTGGATTCTCCCAAATCATCAACTGGGTTGAGAATGATCGTTTGTGCTTGCAATGGACACTTCAAAAGGCAAAATCGCTTCATCATGCAAAAGCCATAGCTGCGCTTGAGGCATGTGGAGAACCTCCTTTTGTAACAAGTGTTAAGCAGTGGCAAACGCTTCGTATGTGGATGGCGAGATTTAATTCGATGATTTATACAGATGAACAAGTAAGACACCCAGGAATGAAGTTAATAATGTCGATTCTATTACGGTCGCCCGATTATTCATTCAGCGATATAATCAACACATTTCGTGGATTTCAACATAGCTACACGCAATCATTGATTGAGGAGTTCGCACAGATTGACTTTGCCGTTTCAATACCGCGTCTGGACATTCCTGTCATATTCATCCATGGTCGTAAGGATGTTCATGTTTATGGCAATATAGTTGAAGAGTTCTATAGGAAGTTGGATGCTCCCCAGGGTAAGCAATTTATCTGGAAGGATAAATCCTCACATATGTTTCATCCTGAGGACTCCGAAGCGAATGAGCATACTCTCATTTGTATGCTGGAATGAGGAACCTAACTTTAGTCATTATCACTGGGGTACCGCTGATTTTGATGAATGGCTAACGGGTACTTGAAGAACATTGAGCTGTCCAGACAGCTCTTTTTTCTTATTCAACTAAAGGTGCAGTTTAGTTCAATAAGGATAAAAATAGGCTCTTTCCCCAAAGATTGTTGTTAAACGAATGAGGGTCCCATATTTAAAAGGGTTGTTATATTTTGGATAGAAAGAAAAGGCGAATGAAATAGTATAATTAAGCGTAATTTACTTATTCCATAAGAGGTGCTTAGCTTGTTTAAAAAGAAAATAATGGTTGGACATTCGGTAGATACTTTACGGGAAATTACCGAACACTTAAAGAGTAGTAACGTTCCGTTTGATATAGAAATCAAAGATATTTTAAAGAGTTCTTCTGAAAGATTCCGCTCGAAAAAAAACGATGAAGTATACAAAGTGTTTTATATAGTCAAAGTTAGCAGAGAATATATGGAACAAGTAGAAGCAATCGTTGCACAGTATGTATCCGAAGATATGGAGCATTTGTATAAAATGTCGAAAAAGAAAAGTGGAAAATTGGAAAAAAAGGAATACCGAACTTATTCATTTATTTCTTCTATAAACGCTATAGCGATATTTGCCCTCTATGAAGGTAAGAGTGGTGGCGCGGACATCGTTTCGTATATAGCTTGTGTGCTATTATCGGTGTCTGGTGTATTTATGACGGCAAAACATTACATAGAGATGCAAAAAGAATCGGGTATTTTGAGACTACTCAGTAAGATGGCGATGATTATCGATATTGGTGTGATATTTTATGCCGTTTCTTCTTTTATATCTGTACTTCGATCTTAATTACTTTTTTTGATAGAGAGCCTGTTCCAGCGTCTTAAATAAGGCTTTTTGGTCTGCTCTCTTTAATTTACTTACATCGATATTTGTTAATTTACTAAACTAACAGGGTGTTTTACTTGAAGATCATCGAGTTGCATAGGCAGCTCTTTTTTTATTGACTAACGGAGCAGGTTAGTGCAATAAAGAGATGATGTTCATGGTAATATCAAGGGAATAATTGATACTTTGGTTGGGGGAATTTTCGTGTCAAATGAGATTATTGAAAAAGTGAAAAGAGGACTTAAGGGAATCGAAATCGGCTATTTTGATACAGGTCAAAGCTTTGAAAAAGAAGCGTATTACAATTATTTTGGTGTTTCAGATAAGGAAACACGTCGCTATGCGATTGCTGTATTTACAGTGTATTTAGGAAATTGGTATAGCCTTTGTAGTTTTCCGTTTTTAGATGCAGAATCTGATTTGGAAGAGTTTATTAAGGCATTCATAGAGCATCACCCGCAAATTGAAAGTGATTTCCCTAGTATGTATGAATATATCATTTCATTTTTAATTCGGATTGAAGAAGAAAATAGTGGAAAATATGCTTATTCAACTTTTGATATTGACAAGGAACTACACGAGCGATTGAAAAGGGAAGTGTTAATCCCTAAACGAGAATACTTAAATAAGCATACATCAATAAAATACTTTTTAAGGGAAATTAGAGTTAATCCTTTTTTTAAATATGATTACTTTGAAGAATAGCATTATCAGAGTGATTTTACAGAAAGCAAATCTTTTGCTAACGGGTGCTTTTCTTGAAGATCATTGAGTTGCATATGCAGCTCTTTTTTTCTTTATTGAACTAACCGAGCAGGTTAGTTGAAGAAGAAAATGTAATTAGGTTTGACTGGGAAAATTGTCGATGATATTAAAAAAGACACCGAAGTGTCTTATGTTTTTCAAATTAGCATACCGATAAATTGAAATTTAATTACTTAACATTATGTTTATCTTGGGAGCGAGGTATTTTATCGGTGAGTGTATACAAACCATGTAATGCTTGCTGTTAATAATGCTGACGAAATCAAAGCTGTAAGAACACTATATGTTTGCCAAATAAGTATCGTTGACCAATCGAAAGCACAGCACAGTATACCCAGGGCAATCGTAGCGATCAGGAAAATAACTGTTACGATTATTCTCTTTTTTGTCATTGGCTGCCGCTCATTCGTTTTCCTTCTGCGTAATCCTAAGAGAAATAGCAGAACGGCCAATAGGCAAAGAATAATAGTGATAGACGACAAAATGATATCCAAAAGCTGTGTGCCGCTTATTTCATATGACTGAGTTAGATTGCCGTCTAATATATCTTTAACTTTTAGTACCAGGTTTATATTGGTATTTGCGCCATTGCTCAGCAAGCAGACGGCTGTTCGTTCATTTAGCAGTATGGCTACTTCGGTTCTGAAATTTGGATTGCCCCCAGTGTGTTCTATAATCGTTTGGTCGGCGTTTACCGACCA
>NZ_JBNNUX010000060.1:0-13881 GCF_050280145.1 Lysinibacillus sp. NPDC093688
TTTGCCGCTGACGCTTCGCTTTCGCGCAGAGCAGAGCTTCCTGGGGGCGTCCGATGAGCCGCTTCGCTTCGCTGCAGGGTCTCGGGCCAACACGAGGTTGGTCACGAAGGCGTTATCACAGGATGTGATGGATTTAGCCTTCGTTCCTCTATCGCTGATCCCCGAGGAGTCGCCCAGTCTCCACTCCAATCAACTTATATACAGGGCATATGTAAATTATCAAAACATCAATAAATATAATAAATTAGTCTTACATGCTCCTAATCTAAAGATTGTCTTTGTATGACTTGTCCTCAAAAGCATTTTACGCCCTTCTAATGTCATTACCATAGTATCCATTTTAAACAATTCAACTGTTCAAATAACCCACCTGTTAGACGAATTAATTAGAAAAAAAGACATTGGACTAACGCAATGCTCGTAGTAGCAAAATGGGAATAGCTAATTATATCCCCCACGACCCATTAACATTAATAATACAGATTTATCAAAAAGTAAACAATTACCATTTACCCTTTCCTTTCATTTATTAACCCACAGTAAGCTTTCTTTTGGTTATAATATAAACAACAAAAGGAGCGAAATTATGTATAAAACAATTGAAGAAACAGCTATCGACCTTAGTATGCCAGAGGATCAAATACTTCGCCTAGTTTATGAGGGCCGTATTCGTTCAGTATACGATGGGGACCAAATACTAATTAATAGCGGGCAGTTTAGCACTTATTTTGAGCAGCTAGATCGTATTAAAGAGGAAATTGAAATTTGGCGGAATACTCCTATTCCAGAGGATATTGATGTTAAAGATGAGGATTAAAAAAATGCCTATCATTCAAACAAGTTGAGCATTGTTGAATGATAGGCATATCTATTATATTGTTACGACAAACCCAGCTCTTTTACCGATAATCTCGGCATAATCTTCTACCATTACACTAGCTGTTGGATACATACCTGCTCCAGGTCCAACTAGCGTTAAAGTGCCAATATAATTTGTATCCAATGCCACAGCATTATTGACGTCATCAACTGGGTAAAGCGGATGTTCTTTATCTACTAATTGCGGACCAACCTTTGCGACCACTTTCCCATCTGCTAGCTTCTCAACCTCAGCAACGTGGCGGTAACGCAAGCCTTTTTCGCACGCTTCTTTGACTTGCTCTGCCGAAATACTATCAATGCCAACTACCTCGACGTCAGCCCAGTCTGGTTGTTCACCAAATGCCAAAGCACTTAAAATCATTAATTTTTTAAAGGCATCCTGTCCGGAAATATCATTATATGGATCTGCCTCTGCATAGCCTAAATTTTGCGCCTCTTTTAAAGCAGTTTCAAACGACCAGCCCTGTGAGCGCATTTTCGTTAAAATATAGTTGGATGTCCCATTTAAAACACCCTGAATACGACTAACATCATTGACAAGCAAAATATTTTTCATCGTTTTAATAACTGGTACTCCACCAGCGGTTGTTGCCTCTAAGCCTACAAATACACCGTTTGCTTTTGCAAGGTCCTGTAACTCCAAGCCTCGCTTTGCAAACATCACTTTGTTAGCTGTGATAACATGACATTTATGTTCAACAGCGCGCTTTAAGTAAGTAAATGCTGGCTCCTCATTCACGATCGCCTCAAAAACAACCTGCATACCTGGCTCTGCTAACACTTCATCCATACTAGTTGTCATTAAATGTGCTGTTCCTGGTACACGTTCACGGCTGGCGTCTGTAACTAAAATTTTTGCTACTTCTAGCTCAATTCCTAATTTATTTTTAAGCTCTTCACGCTTTTCGTTTAATATATGGTAAATTCCTTGACCTACCGTTCCAAATCCTAATATAGCTGCCTTTATAGTTGCCATTTCTGTTATTCCCTCCAACTTACATTCCGCAGTTTCATTATATTTATTTCGTCTCAGCTTAATTCGTACAGATTTTGAATTGTTCGCCGACTTTACAAAGCAGGTCAGTTTGCCGTGTTTAACACTTCGTTTTCAGACAGATATTTAGTCATGGTGTTTCACGTTCACTACAAAAAATATTCTGAATGAAGATACAGTCTGTGAAACACACAAATTCAAATAATTCAAAATTCAACTTAATGAAGATTGTAACGTAAATACATACATTGCACAAGAAAAATCTTTCTAGGATGGACATTTGTTTACCCTAGAAGTGCAAAAGAAATCGTTTTCATTCCTTTTATTATATGATTTTTCACTTGATCTATAATAATTGAACAAATATTGACGATTCTTTATAGAAAAATAAGGATCATCACTAAAGCGTGGGGTTGATTTCCGTTGCGGCTGGGCACTTTCCTGGGGGCGTCCGATGAGCAAATCAACTTATATATGGAATAAATTTTAACAAATTGTCATCCGCAACTTTTGGTGATGAGCCAAAAATAAATGTCTTTCTTCTATTATATATATGTATGTAAATACATTCATAAAAATTGTTCTTTTGAAATATATTAATAAAAATTTTTTCAATTATGCTAGTATATCTTCCAACATCTAATTAAAAAGCTCATTCCCTGTAGCAGCAGAGAATGAGCCTAATTATATGAGGGATAATTAACTAGCTTTGGGTAGCAATTTATAACGATATTGTATTAAAGCTTGTTGCACTAGTCTTATTTCCTCTAGCGTAAAATTTGGTATTGCATACGTACGTTCAACTAATTGGAATGTGCCGTATTTTAAGTAATACTCTGTTGCAGGTAGAGGAATATGACTTGCCCCATAGCCTTCATAAGCTTCAAAAACTTCTTTTACTGTATAGCCTTCCTCTTTGACATAAAGAATTTCCTTAAAAGCTGAATGTCCAAAGATCTCTTGCCATTTACTCTCAACTGACGCAAGTATGTTTTGAATGGACATGTTGTTCACAAACACATGACCTTCATTTAACTCATAAATAAGATAAGATGCAATGTTTTGCGCACTATACACATTTCCCATTTAAAACACTCCTTTATCATCAGTTTTGGTAGATAAGAGTAGTTACTGACTGAGCAACTACTCCGCTTCATATATTTCAAAAGTGGGGGAGCACTTATGAAAACTAAATGTCGAACGCTTTTCTTATTTCCTAGTATAAAACAAGGAATTAAACAAGTCAATAATACTTATCAAATTACTAGGTATTACTTCCGAAGAATTTTAGTTACCCTTACCAAATGAGGCAAGCGGATGATGTAGCAACGTTTTACGCATTACCAAATGAGGCCTATCGAATGAGAAAATACGTAAACGCTACAACATTAGCCAATGTGTTTTTTTATTAGGCTTCTACTTGTTGTTGTGAAGCTGTTACTTGTTCAATAGCTTGTTCTAAATCTCCAATAATGTCCTCTACTGCCTCTAAACCGATGGATAAGCGAATGAGCGACTCGGTTACGCCAGTTTGGATTAGCTCTTCAGCTGATAGTTGCTGATGTGTAGTAGATGCTGGATGGATAATTAATGATTTGGCATCCCCTACATTTGCTACGTGCGAGAATAATTTCACACTATCGATCAATTTACGCCCTGCTTCTCGTCCACCTTTAATGCCAAATGTAAGCACTGAACCGAAGCCATTTCTCAAATATTTTTTAGCTAACTCATGAGTTGGGAAATCTTCTAAGCCATTGTAATTTACATATTCCACAGATGGGTGGTTTCGTAAATATTCAGCTACCGCCAATGCATTTTCATTGTGTTTAGGAATACGCAAATGAAGCGTTTCTAAACCTTGTAATAAATTAAATGCTGCATCTGCACTTAATGTTGGTCCAAAGTCGCGTAGCAATTGCACTCGCAGTTTTGTGGCAAATGCAGCCGCTGCTGTATCGATACCATAACGCAAACCGTGATAAGAAGCATCTGGCTCCGTAAAGCCTGGGAAGCGTCCGCGAGTCCAATCAAACTTCCCTGCATCTACTACAACGCCACCTAAAGTTGTACCATGGCCGCCGATCCATTTCGTTGCGGAATGAACAACGATATCTGCACCGAAGTCAATTGGTGTAGAGCCATATGGTGAAGCAAATGTGCTATCAATAATTAATGGCAAGCCGTTTTCATGTGCTATATTCGCTACTGCTTCAATGTCTAGCACTTTCAAACTTGGGTTACCGTAAACTTCAGCGAACACTGCTTTTGTTTTATCCGTAATAGCTGCTTTGAAATTTTCTGGATTTGTTTCATCTACAAAAATTGTTTTAATACCGTAGTTTGGTAGTGTGTTGGCGAATAAATTATAAGTACCTCCGTACAAAGAGCTACCAGCAACAATTTCATCACCTGCCCCTGCAAGATTTAAAATTGAAAATGCAATAGCTGCTGCACCAGATGAAAGTGCTACCGCTGCTGTACCGCCTTCTAATAAAGCGACGCGTTTTTCAAAAACATCTACAGTTGGGTTTGTAATTCGTGTATAAATATTGCCAGCTTCCTCTAAGGCAAAAAGACGTTGCGCATGAGCAGTGTCTTTAAAAACGAATGCCGTTGAGCGATATACTGGTACTGTACGAGATCCTGTTACCGGGTCTGGCTCTTGGCCACCGTGTAACAGCAATGTTTCTGGTTTAAAATTTGTCATTGTATACCTCCATATGGTTATTTTTTTACGATGGTACCGGAGATGAGGAGGATTTTTTCAGTAGAAAACAAAAACCCTCTTCAGCTAAGAAGAGGGTTGCGGGTGCAAGTTTTCCTCCCCTTATCTGCCAGATCCAAGTAAGAATCTGTAGGAATTAGCACCTTAGCAAGTTCGTCACTTACTGGTTGCCGGGCATCATAGGGCCTATCCCTCCGCCGCTCTTGATAAGAGTATGAGATTCAATTTCCATCGTTGTTACAAAGTATAAACATAGACTTTTTCTCTGTCAACACTAAAATTTTATTTTTTCCGAAACTTCTGTCTGCTTTTTTACGTAAAACGAACGCATACATTATTTTAATGTTTACTAGTTTCTCATCAAAAAGTGGGGTTGATTTACGTTCCGACTGGGCGCTTTCCTGGGGGCGTCCGATGAGCCGCTTGGGGCAACAGGATGTTGGTCACGAAGGCGTTATCACAGGACGTGATGCTTTTAGCCTTCGTTCCTCTACTTGCTCGCTCCAGGGTCTCGGGCCAACAGATGTTTTCTGCGCGAAAGCGTAGTGCTAACGAAGCGGCAGCAGCACCGATGTTGGTCACGAAGGCGTTATCACAGGATGTGATGGTTTTAGCCTTCGTTCCCCTATCGCTGACCCCCGAGGAGTCGCCCAGTCTCCACTCCAATCAACTTATATACAAAGATGTCATCCCTAACTTTTGGTGATGAGCTTATTATTTAGAAAGGAGGACTTTTATGTTAAAAGCGGTTATCATTTTTCTTCTTGTTGGTTATTTGATTGGCTGTGTTCACGGCTCTAAAGTTGCTCAGTTTTTATCCGGGGTAGATTTAAAAAAGGCTGGATATGGCAATGCAGGTGCCTCCAACGCAACACTCTCCCTCGGATGGAAATACGGTATATTAGTTGCACTTATCGATATCGGTAAAGGTGTTGCAGCTATAATCGGTGCACATGTCTATCTTGCTGATATAACACAATTAACTGAAGTACAAGTTTGGCTCTTTATCTATATCGTAGCAGCCGGTGTCATTCTAGGTCATAATTTCCCATTTTATATGGGCTTCAATGGCGGCAAAGGAACTGCTTCAATTATCGGGATATTACTTGCGATTGATTGGAAAGTTGGCTTATTTGCACTCATTTTATTTGTTATTTTTTCTTTCGTGACGAGCTTTTTAATTGTCGGTGTACTTGAATTTTATCTCGTTTTTTGTACAGCCACATATTTATGGATTCCTGGGGTCGGCCCAACGATTATAGCCTTATTTCTTTTTGGTATAGCCATCATTTTGCATATCGAAAATATTAAACGATTGATGCTAGGAACTGAACCTAAAGTTACTTCTGCATTCAAAAAGAAAAACTAATATCTTTTGGATATTATTGTCTTTTCTATGACCGCGTATTTTCTCGTAACTGCCCATTATCGCTATAACTAGAGAGCATTTGAACACACTAGCTTTTTTTACAATAAATAGACAATTTACTTTCTTAATAAAGCATTTTACTAGTCGATGTTATAGAAAATGTTAGAAAGGATGAGAAAGTATGTCTACTTCCGAACAAGCAAAACCGAAACGTAATTTGAAACCACTCTGGATCGCATTAGCCTTCGCTTCACTAATCATCATAACTTTTTTACCGAGCAACGGCGATTTACCTGTAGCTGGACAACGGGCCTTGGCTATTTTAGCTTTCGCGGTCATTCTTTGGGTTACAGAAGCAGTATCCTATCCCGTTAGCTCTGCCATGATTATTGCTCTCGTTACAGTTTTACTAGGATTAGCTCCGTCAATGGAAGATCCAACGAGAGAGCTAGGAACATCAGATGCATTAAAATTAGCATTAAGTGGATTTAGTAATTCAGCAGTTGCACTAGTAGCCGCAGCTCTTTTCCTAGCGGCAGCCATGCAAATTACCAATTTACATAAACGTCTTGCGCTATGGATTCTTTCACTAGTAGGGACAAAAACGAAAGCCATTGTCTTCGGTGCTATTTTAGTATCTATTGCACTCGCATTCTTCGTCCCTTCTGCTACTGCACGTGCAGGCGCAGTTGTACCAATACTACTTGGAATGGTAGCGGCATTTGGTTTACCACGTGATAGTCGACTTGCTGCTTTACTTGTCATTACCTCTGTGCAAGCTGTCTCCATTTGGAATATCGGTATTAAAACGGCAGCAGCTCAAAATATGGTCGCTTTAAATTTCATTAAAGAACAATTTGGTGTGGATATTTCTTGGGGTGCTTGGTTGCTTTATGCTGCCCCCTTCTCCATCATCATGTCAGTGGCTCTATTTTTCATTATGATTACACTAATTAAGCCTGAAACAAGTAATATCGAAGGTGGCCGAGAAGTAATCAAAAAACAGCTTGCGGAACTTGGCCCATTAAAAGCTCCCGAAATTCGATTAATCATAACATCTGTAGTTTTACTATTTTTCTGGGCTACTGAGGGCAAACTCCACCCATTCGATACAACAACCGTCACAATCATTGCAATCGCTATTTTATTAATGCCCAAAGTCGGGGTCTATACGTGGAAGCAAGTTGAACCGCATATTCCCTGGGGGACAATTATCGTCTTTGCAGTAGGAATTATGCTAGGAACGGTCTTGCTTAATACGAAAGGTGCATCGTGGTTATCTGATAAAGTATTCGGTTCACTCGGTTTAGATTCTATGCCAATTCTTGCAACCATTGCGCTTGTCACTTTATTTAATATTCTTATTCATTTAGGCTTTGCGAGTGCAACAAGCTTAGCGTCTGCGCTTATACCAGTGTTTATCGTTTTAGCCTCAACATTAACGGCTAATGTCGATCAAGTTGGTTTCGTTATCGTGCAACAATTTGTTATTAGCTTTGGCTTCCTCTTACCTATTAGTGCACCGCAAAATATGCTTGCCTATGGTACAGGAGCCTTTACAACAAAGGATTTCTTAAAATCTGGTATTCCATTAACGATCATTGGATACATCCTAGTTCTTCTATTCTCCGCAACGTATTGGAAATGGATTGGATTATTGTAAAGAGAAGGGATCATCACCATAACGTGTGGTTGATTTCCGTTCCGGCTGGGCGCTTTCCTGGGGGCGTCCGATGAGCCGCTTCACTCGCGCTGCTCGCTCCAGGGTCTCATCTGTGACGCTGATCCCCAAGGAGTCACCCAGCCTCCACTCCAATCAACTAATATACATGGCATATGTTTTTACAAATGTCATCCACAACTTTTGATGATGAGCCAGAAGAAGCCGTTTTTAAAACAACAAGAAGCCTTGAAGGAACAAATCAACTGTCCTTCAAGGCTTTTTCGATTGTTTATTTCGATAAAGCTGGGTTCTTCATCGTACCATTTTTTGCGTAATTCACATGCCATGAGAGTGCTTTTTCTAGAACATGTGGCGTATGATGTCCACCTGTTACTTCATTGGCATCGTTAAAATACTTCCATAATTGCTCACGGTATTCCGGGTGTGCACAGTTATCGATAATGAGTCCCACCCGTTCTTTTGGAGCAAGCCCACGTAAGTCTGCCACCCCCTGCTCAGTTACGATGACGTTTACATCATGCTCTGTATGGTCGACATGCGACACCATTGGAACGATACTAGAAATATTTCCGCCTTTCGCGTAAGATTTTGTGACGAAAATACCTAATCGCGCATTACGTGCAAAATCTCCAGAGCCGCCGATTCCATTCATCATTTTTGTGCCAGAAACATGTGTAGAATTCACATTCCCGTAAATATCCACTTCTAATGCTGTATTAACAGAGATTAACCCGAGTCGGCGAATAATTTCTGGTTGGTTAGAAATCTCTTGCGGACGTAATACTAGTTTATCTGTATATTTCTCAAAATTCCCATAAACTCTGTTGCCTACTTCCTCGGACAGGGTAATAGAAGTGGCAGACGCGAAATTTACCTTTCCTGCATCAATTAATTCGAATACCGCGTCTTGCAGCACTTCTGAATATACTTCTAAGTTCTCAAACTCAGAATCTTTAAAACCTAATAAAACGGCATTCGCTACTGAGCCTACACCCGATTGAATAGGTCTTAAGCTTGTTGTTAAACGACCTACTTTAATTTCTTCGCGTAGGAAATTTAATAAATGATTAGCCATTATATCTGTTTCTTCATCCGCAGGAACAATCGTTGATGGTGCATCTAAAATATCTGAAATCACAATACCTTTTACTTTATCTAAATCTAGTGGTATACCAATTGTGCCAAGTCGATCGGATACATTTTGCAATGGAATTGGATCACGTTTCCCCTGTAGTCCTGGTACAAAAATATCATGGACACCCTCTAATGCATCAAGCTGCGCTACGTTCAACTCAATGATTATTTGGTCTGCTTCTTGCACAAAAATCGGAGAGTTGCCAACTGAAGTTGTAGGAATTAGTAAGCCGTCTTCTGTAATAGCAGCTGCTTCAATAATCGCAAAGTCAATGGGACCGATAATACCTTGACGTACTAGCTCTGCATTATGTGATAGATGTGCATCAACGAATGTGATTTCACCACTGTTGATTTTATTACGAATGCCGGCATCTGCTTGGAAAGGTCCACGTTTACGAATAACGCCAGCTTCTGCTAAGTATTGGTCGACTTCTGGACCGAGTGATGCACCTGTATATACATCTACCTTGAAGTTCTCTTTTTTAGCTTTTTCCACAAGTGCAAGCGGTACTACTTTAACGTCACCAGCACGGGTAAACCCACTCATCCCAAGTACCATACCATCCTTAATCCAAGACGCTGCTTCATCTGCTGTTACTACCTTGCTCCGTAGCTGTTCATTACGAAGCTTTTTCGCCAACTTTTCTTCCATCCCTTATTCCTCCATCCGACTTTATTTTGTTCAACTAGATTCCCGGTTTACTCTTTTTGGTATAGTAATCCATTTATTAGAAATCTAACCAAATAAACCGCCCAAGATAATTTTAAACTATTTAGAATTTTTAATCTATAATTAACAAAATATTTTGTTTTACGAGAAGTTTTATGCATTCGCAAATTATTTAAAAATAATTTCAACGTCGAAAAAATTCGATTTTGAAGAAAAAGCGTGATATGCTCTTGATATATAAAAGGGTAAAGGGGATTTTTTTGATGGTTAAAGAATTATTACGTAACCACTCTTCGGTTCGTATTTATGATGGAAATCCGATTTCAAAGGAAATTATTGAAGAATTAATTGCTACTGCACAAATGGCTGCTACATCACATTTTGTGCAAGCTTATAGTGTTATTTGGGTAACAGATGAGGAGAAAAAAGAAAAACTAGGGTTGCTCTCTGGTAATCCTCGTCAATATGAGACTTCTGGTGGCGCCTTTGTCTTCTGTGTAGATTTCAAACGTCTTCAATCAGCAGGTAAATTAGAAGGTGTAGACATTGTGGCTGATTCGGCAGAAAACGTACTTGTTGGAGTAGCCGATGTATCATTATTCGCGCAAAACTTTGTTGTTGCTGCAGAATCAATGGGATATGGAATTTGTTACATCGGAGGAGTGCGTAATAAGCTAGAGGAAATAAGCGAATTATTCAATCTACCTGACTATGTTTTCCCACTATTCGGCTTAACAATTGGGGTTCCTGCACGTCGCAATGAAGTAAAACCTCGTTTACCTGTCGCAGCAGTATTACATGAAAATGAATACAATGCAGAACAATATGAGGAGCTTTTACCAACTTACAACGACACAATGGAAACATACTATAATAATCGCTCATCCAATCGAAAAATTGATAACTGGACAAAGCAAATGGCTGATTTCTTAATTGAACAACGCCGTCCTCATATCAAAGATTTCTTAGCAAAAAAGGGTTTTAATTGGAAATAATTTCATTAACAAGCTGTGTGGAGTTACTATCGCATGATAGTAACTCCACTTTTTTTCATAACCTTAATACGAATTGGTCAGTTTTCTCTGCCTTCTAAAAGCAACGATAAATAAAAGGGATTAAATCAATTAACTTTTAGATTTTTTATGATTATGGTATCTCCTTGAAGCTTAATCTTTTATTAGGTATCTATGTTAATATCACTATAAAGATTGTGAAGAAATACGGAGCAGGATAGTTCACCAAGAGAATATGTTATGATTAAAGAAATGGAATAACAAGTGAGCTTTAGAGGTATACAGTAGTATGTCACATCCGTATGAACAATTTGAGGGCACACCCCTATGGGAAGCTATAATAAAGGATTAGACGATCTTGCCGAGAATAACGATATTGAAGAAACGACAAGCAGAGAATACATAGTCGGCTACCTTTGCAAATTGATAAATGAGTCAGTAGCGAAAGACAATTGAATATGATTGTTGAACTAATGGGTGTGTTAATTAAAGATCATTGAGTTGCATATGCAGCTCTTTTTTTCTTTATTGAACTAACGGCGCAGTTTAGTTCAACAATCGGTCCATAATGTGGAGAATAAAATTTGTCATTATTTTAATGTGTAGTAGACTTACTAACTACATTTTTTCCTCCTATTTACTTGGAATGAATTTTTTTATTTTTTTAACGAAGAGGAGAGTCAATATGGAAGTAGTATATTTAGCAGGTGGATGTTTATGGGGAGTACAAGCTTTTATAAAAACTTTACCTGGGGTTAAGTTTACAGAAGCAGGAAGAGCTAATGGAACAAGTCTTACACTTGAAGGTGATTATGATGGGTACGCCGAATGTGTAAAAACAGGATTTGACCCGACAGTTGTAACAATCAGGGAATTAATGGGATATTTATTTGAAATCATTGATCCATACAGTTTGAACAAACAAGGACAGGATGTTGGCGAGAAATATAGAACAGGAATATATAGTGAAAAGCCTGAACACTTAATAGAGGCGAAGGCGTTTCTTGATGAAAGAGATGATCACGACCTTATAGTTGTTGAAGTATTACCTCTTACAAACTATTTGAGAAGTGCAGAAGAACATCAAGATAGGTTAGCTAGATGTCCAAATGATTATTGTCATATTCCAGAAGAAATATTAAATAGGTATAAGTAGGGAGTTTATTAAAAGATGGTTTATGGGATTTATAGTTTGGAACAGAACTGTTTAATCATTTTCAACGATCGGGCGCGATTGTTTAATAAGCGTCACTGTTCTTCTTAAACTTACGGTGGCATTAATTAAAGATCATTGAGTTGCATGTGCGGCTCTTTTTTCTTTATTGCACTAACGGCGCAGGATAGAAGGATGATATAAAAAATGATAAATGGGACTATATGGAGGAGAAAATTAAAATTGGACAAAACTCAAGTAATGGTTTGCTTCAGCTTGTATGGAGATGAGTTTTCAATAGATGACGTAACGGAAAAGTTAGGAGTAACACCTACTGAAGCTTTTAAAAAAGGTGATTTAATTCCAAACCGTTCTACTGTTTGTTATAGAAAAGAGACAAGTTGGGATTTAGGAACAGGTTATCAGGCTTCGCTTGATGTAAATAACCAACTCCAACAAATTATAGATAAACTACAAAATAAGTCGTTAATCCTTAATGAAATAAAAGAGACTTACACCTTGGAGTGTAAATTCTTTATCGTCGTTAAAATAGAAGAGGGAAATACCCCTGCTTTATATCTGAGTAAAGACATCATAAAGTTTGCTGCAAACATTGAAGCTGAATTTGATGTAGATTTGTACGCTAGTCCTTATGAAAATGATTTTAGCGACTAAAAGATATAAATTTTATTGAATTAACAGGCGTTTCTACAATAAGTTGAAACGCTTTTTAGAACATGCTAGCGGAAATAGGAATTTGATTTTACAGCCCCCCCTCTTTTGGGATTAGAATAAAAATCAATTTTTATACTATTCACTCGGTTATAGAAAGAGAAGCAAAATAGCAATTAATATCAAAAAATTAAATTATAAATCCTCTAAAATTAGGAAGTGAGGTGAGCAATATGTATAGCAAAGTAACTCAAGATGTAATTTATTCTTTAGAAGAGTGTTTATTAGATGAATGGCAGTTAGATGATTATGCATCACATATTGGCTATTCAAAATTTCATTTATCACGTATTTTCAAACAAGAAACTGGATTGACGATAAGTGAATATATTCGAAAACGAAGACTGGCAACAGCAGCAATGTATTTATTATATTCAGATGAATCGATCATTCAAATTGCTTTTGAGTTACGTTATCAATCACAAGAAGCATTCACACGTTCTTTTAAAGAGCTATATAAAATGCCACCTGGCAAATATCGCAAAATCATGCGAACACTTCAAGGGATGGAGGAAAAAAATATGAGTGATATAACGACAATTAAAGGCTGGATCTTAAGTGGTTCACACCCAACTTTTTACGAAATGAAAACGGATGGACAAATATTTCATACGGGCATGAAATCAGGTTTACTGACTTCCAAAACAGATGTAGGTGAAGATCAATTCGGGACAATGATGCAAAGTTTTTCAGCAGAAAACTGGTTAGGAAAACGTATAAAACTATCTTGTTTCGTAAAGACAGAAGAAGTTGTAAAATGTGGAGTTTGGTGTCGCGTAGATAATGGTACAGGTGACGTGATTCAGTTTGATAATATGGATAATAGACCTATTCAAGGTACAACGGACTGGAACTTCTATTCGATTGTACTAGATGTACCAAAAGAAAGTGCTTCTATTCACTTCGGTATTCTATTATCAGGAACAGGTAAAGTGTGGGCTGATGGATTTAAGTTTGAAGAAGTAGATTTATCTGTTACATCAACAAATATGCTTGGTCAAGAAAACTTGCCATTAGAGCCGGTTAATTTAGGATTTGATGAAGGCTGATTTAACCCATCAACGTTTTTTAGATACATTGAATTATAACATTTGAATAAGAGCTACAAAAAAATATATAAACTGTTTACTCAGGAAAAGAAAGCATTTTGATCAATCTTTGTTCAATGTACTTTCTTTTCTTTTATTAGAATTAATTTTAAACTTTATTCAAAACTATCAAGTTATCAGATCCTGCATCTTCGTCAGCTGACGCTCAATATTTTGCTCCGTCATCGAAAGTTTCTTAGCTTCGGCTTTTATGATTAGATTCTTCATTTCTCAACCTTTGGCTTACTAATTGGCGGGAAGCAATATTGTTTGGGTTAACATACTAAAAAACTGCAAACAAAAAAGCCGAGGAATAAATCCTCGACTTTTTCAGGTGCCTAGCGATGTCCTACTCTCACAGGGGGAAGCCCCCAACTACCATCGGCGCTAAAGAGCTTAACTTCCGTGTTCGGTATGGGAACGGGTGTGAC
>NZ_JBNNUX010000061.1:0-13006 GCF_050280145.1 Lysinibacillus sp. NPDC093688
TTCGCACAGATAAAACATTTGTTGCTGACGCTTCGCTTTCGCACAGATAAAACATTTGTTGCTGACGCTTCGCTTTCGCACAGATAAAACATTTGCCGCTGACGCTTCGCTTTCGCGCAGAGCAGAGCTTCCATGGGGCGTCCGATGAGCCGCTTGGGCCAACACGATGTTGGTCACGAAGGCGTTATCACAGGATGTGATGGTTTTAGCCTTCGTTCCTCTATTGCTGATCCCCGAGGAGCCGCCCAGCTGGAACGAAGATCAACTTATTCACATGGTATACGTTTTAGCAAAATGTCATTTCAAAATTCCTGCACTCCATCTCTAAAAGTGCACAAAAAAGCGAGGTAATCTCCAACGAATTAACAGTTTGGAAATACCTCGCTCTATTTATTTAGTAGTAAAATCTTTCAGTTGAGAAGGGGGGACACAAGCGTTAGAGGAGCAACTTTTCTGTAATGAGCACGATGCGCATTTGCCCTTCTTTTGCTTCTTAATGCTCTTATATAAGGTAATACCAGCATAGCCAAATATAATACTACCGATTAAGATATTAATCAATAAAGACATTCTATACACCTCACATCAATAAATTCCCAATACCATAAATCATAAGTGCAATAAGATATGCCACAACAAATGGATAAATGGTTGCGAATAATGTCCATTTCACAGACTGTGTTTCTCTTTTTATTGCACCTACTGTAGCTAAACAAGGCATGTACAGTAAAACAAAGGCCAAGAATGTATAAGCACTTAAAGCTGTAAAATGAGTTGTCATTGTAGACGATAAGACACCTTCACTTACGCCATAAATAATCGCCATTGTCGAAACAATTACTTCTTTTGCCAGGAAACCAGCAATAAGGGATGCACCGGCTTGCCATGTTCCAAAGCCAAGTGGGATAAACAACACACCAAAAGCGCCTCCAATAATTGCTAAAAAGCTATCATCCATATTGACATTAGCGCCATGTGGTCCTAAATAAGAAAGAAGCCAAATAATCACGGAGCCTGCAAAGATTATAGTACCAGCCTTGCGGAAAAATCCTTTTCCTTTTTCCCAAGTGGAACGCCAAAGTGTTTTAAGCTGTGGTACATGATAAGCTGGTAATTCAACAATAAAAACTGAAGTTTCATTTTTTAAGATCGTCATCGACAATAATTTTGTTACAATAAGCGCTACCACTATACCCATTACATATAGGGAGAATACGACTAAGGATTGATGTGCAGTAAAAAATGCTGCACCAAACAAAGCGTATACAGGTAACCTTGCTGAACAGCTCATAAACGGAGCAACAAGAATAGTTAATAGTCGTTCTCTTGGCTGTTCAATTGTTCTCGCAGCCATTACACCAGGAACATTACATCCAAAGCTTACAATCATCGGTATAAAGGCCTTGCCGTTTAAGCCGAAAAATTCCATAATGCGATCCATAACAACAGCAATTCTCGCCATATACCCGGAATCTTCTAATAGTGAAATAAAGAAAAACAGTACAAAGATTTGTGGAATGAAAACTAAGACGCCACCAACTCCTGCAATGATCCCATCACATATTAAATTAATAATAAAAGGGGCCGCACCAATAGCTTCTAAGCCCTGAGTAACAGTATCTGTAAGCGGTCCGCCTACAATGCCATCCAGGAAATCAGAAAGAGGGGTACCAATCCATGCAAAAGTTGCTTGAAACATTAAAAACATAAGCGCTAAGAAAATCGGAACACCTAAAATCGGATGTGTTAGAATTTTATCAACTTTCTCTGACCATTGTGTTTCACTTTTCTCTTGTATGATTACTTCGCTGTAGATGTTAGAAATATATAAATCACGTTTCTTAGCAATAGCTTTATTTAATGGTTCTCCTATTTGTTTCTCTAAAGCATCTCGCATGGCAGCAAGTTGTTCAAAGTATTCCTTGTCTTTCAAATAAGCGTCAACAGCATCATTTCCTATTAAAAATTGAATAGTACACCATCTTCTTTGTTCTTCAGGAATATGCTGTAACAATGCTTCAATTTTTGAGATGCCTTCTTCAATTTGGTCATCATAGGTTAATGTAAAACGTTGTTGAGTATGATCGGAGGCTTGAATCGCAGCATAAATACCTTCGACACCTTTACCAGTACGAGCGCTTATTGGAATAACAGGTACTCCCAAAGAACTCTGTAATTTTTCGACATTTATTGAAATGCCTTTCTTTTTCGCTACGTCAATCATATTTAAACAGATGAAAACAGGCTTGCTTAATTCAAGTATATCTACTGTTAATTGCATATTTCGTTCGAAATTAGAGGCATCGATAATATTTAAAATTCCATCTACCTGATCTTCAAGTAAAAATGAAGTAACAACACTTTCATCTCTTGAAATGGGATTAAGTGTATATACACCAGGTAAATCAATAATTTCTTTTTGTAGTTTTTTTACTTGTCCTACTTTTTTTTCAACGGTTACACCACTCCAATTGCCAACGTATTCATACGAATTTGTCAACGTATTGAACAATGATGTTTTACCGATATTCGGGTTTCCTATTAAAGCTAACCTACTCATACTTGTTCGACCTTTATATCCATTAAATCTTTTTTTCTAAGTCCGATTTTCTGTCCTTGACATTCCAAAATACAAGCTCCAGAAAACCATCCTTTTTGGACCATACAAACTTGACAGCCTTCTTTTATACCAAAAGCATTTAATCGTTTACATAAAAGAGAGTCAATTTGCTGTAGATCTTTCACTTTAACTTGTTCACCCAATTGAACCGCATGAAGGTTCATAAGATCTACCTACTTTCTTGTGAGTGATAATCATTATCAGATAAATATTATCATTTTTTATCTTGTCTATCAATAATAAGTTTCCTGTTTAAAGTATTATTGGGTTAGCGAAGTTAAAGCAAGATCAACCTTATTCTTCATCATGACAGCGAAGCATCCTGTACCCAACGCGGACATGTGTCTGGATTAGCTTTGGGTTAGCTGGATTGTCCTCTATTTTCTTTCGAAGAGTAGCCATAAAAACTCTTAGACTTGGAACGTCCGATTGAAGTGCGTTATGCCAAATTTCTTTTAAAATAAAATTATGCGTTAAAACTTTACCGACATGCTTTGATAAAATAACTAAGAGCTTATATTCAATAGGCGTCAAATGTACTTCTTTGCCATTTACAAACACTGTATTTGCCGCGTAGTTTATTTGTAAATGACCATTTACAAAGACAGAAGGTTCATTTTCTGACGGATGCTCAAATGACATTCTTCTCAAAGCTACTCGAATTCGGGCTAATAGCTCTTCAACACTGAAAGGCTTTGTAACATAATCGTCTGCACCAGCATTTAAAGCATTGATTTTATCGTGCTCTTCGCCGCGTGCACTAACTACGATAATAGGTGTTTGAGTCCAGCTTCTAATTTTCGTTATAAGCTCGACACCGTCTATGTCTGGTAGCCCTAAATCCAAAATAAAAACGTCTGGATTCATAGCAAGAGCCTTTTGTAGAGCACTATTACCATCTCGTGCAATGTCGAATTCATACTGCTGGGTAGCTAATGTCATTTTAATTAAATTACCAATGGCTACATCGTCTTCTACTACTAGAATTCGTTTACTCATCGAATTTCACTACTCCTTTTTCAGCTCATCCCCATAACGTGGGTGGGGGGATTTCCAATTGGGCGTTTACATAGGGACGTCTGAACGTCTGATTAGAGTTCCGTCTATGACACTGATCCTAAGAAATCGCCCAACCTCCACTACAATTTAATAAAGGTCATCCCTGATTTTAGGTAATGAACTTTTTTTCAGTGAAAACTTAAATATTGTTCCTTTTGGTTTATTATCCGAAACTGTTATTTCACTACCATGTAATTTTAAAATAGTTTGACATAGCGCTAAGCCTAAACCCAAGCCTCTTCGACTATCGCTCCGCTGTACTTTTCCGGTAGTAAATGGCTCAAAAAGGTTGTTTTTTATAGCATCATCAATGCCGGGGCCATCATCAGTAATACTAAAATGTACGAAACGTTCAGATTCTTTGACCTTTATAGTAATAGCACTACCGGATGGTGTATAGGTCAATGCATTATCAATAATATTAATTAGAACTTGAATAATCAGTCGTGCATCCATTACAGCAAATAGAAATTCTGGTTCAATATGATAGGATATTTCATGTTTATTGTTAAGACGAACGACATGCGATAGTGCCTCTTGAATAATATCTTCTACAAGTTCCAATTGCATCTCCATTGCAAATTGTCCGTCCTCTAATTTAGACACAGCAAGTAAGTTTTCGACCATTTGTACAAGCCATTTCGAATTTTTATAAATATCCTCATATATTTTGCTTTTTTCATCCTCTCGAATTTGAGGTGCATTAGATAGTAATATATCTGCATTACCGGAAATAGCAGTTAGCGGTGTTCTTAAATCATGAGAAACTGCGCGCAAAAGGTTTGCTCGCATTTGTTCCATTTCAACTTCTCTAGCTACTTCTGCGTTGAGTTTTTGTAAATACCATTTATCAAGTGCGAATGAAAAATCATTAATAATGGCATGCAAAATATTACGCTCAAATGCAGGTAATGGTGATTGCTTTGACAGGGCAATACCGATAACACCTTTAACACTCCCATTTGAAATAACCGGTAAATAGTAGGCATTCACTTCAGGAAATATATCAGTGGATACACCTGCTCCATGCTTATTATTGATAACCCAGCTTACTACACCATGCTCATTCGGATTCTCGAAGAGGGAAGCTATCTTCTTATTTTCAATACTAGATATGCTCTCGGTACGGAAAAAAATAGAGTTCACAATTAAGTTATTTTCTATCTCAAAAAATTGTACTGGTTTTTCTACTAATTTAACGATTTGTGACATGCCTTCAGTAATAATTTCTTCTATTGACTTAGCATGTTGTAGCCTACGATTTGTCTCAAGGAGCACCTCCGTTCGATAAGATTTACGAACAGCTACAATGGTTTGCTCTTTTATTTTTTTCGTTAGGCTACTTGTAATCAATCCTGAAAGGAACATGATTACAAAGGTCATCGGATAGTCGCGATGATAGGCGTTAAATGAAAATCGTGGTTCAGTAAAAAAATAATTAAAAAGCAGTACTGCTATGATGGAGCTAATAATGCTCATCATCCAACCTGATGACCAAATGGCAAGAATTAAAACACCTAAAATGTAGATAGTGATAATGTTCGAGTCGCTGACACCAATTGTGTAAAAATATAGCCCAACAACTGATACTATGCCAAATACTACAGCCATTTTTAATAAGTCAAGCCATTCAAATGACAGCTTATTTTTTACAGTAGGGAAGTAGAATTGTTCATTTTCCTGATCTGGGACTATATGTATGGCTAAATTCGGCACAAATTCGTTGAGTCGATCACTGATTTTTGTGTTTGGTCGCCACCATTTTTTTCTCATGCTAGTTCTACCAATGACTAATTTTGTGACACCACTAATTTGTGCATAGTTGGCAAGGGCAGCAGCTACATCATCTTCCTGAACTATTACGACATGGCCACCAAGCTGTTCAACAAGCTTTATATGCTGATGAAGTCGTTCAGAATTTGCGTTATTCCTATCATGCTCTCGGACATTTTGTACGTAAAGTGCTGTGAATTTTCCATGTAATGCCTGTGCAAGTCGTGCGGTAGTTCGAATAACCTTGGCATTCGTAGGAGAGCTACTAATACCAACAAGTAAATGCTCTTCGATTTGTACATGATGCTTTATAGATTCGTCGCCGTTTACCTGCTTATAGTTAATCGTATCTGCAGCTCTACGTAATGCAATTTCTCGAAGGGATACTAAATTTTGTTTACAAAAAAAAGATTGTAACGCTTTTTCAGCTTGTTGTTTTACATAAATTTTGCCTTCTTGTAGGCGTTGAATTAACTCATCTGGTTCAATATCGACAATTTTTATTTGTGCAGCTTGATCAATTAAATAATCTGGAATACGCTCTCGTACTTTTATCCCGGTTATTTCTTCTACTATATCGTGTAGGCTTTCAATATGTTGAATATTTACGGTTGTATAGACATGAATGCCCTTTGCAAGTAATTCCTCTACATCTCCAAAACGTTTTTTGTGACGCATCGTTGGAACATTGCTATGTGCCAATTCATCAATAATGACAATTTCTGGTTTGCGCTTTAGTACCTCATCAATATCTAATTCCTGAAAAGGTTTCCCTTTATAAATTATTTTTTTCGTAGGAATTTGCTCAAGTCCTTCGAGTAAAGCTAACGTATCTGGACGAGGATGTGGTTCTACATAGCCAACTACCACATCTTTACCAAGTTTTTGTGCTTGATGTGCTGCATCTAGCATTGCATAAGTTTTACCTACTCCAGCAGCATAACCAAGAAAGATCTTTAGCTTCCCTACAAATTGTTCTTCCTGTTGAAGCCTCGCTAAAAACGTCTCTGGAGTTGGACGTGTATTTTCCATCCTCTTTCACCTCATTTGTATTATAGCGTTATTTTCCATTAAGAAAGTATTAAGATTTTCCCTCTTTATAGTTTCTTAATAGGAAAAGCGATTTCCTAACACTACATTAATTTGAAAGTCAGTATGATGAGAGCATCCAAATAAAGGAGGGTGCTCGATTGATGGACTTTTATATGATTGGCTTACTCATCATAAGCTTTGCAAGTCTATATGCATTAACAGCTTGGTGCTTCAAGTTAGTCGATGAAAAGTAAGGGGGAATAAAAAATGTGGATTTTTATGGGGATTGTACTTGTATTCCTTTTCGGTTATCTAGGGCATGCATTACTTTATCCTGAAAACTATTAATAGGCTTGTAGGAGGTATTGCATTATGTGGCAAATCGCCATCGTATTAATTATTTCTTTACCAATCGTTATTTTAACTGGTCACTATTTATTTAGGGTGACAATGCAACAAAAAACATTGCTTGATCCAATATTGGATAGATTTGATGCCGTTATTTATAAATTATGTGGCATTAAGCAAGTAGATATGACGGGTAAACAGTATGTACTTTCATTAATTTTGTCGAACGCATTTATGGTATTTATTGGATACGTTCTTTTGCGAATTCAAGCTATGTTGTTTTTAAACCCAAATGATATTGACAATATGGGAGCAACACTTTCATTTAATACCATAATTTCATTTATGACGAATACAAATCTTCAGCACTATAGTGGCGAATCAGGACTAAGTTATTTATCACAAATGCTAATCATTATCTTTATGATGTTTACATCTGCAGCTACTGGTTATGCCGCTTGTATGGCATTCTGCCGTCGTCTTGTTGCTAAAACTGACACTATTGGCAATTTCTTTGTGGATTTTGTTCGTGTTATTACACGTGTGTTAATGCCTATATCTATTGTTGTGGCCATTATTTTAGTATCTCAAGGTTCACCACAAACCTTGAGTGCGAATAAAACTATACAAACAATAGAAGGTAAACTACAAGATATTGCACTTGGACCTGTAGCCTCTCTTGAATCTATCAAGCATATAGGAACAAATGGTGGTGGTTTTAATGGGGCGAATTCGACAACACCTTTTGAAAACCCAACGGTCATTTCTAATATTGTGGAAATGTTATCTATGATGCTATTACCAGGTGCTTGTGTAGTTGCCTTTAGTTTAATGGTTGCATATGGAAAAAGGAAAACGATCTTTGGAAAACAAGGGCTCGCCATTTTTGTGGCAATGAGTGCGCTATTCTTAGTTGGATTAGTGACGGTGTATGTTGCAGAGAGAGCTGGTAATCCGATCATTAGTGAGCTCGGAATTGCACAGGAGCTTGGCAGTATGGAAGGAAAAGAGATGCGCTTTGGGGTGGCACAATCAGCGTTATTTACGACCGTGACCACTGCTTTTACAACGGGATCTGTCAACAATATGCATGATACGTTAACGCCGCTTGGTGGTCTTGTTCCGATGTTTAATATGATGCTAAATGTTGTGTTTGGAGGCAAAGGAGTCGGTCTGATGAACATGATGATGTATGTACTCCTGACAATTTTCATCGCCTGTTTAATGATTGGTCGAACACCTCAGTTTTTAGGAAAGAAAATTGAAGAGAAGGAAATGAAGCTAATTGCTCTTTGTATTTTAATCCATCCTGCTATTATTCTACTATTTTCAGCACTTGCAGTTGCAACAACAGCAGGTGTAGCAGGCATAACGAATCCAGGTGCACATGGTTTATCTCAAGTACTTTATGAATTTGCCTCTGCCTCTGCAAATAATGGCTCAGGTTTTGAAGGATTAGCTGACAACTCAACATTTTGGAATGTGACGACAGGGCTAGCAATGTTCTTTGGACGCTATTTGACGATCATTATTCAACTAGCTATAGCGTCTCTACTAGCGAAAAAAATGTTTCACAGTGACTCGGTGGGAACCTTGAGAACAGATAATACTATTTTTACATTTTTACTTGTTGCTATCGTTCTAATGATTGGTGCTCTTACATTTTTACCGGCATTAGCACTCGGGCCAATTACGGAGCACTTACAACTTTATCTTCATTCAGCTTAAGACTCCTGTCTCGGAATGTGGTGAGATGAATGCGGATATGATTCCTTTTCAGTGGGTATCCAAATACCTGCTGAAATAGAGGGACTCAGTCTAAGAACGCCACGTCCTGTGGCAACGACTGAGTGACCAACATCACGTTGGCCTAAAGCCTCCGGCGGATGTCACGGATTTTGAAAGGAATGAATTGTGCGAGCACAATTCAAAATCCGGACGCAATTACGCCGAGGCGAAATTGATTATTAATAAGGAGAGACACCTATGGAAACAGCAAGAAAAGGTTTGATTACGGGCGATATGCTTAAAAGCTCGATTATAGACGCTTTAAAGAAATTTAGTCCACTATATATGCTGAAAAATCCAGTTATGTTTGTAGTAGAAGTAGGGTTTATGTTTGTGCTGCTATTAACCCTCTTTCCGAATATGTTTGGTAGCGGAGTAGGAGAACATGATCGATTGTATAATGCGATCGTCGCGATCATTCTTTTTGTAACCATTCTATTTGCAAACTTTGCCGAGTCGATTGCTGAAGGTCGAGGAAAGGCGCAGGTTCAAACGTTAAAAAACACAAAAACAGTTACACAAGCTCGTGTTTTACTTAGTGATGGCTCTGAAATACTTAAACAGGCACATGAATTAAAAAAGGGCGATATTGTTTTAGTTCAGGCAGGTGAGGTTATTCCAAATGATGGAGAAGTTATTGAAGGAATTGCTACAGTAGATGAATCGGCGATAACAGGTGAATCTGCGCCTGTTGTAAAGGAACGGGGTGGAGATTTTTCATCAGTTACAGGTGGTACGACGGTTACGAGTGACTGGTTGATGATCGAAATTACTTCGATGCCTGGTGAATCATTTTTAGATAAAATGATCGCGCTCATCGAAGGAGCCAGTCGTAAAAAAACGCCAAATGAGATAGCGCTCAATACACTTTTAGTAAGCCTAACGATTATTTTCTTATTAGTTGTTGTGACACTCTATCCAATGACAATTTATTTAAATGTACCGATTTCTATCGCAACGTTAATTGCCCTGACAGTTTGTTTAATTCCTACAACGATTGGTGGATTATTGTCGGCGATTGGTATTGCAGGAATGGATAGAGTGACTCAGTTTAATGTTATTGCGATGTCTGGAAGAGCCGTAGAGGCGTGTGGAGATGTAGATACATTAATCTTAGATAAAACAGGAACTATTACTTACGGAAATCGAATGGCAGCTGAGTTTCTCCCAGTAAAAGGTGTAGAAAGTAAAGATTTAATGCAAGCTGCATTCCTTAGTTCTTTAACAGATGATACACCTGAAGGAAAGTCTATTTTGTCACTTGCTTGTGAATTAGGAGTGAATACTGACGATGAAGAAAACATTATCAAGCTAAGCGAACATATTCCCTTTACCGCACAGACTCGTATGAGTGGTTTGGATATGAAGGATGGCACAAAAATTCGAAAAGGAGCCTATGATACGATAAAAAAAGAGAGCATAAACGCAGGTCATAGCATTCCTACAAATTTGGAACAGCTGATTCAACAAGTATCTTCTGTTGGCGGGACACCACTCGTAGTAGCGCTAAACGATAAAATTTTAGGTGTCATTTACTTAAAGGATGTCGTAAAGGCAGGACTCAAGGAACGCTTTGACCAGCTTCGAGCAATGGGCATTAAAACGATCATGTGTACAGGAGATAATCCTCTAACCGCTGCGGCCATCGCAAAGGAAGCAGGGGTGGACAGCTTTATTGCAGAAAGTAAGCCGGAAGACAAAATTCAAGTCATTAAAGATGAGCAGGCACAAGGGAAAGTAGTAGCTATGACTGGTGACGGGACGAACGATGCCCCTGCATTAGCACAAGCTAACGTAGGTCTTGCCATGAATTCGGGAACAAATGCAGCAAAGGAAGCTGCGAACATGGTCGATTTAGATTCAAATCCAACTAAAATTATTGAAGTTGTAGAAATAGGGAAACAGTTGCTCATGACGCGAGGGGCATTAACGACTTTCAGTATTGCAAATGATATCGCAAAGTATTTTGCCATTATCCCAGCTATGTTAATGGTCGCTGTACCAGAGATGGGTACATTAAACATTATGAACCTCAATTCTCCATCCAGTGCGATTATTTCTGCTTTAATTTTTAACGCAGTAATTATCCCATTATTAATACCTATTGCAATGAAGGGTGTAAAGTATGTGCCGATGAGTGCTACAAAATTATTAAATAAGAACCTACTTGTTTATGGCGTAGGTGGGATTATCGCTCCTTTTATCGGCATTAAGTTGATTGATTTACTAGTTGGACCACTATTCCAGATGTTTGGTTTATAGGAGGAAGGACATGCGGAAATTTTTTGAGAATTCTAAGCAAGCATTTTTAATTACAATGACAATGTTCGTTTTATGTGGTTTTATATACCCATTTGCAGTAACTGCATTAGCTCAAGGATTATTTCATCATAAAGCAAATGGTAGTTTAATAGAAGTGGAAGGTGAAGTTGTTGGTTCAGAATTAATCGGTCAAGCTTTTACTGCGCCGGAATATTTCTGGGGGCGTGTCTCCTCTGTTAACTATAATGTCTATACGAAAGAGGATACGATCCCAGACGAAAATGGCCAGGTGAACTATAGTGGTGTTAGCTCTGGAACGTTTAACTATGCACCATCCAATCCAGAATTAAAGAAACGGATAGAAGCAGATATCGAGAAGTTTTTACTAGCAAACCCATCTGTAAAACGACAAGACATACCTGCTGATTTAATGACAGCTTCAGGCTCAGGTTTGGATCCACATATTAGTGTGAAGGCTGCAGAAATACAAGTTGAACGAATTGCCAAAGCAAGTGGGCTTTCGAAGGATGAGATTGAAAAAATTATAGAAGTAAATACGGAAAAACGTACGTTAGGGACTTTTGGAGAAAATAAGGTGAACTTCCTAATGGCGAATCTGGATATTATGAAAAAAATGGAGAGGAAATAGGTTCATCACCAAAAGTTAGGGATGGCATTTAATTAAAAACAGGTAGAGAAAAGCTTCTTAGTTTTCTCTACCTGGCTCTTATATATTAAGCTTGTGAATTGACAAGGATTTTAATATGGTTTCGCTCTTTCATTAGTGCCTCGAAGCCTTCTGTTACGACTTCATCAAGAGCAATTCGTTTTGTCACAAGTTTTTCAGCAGGGAAGTAGCCTTGTTTCATTAATTCCATAACTGCTGGGAAAATATCGCGATAGGCAATAATACCTTTTACAGAACGCTCTGTTAGTACGATATTGTTAGGAAGAATAGAAGCTGCAGTTTCCCAAATAGAAACGATAATTGTTTCACCTTCAAATGTTGTTGAATCAATCGCTTGCTGTAATACTACAGGAACACCTGTTACTTCAAATGCAACATCTACGCCACCATTTGTTAATTCATGTAGACGAGCTACTGCATCCTCATCTTTAGGATTAATAACGGCTGTAGCGCCTAGCTCTAATGCTTTAGCAGCACGCTCTGCCGAAAGTTCTACCGCATAAATTTCGGCTGCTCCAGCTGCACGCAATGCCTCGATAACAAGAAGACCGATTGGCCCTGTACCAAAGACAGCAGCTGTATCGCCAGCTTTTAGTTTGCTTTGACGAACTGCATGTAATGCTACTGCTGCAGGTTCAACAAGTGCACCTTGTTCAAAGGAAAGACCCTCGGGCATTTTGTGTACCATTTTTTCATCTACCATTGTATATTCAGAGAAACCTCCGCCACCGCCAGAAAGACCGTGGAATCCTAAGTGCTTACAAATATTATATTTCCCTTTTTTACAAGCGGCACATTCGCCACACGCAAGAATAGGTTCTACAACGACAGGATCTCCAACTTGTACCTTTGTAACACCTTCGCCAATTTCTACTACTTCACCAGAGAACTCATGTCCCATAACGATTGGCGCAATATCTTTACTTACATAGTGAGGATGTTCCACTGGAATGAAAATTGGGCCAGCTGCGTATTCATGTAAATCACTACCGCAAATCCCTGTCCAATGTACTTTGATTTTTACTTTTCCAGATGAAATTACTGGTTCTTCAATGTTTTCTACACGGATGTCTTTTGCTTTATACCATCTTGCTGCTTTCATAATAAGTCAACCTCCTCTAGTTTCTTACATTTTTATCGTAACATATGGTAATTCTTCAATTCATTAGTTAACAATGAATTGACATAAAAAATACTAATTTTTAGCTTCTTCCCAACAGCATTATAGTCTTTTAACTTGTCGGAAAAATAATAAACATCAAATAAAGTGTCAGGTGTGCTGAATAACCATTTTTATACATTCGATTAATTCGAGGAGGCTGATTTCCACTACGGGCTACTCGCTTTGTTGCTGACGCTTCGCTTTCGCACAGATAAAACATTTGTTGCTGACGCTTCGCTTTCGCACAGATAAAACATTTGTTGCTGACGCTTCG
>NZ_JBNNUX010000062.1:0-12725 GCF_050280145.1 Lysinibacillus sp. NPDC093688
GTATTCCTCAGTAAAATGCAAGGAGCCTGGGCAGGGAAACGCAGCTTTTAAAAAAGCTTCATTAGCTTACAGTTATTCCATTAACGGGCGCGATTATGGAAGAAGCGTCGCTGTTCTTATTAAACTCCCATGAAAATTAAACTCTTCAATTTCGGAATAAAGACAACACTAAAGCAGACGCAGCTCATTTGTTTTTTAAAATTTGCAGCGTCAAAATTAGGAAAGAATTATTTGTTGGATTAGGAGGCATCCGGTTCAACGATTGTGACGTTATACCCTAAGTTTTCAAGTCTTCGAACTGAATATCGTACAATAGATTGTTCTTTTTGCTTGTCAAAGTAATCTTCACCTAAGTTTACGTACATTTCTTTGCGTGTTAAGAGATAGTAGGCGATTCTTAAAATTGCATGGGCAACGGATATTCCTGCTCGCTTTTTACCTTTTCGCGAAGCAGTTCGTCTATACATCGCACCCAGGTAGGTTTTGGATCCTCTGACAGAATGAGCAGCTTCTATTAAAGCTGATTTCAAGTATTTGTTTCCTTTTTTCATGTTAGTTGATTTCCTTTTACCAGCACTCTCGTTGTGTCCAGGTACTAGTCTTGCCCAGGAACATAAGTGAGCCGCACTGGGGAATTGCTTCTCCACGTCAGTTCCGACTTCTGCTAAGATTTGCTCAGCCATTCGAGTAGCGATGCCAGGAATGGAATCCAACCGTTCTATATCTTCTTGGTGAGAAGATAGTCTAGTAGCTACCTCCAGATTTAACAGTTCAATCTGTTCACTAAGAAAATCAATATGGGTAAGAATGGTTTTTAACATTAGCCGCTGATGTGGATTGATATATCCGCGAAGAGCGAGTTCAAGCTCATCCTTTTTCTTCTTCATTGTTCTTCGAGCAAAGCTCGCTAGTTTTTCAGGATCATCCTCTCCATCTGCGATGGCACGAAGCATGTCACGAGATGAGACACCCATAATGTCGGATACAACGGAGCCAAGTTTGATATTTGCTCCTTCTAGTACCTTTTGAATCCGATTATGTTGTCTAGCACGCTCTTCAATAATACTACGACGGTATCGAACTAACTCTCGTAGTTCTCGTTGATTTCGGTCCGGAATAAAACTTGCTTTGAGTAGTCCGTGTCGAAGTAGTTTGGCGATCCATTCTGCGTCTTTCACATCGGTCTTGCGACCTGGTACTGCTTTCATATGTTGAGCATTCACTACTAAAAATTCAACATTCTCAGCTTCAAGTAAGTTAACGATCGGCTTCCAAAATACACCTGTACTCTCCATTGCTACGTGGGTACAACCATGCTCCTTGATCCAGTCGATTAACTGTAATAGAAATACAGTTTTAGTGGAAAACGTTTGAATCTCCTTTCCTTTTGGAGTCATAACACATGCAGTAATGGAATCCTTGTGAACGTCCATCCCACATGCGCGTTCAATGATTACTTCCATTGTAATCATCCTTTCTACGGCAAATAGTGTTGGAGGCTGGTGCAACAACCAGAGTAGGATTAATCTCCCATGAGTGCTTCCCGTAAGGGAGCGACATTCTGTGATGCACCGTGGTCGTTGGAGTCAGACTAACGGATGGGCTCTATGGCACCATAGTTCATCGACCTTCCTCTCCCAGCCGTAGTATCCTATACCCGGTTTTCACATTTTCATTCTCTGTGGTGTAGCGCTGATTTTGCGCTACATGGATGGCTAACGGGGCAGGTTAGTTCAATAAGCGCGGGTGATTTTGTGTTAAATTTCAAACAAAGTAAATTTGTGTTAATATTAAAATAAGGTATCGTCAAAAATCCAAATAGTCAAAGAAAAGGACGGACTAAAAAATGAAAATTTCTTCTTATAACATAACAAACTCTTTTGATAAAAAAGTAAAACAGAAAAGTAATCAATTAAATCATAATTTTAAATTTTATCTAAACGAATTAGCCAAAAAGGATTTATCTACTACGAATTCAAACATGCGAGTAGATCCAAATGGAAAACCGTATGAATTTTATCCTATAATTTCAGCAGAAGAAATAAGAGAAGTAGTAAATTCCTTAAAAGTCACAAACGGTAACGACGAAGAAATAGCTAAAATAATAGATGTAACTAACTGTTCAAGAAAAGAAATATATGGACTACGTCAATACTTATTCGAAAGTGGTAAAATTACGGAAAAAGAATATCACAACTTAGACGGCATGATTTCTGTACGTGATTTTGATGCTGGTATTTTTGCTGGCAGTATTCAAAAAGGTACTTTAGATTTTTGTCATCCAACGTCAAACGGAAATAGAAATTGGCTTGCCTGTTTTAAAGACCAATTAAAATTAGAGAGGGTATCTAATCATGGTGTTCTCAATACAAGTAGTAGAGTGGTAAATATAATACAAAATATTAGTAATAAATTTCCAACTTAATTTCCGTAAAATTCACCCAAAAAATATTATTGAACTTCCTGCACCTTTACTTTAATACGTTTTTAAAGGAGTTGCAGTAGGGTCATACTATGAATTGATTTTTGAAAGACCTATAAAACAGTAAATAGAACAGTAACCATTAGTTAAGAAAATTTGTGAAGATTTTCACTAAAACTAACGGGGTGCTTTCCTTAAGGAAAAAAGAGCTGTTTAGACAGCTCTTTTTTCTTATTGTACTAACTGGCAGGTTAGTTGAGAGTGGAAAAAATTACATATATAAAATAAGGCCATAAATTGTTAAGATTTGATAGGTAAAGTATTCTATGGAGAAATATTGGAAAGGTGGTGTTTCTCCTACAAGTGAGGACGATTTTTTTTTTACTAACGAGGCAGGTTAGTACAAGAAGAATTCAAGTTAATCATAGCCTTTAGAAGAGAATCATTGGGATATAATGCTAAACTGAAGAAAAGGATAATAAAGGACTGATTCATTTAATGGACATTAGAAAACCTAACGATTTTGTAAGATGTCACATGCTATATGGCATAATGGACTTTCAATTCGTCAGTTCCAAGCAATGCAACCTAGTAAAGTCATAGGAGAGGAAGTCAGAAAGATGAAACGTTTTACTGTTTTTTTAATTATTATCGCGCTATGTACAAGCTTTTCAAAACAAATCTATGCGGAGGTGGCTATTAGCGAAGAAGTGGTCTTTGCTGACCCAAATCTTGAAACTGCTATTAAATCATTATTGAAAAAAACTAGCGAAGAATCGGTTACCAAATCAGATTTAGAGACACTTACGGACGTTAATTTATCAGATAAGGAAATTAAAAGTTTGCAAGGATTGGAGTACGCCACAAATATTACGCAATTAAATTTATCCTATAATGACATTGCTGATATCTCATCTCTAAAGGGGCTTACAAAGATCCGAAATCTCAACCTTAGGGGAAACCAAATTACTTCGATTGAAGATTTGTCAGCTATGAAGGATCTGGAATCTCTTACTATTACTCATAATCAAATCTCATCTTTGGATGTAGTAAAACAACTCCCTCGTTTACAACATCTTACAGCTAATGGAAATCAAATTTCGAATATTCATGGTCTATCGGGTGCCATTGAAATGACTCGTTTGGATTTGAGCAGTAATAAAATCGAGGATATAGGGCCTCTCGGCAAATTAACAAAGCTGACAAGTTTAAATGTTGGTTATAATCAAATTCATGATATAGAGCCTCTCAGCAAATTAACGAAGCTGACAGAATTAGGTGTTTATAATAACCAGATTCATGATATTTCGCCACTGCAGCTGCTATCTACCAATTTAACATCACTGTCAGTTGGCAGTAATAAGATTGCTGATATGACACCGCTAGCGAAATTGGTCAACCTAACGGGGCTTTCAATTGTCGGCAACAATGTTACTGATCTTAAACCGCTAGCGAAATTGGTCAACCTAACGTCGCTTTCAATTAGCAACAACAATATTACTGATCTTAAACCGTTAGCAGGATTAGTTAACATTAATAGCCTTGATGCAAGTAATAATAACATTAAGGATCTTGCCCCTTTATCGAAATTAGTCGACATGACATCGCTGGGCTTATCATCGAATCAGCTTTATGATTTGGAACCGTTAAGGAATATGAAACGTCTGGTTGCCCTCTACTTGAACGACAATCGGATTTGGGATTTGGAACCCATACAAAATATTGCATTTAGTAGTTCTTTCGAGTACGACCATGGAGCTGATCTGTATAACAACAACCTGGACTTGAGTCAAGGTACTAAATCATTCCAAATATTCCGAAAAATACATCTTAATAATAGTAATCCTGAAGAAGTTAGAATGTCTCAGAGGAAGACGCAGCGTCTAGTAATCGGAAGCACTACAGCATATGTGGGTGACAGAGCTAACAGTATGACGGCAGCTCCATTTATATACATGGATCGTACTTATGTACCGATTCGTTTCGTCTCCGAGAAGCTGGGGGCGAACGTAAGCTGGAACCAAAGCACGAAAGAAGTAACGATTCAAAAAAACGATAAGACGATACGCTGGGTAGTCGGGAACAGACAAGTACGGGTAAACCAGCAAACGATGATGTTTGACTCTCCATTACTTTTGAGAGGTAACACTACTTTTGTTCCTATACGCTTCGTTTCAGAACAGTTAAATACTTCCGTTGAATACTTAGGAAGTAAAAAAATGGTCATCATTTTCGAGAATGAAGCAAAATAGATTTTGAGTTTCAAGGCCACCGTTAAAGGATGGCTTTAAAATGCTGTTACAGACAGCGTGGAGAACCGTATCATAAACATAAGTACTTTTAATAAAATGAACACAAAAATCATTATTTATATATGATTTTTGTGTTTTATTTATGTTATCTATCAAATTTATATTTGTTAAACGCTTTAATAGGATATTTACTTTTTTCAAAGATTTCAGAGTCATGGTAAGGAGCATCTAATTGCTCCTAATTGAATTGATCATCTACACATGCTACGTACAAATCAAAGCCTTCACTATCATTTGGGGAAAATACGTCTTTTTTCTCTCCGTATTGAAGTGCCTGATTGATTTGATCTCGTAACTTTTCAAGAGTAGCCCGATTACCAACGAAGTATGCGTTATCATGCTACATCTGTTGTCCATAAATATGCAAAATTTCTTCTTCTTCATAATACTTTATCGATGCTTCGATTTGTACAATCATTTTGTTAGGCACATCTTCTGTAATGAACATGTCTCGATGAAATGTAGAGAATGCCTTTGAATGAAGTTTATCGATAAAACGTTCTTTTAAATCGCATGCTTGTACGAATAAATATGTTTCTTGATGCATTTCACTCTTGTATAAGAGATAACCTGAATCAACTTTGTACTTTTTTAAAATATAAGCTGTTTATAATTTGGTAACGAAACTTTTTCCTCTGCTCTGCTTTATTTGATTACGATAAATTTAATAAGTAATGGTGATTATTAAATTAAATTCCTTATTCAACTAACGGGGGTGCTTTACTTGAAGATCATTGAGTTGCATATGCAGCTCTTTTTTTCTTTATTAAAGGCTGCTTTCGTATAGATTGTTGCTTCTGCAAACTAGAAAAATGTGGAGATATGTGGAAGAAGCAGTAAGTAAATGAAAGAAAGCCAACTAAAAAGTCGAAATACAGATATAAAAGAAGCAACGGCATAAAATATCCAAGCAATACCGACAATCATCAACCATTTATAGGTCTCTCTCGAATCACCCGATTCTTTTTTCATCTCTTTGTAAAATTTTATCGTCATAAACATACCACCCATCAATAACACGGCGCAACCGATAGACGGAACAATCTCCAATCCTAAGCTCTTACCCATTTCGATGGCAGCTACCGCTATAAAGTATATAAAAGCTACAAACAAATAAAGAGCTTTTTCCTTTCTCTCTAATTTTCTACTTTTCTTATTCGCCACTTTATACCGATGCATCAGATCTTCTTGCGACACATACTGCGTAACAAAGGCTTCCGCTTGTTTTGCATATTTTTTTTGAACTTTGACCGTATAAAAAAGCTCATATACTTCAGACGACGGCTTTAAAAAGGCTTCGATATCTACTTCCAATGGGACATTACTTTTCTCTAAGTATTCGAGAATTGTCTGGACAGTATCTTCAAACGGAATGTTACTTGTCTCTAAGTGTTCGATCATTGCCTGGACGGTATCTTCTGATTGAACGTTCCCTTTTTCTCTGTGTTCAATAATTGCCTGGGCAGTATCTTCTGAATGTCCAATCAATATTTTCTTTTTAAACATACTAAGCACCTCTTACGAAATAAGTTAAATAACGCTTAATTATACTATTTCATCCGACCTTTCTTGCAATCCAAAATCCCTTAAGGGGAAAGCAGTCAATGGTGATACTCTGTGGTAAATTACTGAAGGTATTACATGGCATATGCAAAAAGAAAGTCTTTTTTAACGAGCAACATATGATGAATGACCTCTACTGTCTCGCAGAGGCAGCTTAATTAATTCTTTCATCGAACTATAAAAAGAAGGATGACACGGAGAAGCCAGCAAAATAACTAAACTCAGACTATGAGTCTCTGGGGCAGCATAGCAGGCCTCTGCCTTATGAATAGACCGAACGAAGGAATGTAAGCGCAAATGACGCTAAGAGACATGGGAGGGTACGTCGTCATAAGTATTGCAGAGATCCATTGTGCATCACATAGTGGATTAAAAAGCTAATGATTTCCATTAGTTTTAGCGAAGCGTACACTCAGATTGTAAATTATAACTATAAATTAAAAATACTGTTTATAAATCAAGTGGAAAAATATTTTTTCTTCATCACGAAGTGATGAAAACCGTTGATACTTCAATGTTTATAGAGGGAGTTTAGCGGAAGAAGGATTCTTTTATTATTAGAAATACTGAATAAAAATAAAGGGATCGTAAAGAAAATAATATATGGATATTAATGTAATATATTGAAAAACAATGCTATAATTCATTTAAATATTTATGGATGATACAAAACTTGTGATAAATCTACGTCCCCCAGATTTGTCCGATATATGATAGGAGTCAAATTTTAATGAATAGTCCAATCTAATATTCCCCTATTAAGCCAAAATTCGAATGAAATATTGGGGGAATTATAATGAAATTGAATAGAAATTTTTCTTTATTACTATTGGGTCAGTCACTCGCTAATATAGGCGATGTATTATATATAGTCAGCGTTATAAGTACAATTTTTGTATTAACAGGTTCTGCAATTGCAGCATCGTTTGTTCCATTTACAATTGCTTCTTCTATGTTTATATCCAGTCTGCTGACACCTCTTTTGGTTGAGAAATTCAATCTTAAATGGTTACTTGCTGGGTCACAAATTGTAAAGACAATTTTACTCTTTATTCTAGGGTTTATGTTAATTGGTTTAACAGCAGCTAATTATTATTTTATCTTTTTAATAATAGGATTGATTGCTTTTTTTGACGGATGTGCAGATCCAATACGACAGACATTGACTCCATTCTATGTTAAACCTGAACATCTAATCCAAGCTAATGGAATTTCAGAAACTATTACGCAGGTCATACAAGCAGGTATGTGGTTCGTAGGAAGTTCATTGCTAATTATTATGAGTTCTCAACAACTTATTTGGTTAGTTGGATGTTTATTTGTAATTGCAAGCATATTACTTTGCCTTTTAGAAAGTGTAATCTATGAAACAACCGAGTTAAAAGGGAAACTAGAAAAGATTAAAGAGGGTTGGAAAACTTTATCTAACACTCCGGTATTAAGAAGGATTGCTTGGATAGAATTTTTGGAAACAATTGCAGCAACGGTTTGGATAGCTGCTATTTTATATGTGTTTGTCAACGATGCTTTGAACGTTGATGAAAAATGGTGGGGATTTATCAATGGAGCTAACTTTTTAGGTCTGATTTTAGGAAGTGCTTATTGTATTAAATTTTCTTCTTTTGTTGAAAAGAAAATAGGAACCTTTATTTTTGTCGGTTCATTCGCAAGTTTCCTATTCACAATATTATTTAGCCTAAACAGCATTCCAATCATTTCCTTACTTTTATCTCTCTGTGTAGGGCTTTTTGGACAAATTAAAAAAATCCCTCAACAAACGGTAATACAAACTAGTGTGTCAAAAGAACAGTTGTCAACTGTTTATACCTCATTAGGCGCTATCGGAACTGGAATTTTTGGCGTTGGCTCTCTTGTTATGGGACTATTAGCAGATTTGTTAGGAATTAGAATTGTATTCATTATTTCGGGGCTATTACTTGCGATAGTAAGTACAATTGCTCATAAAAATAAGCAATTGTTTGTTAGAAATATTATGGAACAAAAAAAATAAAGATGAAGGATTTTATTAGCTATAATGTCCTTTGTTTTTTAATGACTGTGTGATAGTTAGTGAAGTAAGAAGAGGGGGTTTGTACAGTGAAATTTGCAAAGGTTAAGCTATTCGTTGTTCATATTTTAGCATTAGGAATCTTCCTAATAGTTAACCAAGTGACTCCAACTCCAGGGGATATGTCAGGAAATGGTAATCCGGCTTTATTGATAATTTGGATTTTAATTCCACTACTCATCTTTATGGTGATATTATGGGTTCATATTTTTCGTATGAGTTCGATTAGCACCACTGTTTTTATCATCAGCATATTTGGCATACTCGTTCACTTAACTGTCTCCATTTTTTATCAAAAAAATGAATTGAATGAATATCGTGAAGTCATAAAAATTGCGTTAATCAATAGAGAAGGTGTTGCAAATGCCCAAGATATTCAAAGCATTACTTCGGGATTGGATATTCACATGAACAACCAAAATTTTAATATTAATACTTATTTTATGTTTGTAACCTTTTCAATTTTGTTGGCTATTGTATATATTCTTTGGAACACTTGGGAAAAGAAAGAAAAAAGCCAGAATTAAGAATTTTTCATTCACTTTTATTAGAACATTTTCCTTCTTGTTTAACTAACGGGTGCTTTCACGGAATAAGAATTGCTTCCTTTTTGCTTTTAAGGGCCATTTAATTAAAGAAGAATGGTATTGTCAGTTCATATGTTAGTCGTAAATCGAAGGAGCGAAGTCTATTTGGAACAAAATAAAAAATTTAAAAATACTATTGAAACCGAAGAAGAATTACGTTCAATTATTGGATTTCCGAGTGAATTAGTAATAAGAAAGGTGATTACAGATTTAGACCATCATTGTTATGATTTTATTTCTAAGTCACCTTTTTTAGTGATTTCAACTACTGATAATTTAGGTTTCTGTGATGTTTCACCAAGAGGGGATATGCCTGGTTTTGTTCGTGTACTAGATAATAAGCATTTAATTATTCCAGAAAGACCAGGAAACAAAAGAATAGATTCTATGCGTAATATTTTACTAAATCCGAAAGTGGGTCTTTTATTTTTTATTCCGGGATTAGGGGAAACACTCAGAGTTAACGGTAAGGCTTGTTTGGTAAAAGATGATGAACTACTTGAAAAGATGGCTGTTAAAGGACAAAAACCTATTGTAGGTATTGGAGTGGAAGTAGAGGAATGTTTCATACATTGTGCAAAAGCTTTTAAGAGGTCAAAATTATGGGAACCGTCCTCTTGGGCTAATAAAGAAACATTACCATCTGCTGCTAAAATTTTATTTGAACACGCTAAGATTCCAAACTCCAGTGTTGATATAATTGCTGAAAGGCTTCGGGAAAGTTATACAAAAAGACTTTATTGAAAAGGTGTTTTTTTTAATCAATGCTCAGCAATGATCTTCAACAAACGGGTGCTTTACTTGAAGATCATTGAGTTGCATATGCAACTCTTTTTTTCTTATTGAATCCTAATGGTGCAGATTTGTTGAATAAGAAATAACCCGTTGAGATTGCTAGCAGCTGTATCGCTTGCATCTTCTAATAGTAGCCTTGTACGGTATTGAACTTTTCGTTGAAGGTGGCTCAACTCTTAGGGCTTCAGTCATATCCCATGACAACAACCTCTATTTTACTAAAATATATTTTGTTATCATGGAAATTATTTTCTATTTCGAATAGATTCTCTATATGCTGATATTTTTTTCTCAAGCATTTTATATGTTTCTTGTAATGTGTTTATTTGGACTTCAATAGAACTTTTATGATCTTCTAAAAGTTTTAACCTTGCTTCAGTAGTTTGTTCCCCTTTTTTAAATAAACTGGTATATTCTTTAATTTGTGTTATGGGCATTTGAGTTTCTTTTAATTTAAGAATAAAGGTTAACCATTTTAGATGATAATCAGTATACCTTCTTTCTCCATTTTCATTTCGATCGGGGAGAATGATACTCTCTTTTTCATAATATCGTAACGTGTGTGTACTAACCCCTAATATTTGAGCTATTTCACCGATAGTGTACATATTTATTTACCTCCTCTTTTTATAGAAATACTAAGGGTCAAAAAAGGATTTGACTTAGAGTTTACTCTAAGGAATATAATTACAACTGTACAAATTATAATAAATTTGTACAACACAAGCAAAGAGTATCATTTAGGAGGAATATAAGTGAAATATACAGTTATTACAGGTGCAAGTTCAGGTATTGGTTATGAAACTGCTTTAGCTTTTGCATTACGTGGGAAAAACTTAGTCCTAGTTGCTCGCAGAACTAATGAGCTTGAGAGATTAAAATCAGAAATAGCAAAGATTAATTCTGATTTAGACGTTATTATTCGAACAACTGATTTATCAGTTAGTAAAAATGTATATGAGCTTTATGAAGGACTTAAAAATTATCAAATTGAGACTTGGATAAACAATGCAGGATTTGGAAATTTCGCATCTGTTGGAGACCAAAATTTAAATAAAATCGAGACAATGTTACATTTAAATATCGAAGCTCTAACAATTTTGTCATCACTTTTCGTACGAGATTACTCTAATATTGAAGGAACTCAATTAATCAATGTTTCATCAGGTGGAGGATATAGAATTGTTGCAGATGCTGTTACCTACTGCTCAACTAAGTTTTATGTAAGTGCGTTTACAGAAGGGCTTTCACATGAACTAAAAGCTCAAGGTGCAAACATGCAAGCAAAAGTATTAGCTCCAGCTTCAACTGAAACCGAATTTACAAAACGTTCTTATGATCTCCAAGAAAATGTTGAATTAGCCGAAATTTTACCAAAGTATCATACTGCTAAAGAAGTGGCAGGATTTATGCTCGACCTTTATGATAGTGAAAAGGTAGTAGGAATAGTAGACGGAATTACGTATGAATTTGAATTGAAAGACCCCATTTATCCAAATGTCGTATTAGAAAAAAACTAATTATATTCAATATTTTTTATTGAGTTTGGAATAAAACCTAATGAAAAAGACCCTAATTGGGAACGGTTATTATAGAGGGGATTTATTCAAATAACGGGGGTTTTAGTCAAGTGGGAGCAAAGTCTTTTAAGACATTGCTCCTTTTACATTTAAAAGTATTTCTGATAATACTCTTTCCTTTCTAATTTAGTAGAAAAAGCTTCCTAATTAAAGGGAGCTTTTGTTTATTGCGTAAATTTGTTCACGTATTTTTCATAGTAACCTGTTATTGTTGCATAACGGAATACAGCACATGAAGTGCCAGTTGTTGTTTTAAATTGACGATAAACAGCTTTTAATTCGAATTTAACAGCACCAATCTTTGCTTTGGGTACGCTTCCTTAATTGGCGACGGTGTTGCTATCCCCAGTCGTTATGCAAAAGAAGATAATAATTGGTTGAATCTATCGCGCTCCTCTAAAAAAGCGCAATGGCCGCTGTGTTGGAACGGAACTAGCTTCGAATTTTTGATCAGCTTATTTGTTTCCTCAGCTTGGGTAAACGGAACGATTTTATCATGAATTCCGTGAATAACTAATGTGGGTACATCGATTTGACCGAGATCGTTGTAAACATTTTCATCTCTAAGTGTGACCATAATGGCGGAAGTCGCCCAATTCGCCGCTTGTAATCCCATTAAAACGAACCAATCGGATATTTGTATCTTCGATGATTTTATTTGTAAATTCTTTTGGAACGCTAGATGGAGAGGCAGCGTCGATCAGGACGAGTTTAGATACCCCATACCCTTTGTAACGAGCCATATAACGAATCGAGATCGCGCCTCCTGTAGAGTGTCCTGCCAGTGTTATGTTTCTTAACTGTAACGTCTCGATGACCATGCGTACATCATCTGCTAATCTATCGAAACTGTACCCGCTAATAGGTTTATCCGATTTGCCATATCCCCTCCAGTCCATTCCGATACAACGATATCCAAGCGTTGGAAGGAAGTTGAACTGATATTCGAACTGGTTATGGTTTAGCGGCCATCCATGAATAAAAAGTATCGTTTTATTTCCCATCGGATTGATGTCCTCTATAAATACGTTGACGCCTGTTTCGACAGTTACAAAGTATCCCAAGTGTATCACCCCCAATTATTAAAAAATAATTTCCCATTAAGATATTCATCGAAGGCAGAGTGTATGCCTAAGTTCGGCGTTAAACTTTGTTGAGATAGTGCGAAGAAGTTTCTGATGAATATTACCTTGTTGCAAAAACGAAAAGTGAGGGAATAGATGAGTAGTTATTCAACTAACGGGGCAGTTTAGTTGAATAGTGTTATCTAACTTATGTTCAACAATCGGGCCATTGGATAGGGTACACTAAGTTGGACAGATAAAATAAGGGGTTGTAAACTTAGACTATTAAAAAAAGGGAGCGTGCTACTATGACACGTCAACGTCGAACTTTTAC
>NZ_JBNNUX010000063.1:0-11913 GCF_050280145.1 Lysinibacillus sp. NPDC093688
TCACACCCGTTCCCATACCGAACACGGAAGTTAAGCTCTTTAGCGCCGATGGTAGTTGGGGGCTTCCCCCTGTGAGAGTAGGACGTCGCTAGGCACCTAGAAAAGTCGAGGATTTATTCCTCGGCTTTTTTTGTATTAATCAATTTCGCCTTGGCGTAATTGTTGCTGTCGCACAGAAAACATTTGTAGCTGTCGCTTCGCTTTCGCTACAGATAAACAATGCGTCGGATTTTGAATTGTGCCTAGGCCTGCACGACGCAGGTCAGTTAGCCGTTTTCGCAGGATGCGAAGGTTTTAGGTTTTTAGGCTAACATCCTATATCTGGATGTTATAAAATTCTCCTACTTATTCCTCTGCTACAAGTTTTATTATTTCTCCTTTTTCATTAACTACGGCAATCGCTTTTGAAATATCTATGTTATTAATAGCATAAATTTTTGTTCCAACTGGATAAATATTTGAAGACAATTCTTTACTATCTTGTTCTTTGTTGAGGTGGTATTTTACGTCGCTTAACTTTTCACCAAGTTGTTTATTCTCTAAAACTCCTTCAGTCATAATGTAATGTGTATTATTGTACTTTACGAATTGAAATGCCCAAGAAGATGAAGCATTGCATCCTATTAACAAGAAAATTAACAAGAAACAACAAAAATAAAAAGAATACTTCAAAGTCATACCTCCTTTCGGAAATAATACCATTTTTTCAGGAAATTCAGAATGAAAGAGGATAATTCTATTATCTCAGCAGAACATAATGATGGTGAGCTATCAGAGATTAGATTAGTAGCGGATCTTAATTTAGAAGAAATAAATAATAATTAAAAACTACTTGCCACTTACTTATAAAAATACGAGGTATAGAAGAAAAACAGCGGTTATGGAAGGCGTTGCGTTATGGTGAAGAGCATTTTATTAATAAATCAAACATACTAAAGGAACAAACTAAAGGTATAATGAAACTCATACGAGGAAAAATTATTGGATACAAGATCGAAAGGAAGAAAGATTTGGGAAAAAAACAAATTTGGTATGAAGTAGAAGAAAACGAAACAATTGAAGATTGTTTGGCAAGAATGCGTCGAGATGGTTATATGGCAGTGGGAAGAAAAGAAGAACCGATTTTTCACTTAGTCAATGGAGAACCAACGTATTTACGTCAAAAAATACAATTTAAAGCGATGGACTGGCAAGATTCCGAGTAAATTTGACTAAAATCCGAACGTTCATAAATGACTAAAATAAAATGTTCGCATTTTTGCATTGACGATAGTGGAATGACTTGTTAAAATATGAGAAGGAAAAACAAATAAATCCCACATATATGCTAGAGGATTGGCTCTAGTGTCTCTACCCGGCACCGTAAATGCCGGACTATGCGGGAAAGCACTTTTGGCATGTTACGGAAGGGTGTGTGTACAGAAATGTACATTTGCATATTCTTTTCATAATAAGTCCTCAAGTAAACTGCTTTCACGTGTATGGTAGAGAGTAGTTTATTTGAGGATTTTCTTTGTTATAAAAGAAAAAGTAAAGAATTGTAGTAGCTATAATATATTTGATCATTTTTCTATCGTTAAAAAGGAGCGACAATCATGAATCCGAAAATCGGTGTCATTATGGGGAGTTCAAGTGACTGGGAAACAATGAAACATGCATGTGATATTTTAGATGAATTACAAGTACCATACGAGAAAAAGGTAGTGTCTGCACATCGTACTCCTGACTTAATGTTTGAGTATGCAGAATCAGCACGTGAGCGAGGTATTCAAGTAATTATCGCTGGTGCAGGTGGAGCTGCACATTTACCAGGAATGGTAGCAGCTAAAACAACGTTACCGGTAGTCGGTGTACCTGTGCAATCCCGTGCTCTTAACGGTCTTGATTCACTATTATCAATCGTTCAAATGCCTGGTGGTGTACCTGTAGCAACGGTAGCGATTGGCAAAGCAGGAGCGACGAATGCAGGCTTGCTTGCAGCGCAAATTTTATCGACAACAGATGCACAGCTTGCTAATAAACTAGATGCTAGACGTGAAGCCACGAAGCAACAAGTACTGGAAAGCACAGGTGACTTAGTGTGACAAAGATAATTTATCCAGGGCAGACGATAGGCATTATCGGAGGAGGGCAACTTGGTCGTATGATGGCACTTGCTGCTAAAGAAGCAGGCTTTAAAGTTGCTGTTCTTGAACCATTAATGGATTCACCATGTGGACAGGTTGCGGATGTACGTATTTTAGCACCATATGATGATGAGGCAGCTTTAGAAGAACTTGCCGAGGTAAGTGACGTTATAACGTATGAGTTTGAAAACATCGATTATGATGGCTTAAAACGATTAACACAAATGGCTTACGTCCCACAAGGAGCAGAGCTAGTACGCATTACACAAAACCGTGTGACTGAGAAAGAAGCGATTGTGAACGCAGGTTGTCCGGTAGCCCCTTATTTGGTTGTAAATACATATGAAGAATTACTAGCCAATATCGATAGGATTAGTTATCCTTGTATAGTCAAAACAGCAAGAGGTGGTTACGATGGCAAGGGGCAGCAACTTTTAAAATCTGCAGAAGACCTATCGTTAGCAAAGGGGCTTTTCTCTCATTCACATTGTATTGTTGAGGGATTTGTGCCTTTCGTTAAAGAGGTGTCTGTCATTGTACAAAGAAACGGTGATGGTGAATCATATTGTCAGCCAGTTGGAGAAAATATTCATGTTCATCATATTTTACATGAAACGATTGTGCCAGCTCGTATAAAAGAGGAAACAGCACAGGCTGCAGAGCGCGAAGCCTTGAAAATTGCTGATTACTTAAATTTAGTGGGCACATTAGCTGTAGAAATGTTTGTATTAGAAGATGGTGGCATTGTTATTAATGAATTAGCACCAAGACCTCATAATTCAGGTCACTATTCAATAGAAGCATGTAATGTTTCACAGTTCCATCAGCATATACGCGCTGTTTGTGGTTGGCCATTACGTAAACCACAACTTTGGGCACCATCTATTATGATAAATGTTTTAGGGCAGCATGTCATGCCACTTAGTAACTCAATTGCTAAATATCCTGAATGGTCTATACATCTTTATGGGAAAGCTGAAGCTAAGGTGAACCGTAAGATGGGCCACGTAACGATTATGACAAAAAACTTAGAAGAAACACTACAACAAATCGAGAGTTCTGGCATTTGGTCAGAATAGAAGGAGAAACGCAATGATCGAACGTTACACAAGACCAGAAATGGGCGCAATTTGGACAGAACAAAATAAATATCAAGCTTGGCTAGAGGTTGAAATTTTAGCATGTGAGGCTTGGGCAGAATTAGGCGACATTCCAAAAGAAGATGTAGCTAAAATCCGTGAAAATGCTTCATTTGATGTGAATCGTATTTTAGAGATTGAGCAAGAAACACGTCATGATGTTGTAGCATTCACTCGTGCCGTATCTGAAACACTTGGTGAAGAGCGAAAATGGGTACACTATGGTTTAACTTCAACGGACGTAGTTGATACAGCCCTTTCTTTTTTAATTAAACAAGCGAATGATATTTTACGTAAAGACATCATGAATTTCATTGACATTATCGCAGCAAAAGCGAAAGAGTATAAGCATACGGTCATGATGGGACGTACACACGGTGTTCATGCTGAGCCAACAACTTTCGGTTTAAAATTAGCTTTATGGTATGAAGAAATGAAGCGTAACTTAGAACGCTTTGAAGCAGCAGCAAAAGTAATTGAAACAGGAAAAATGTCTGGTGCAGTTGGAACATATGCCAATATCGATCCTCGAGTTGAGCAATATGTATGCGATAAATTAGGACTTACAGCATCACCTATTTCAACACAAACATTACAACGTGATCGCCATGCACAGTATTTTGGGGCGTTGGCATTAATCGCAACATCAATAGAGAAATTTGCAACAGAGATTCGCGGCTTGCAAAAATCTGAAACACGTGAAGTTGAGGAAGGCTTTGCAAAAGGACAAAAAGGCTCGTCAGCGATGCCTCATAAACGTAATCCAATCGGGTCTGAAAACATGGTTGGTATGTCACGTTTAATGCGTGGCTATATGGTAACGGCTTATGAAAACGTAGCATTATGGCATGAGCGTGATATTTCACATTCATCTGCAGAGCGTGTTATTTTACCGGATGCAACAATTACACTTAACTATATGTTAAATCGCTTCGGTAACATTGTGAAAAACTTAACAGTATTCCCTGAAAACATGAAACGTAATATGGGTCGCACTTATGGTCTAATTTACTCTCAACGCATCCTATTAGCACTTATCGATAAAGGATTAGTGCGTGAGGAAGCGTATGATACAGTACAACCTTTAGCGATGCAGGCGTGGGATGAGCAAGTTCAGTTCCGTACGTTAGTCGATGCAAGTGAAAAAATTACATCGCATTTAACGAAAGAAGAGCTAGATGATTGCTTCGACTATAACTACCATTTACAGCATGTAGATATGATTTTTGAGCGTCTTGGACTTAACTAATATTGATTGAGTAGAGCCACTAGCGGATGTTACAGAATTGAATCGTATACGTACGATTCAATTCTGAACAATACGCGTGTATTTCATAATATCAGGGGGAGTAACGAAATGACTACAGGTCAACTTTTGTATGAAGGTAAAGCAAAAAAATTGTATACAACAGAGGAGCCCAATGTGTTACTCGTTGAATACAAGGATAGTGCAACAGCATTTAATGGTGAGAAAAAAGAAGAAATTGAAGGTAAAGGCGTATTAAATAATCGCATTACCTCTCTAATTTTCGAAAAATTGCAAGCTAACGGAATTGCGTCACATTTCGTAAAACAATTATCTGATACGCAACAGCTTGTAAAAAAGGTAGATATTATTCCAATAGAGGTCGTAGTTCGTAATATAGCAGCAGGTAGCTTAGCGAAAAGTCTCGGCTTGGAGGAAGGTACACCATTAAAACGCTCAATCGTTGAGTTTTACTATAAAGACGATGAACTAGGCGATCCGCTCATTACAACGGAGCATATTGACGTACTTGATCTTGCAACACCTGAGGAAGTGACAGCCATTTATAATGGTGCACTTGCAGTTAACGAAGTTTTGCAGCCTATATTTGCAGATGTCAACGTTACACTAATTGACTTTAAATTAGAGTTCGGACGTGACAATGATGGAAATGTACTGCTGGCAGATGAAATATCACCAGATACATGCAGACTTTGGGATGCAACTACAAAGCAAAAGTTAGACAAAGATGTCTTTCGTAGAGACCTTGGTAATTTAACTGAAGTTTATACTATTATACTTTCTAGACTCGGAGGCAAATAACAATGAAAAAAGTTAAAATTTACGTAACATTACGTGAGAGCATTCTTGATCCACAAGGTTCAGCTGTACAAGGTTCTTTAGTGAAAATGGGTTACGCTGAAGTAGAAGATTTACGTATCGGTAAATATCTTGAACTAGCAATTAAAGATACAGAACGTGATATTGATACTCTAGTAAAAGAAATGTGTGAAAAGGTTTTAACTAACGTTGTGATCGAAGACTACCGTTACGAAGTCGAGGAGGCTAACTAATCATGAAATTCGCAGTACTCGTGTTCCCTGGGTCAAACTGTGATATCGATATGTATCATGCGATTAAAGACGAGCTAGGTGAAGAAGTAGAATATGTATGGCATACAGCAACAGATTTAAGTGGCTTTGATGGTATTTTAGTACCGGGAGGCTTCTCATACGGGGATTACCTTCGCTGTGGTGCGATGGCAAATCAATCTAATATTATGGCAGAGGTCAAGAAGGCAGCAGATGCTGGTAAGCCGGTATTAGGAGTATGTAATGGATTCCAAATCCTAACTGAAGCAGGTTTATTACCAGGTGCATTACTTCGAAACAAAAATTTGAAATTCGTGTGCCGCACAATCCAGCTTAAAGTTGAAAACAATAATACATTATTCACAAACCAATATGAGCAAGGTCAAATGATTAATATTCCAATCGCACATGGTGAAGGTAACTACTACTGTGACGAGGAAACTTTACAAGCATTAAAAGATAACAATCAAATCGTGTTTACATACTCAGGCGAAAATCCAAACGGTTCTTTAGAAGATATCGCAGGGATTATAAACGAGCGCGGCAATGTACTAGGTATGATGCCTCACCCAGAGCGAGCTGTTGATGCACTGGTGGGCGGAGCAGACGGTCTAGCAGTATTTAAATCAATTGTGAAGCAGTGGAGGGAAAATCATGTCAACAACTAAGTTTGAGCCAACAGCACAGCAAATTAAAGATCAAAAGCTATACGCTGGTATGGGGATGTCAGACGAAGAATTTGCAATGGTAGAAGGTATTATAGGGCGTCTACCAAACTGGACAGAGACAGGTCTTTTCTCAGTAATGTGGTCTGAGCACTGCTCATACAAAAATTCAAAACCAGTGTTAAGTAAATTCCCTACGAAGGGTCCACAAGTTTTACAAGGTCCAGGTGAAGGTGCTGGTATCGTAGACATTGGTGATGAGCAAGCAGTTGTATTTAAAATGGAATCACATAACCATCCTTCAGCAATTGAACCTTACCAAGGTGCTGCCACAGGTGTTGGTGGTATTATCCGTGACGTTTTCTCAATGGGTGCACGTCCAATTGCGATGCTGAACTCACTACGCTTTGGCGAATTAAAATCAGCGCGTGGAAAATATTTATTTGAAGAAGTCGTTGCTGGGATCGCAGGTTATGGTAACTGTATCGGGATTCCTACAGTAGGTGGCGAGATCCAATTCGATCCTTGCTATGAAGGCAATCCATTAGTTAATGCCATGTGTGTAGGTTTAATTGACCACAAAGATATTCAACGTGGAATCGCAGCTGGTGTAGGGAATACAGTTATGTATGTTGGTGCTAAAACAGGTCGTGATGGTATCCATGGTGCAACATTCGCCTCTGAGGAGTTAACAGAAGAATCAGAGAACCAACGTCCAGCAGTACAAGTAGGAGATCCATTTATGGAGAAACTTTTACTTGAAGCATGTTTAGAAGTTGTAAAATCTGACGCACTAGTAGGTATTCAAGATATGGGTGCTGCTGGTCTTACTTCTTCATCAGCAGAAATGGCTTCTAAGGCTGGCTCCGGTGTAGAAATGAACTTAAACTTAGTACCTCAACGTGAAACAGGCATGACGGCATATGAAATGATGCTATCTGAATCTCAGGAGCGTATGCTACTTGTTGTGAAAAAAGGTCGCGAAGATGAAATTAAAACGATTTTCGATAAATATGATTTAGATGCTGTAGCAATTGGTCGAGTGACTGATGATAAAATGCTTCGCCTTTTACATAACGGTGAAGTTGTAGCGGAAGTACCTGCTGATGCACTTGCAGAAGATGCACCAGTTTATCATAAACCATCTGCAGAGCCTGCTTACTATTCAGAATTCCAGGCGATGGAAAATACAGAACCAGTGGTAACAGATTACAAAGAAACATTAAATGCACTTTTACAAGCACCAACAGTTGCTTCAAAAGAGTGGGTTTACGATCAATATGATTATCAAGTTCGTACATCAACAGTCGTTGCTCCAGGTTCTGATGCAGCCGTTATCCGCGTTCGCGGTACGAACAAAGGATTAGCGATGACTACAGACTGTAACTCTCGTTATATTTTCCTAGATCCAGAAGTAGGCGGTGCCATTGCGGTAGCTGAGGCTGCACGTAATATCGTAGCAACTGGTGGTACACCATTAGCGATTACTGACTGCTTAAACTTCGGCAATCCTGAGAAACCAGAAATCTTCTGGCAAATTGAAAAATCAGCTGATGGTATTTCAGCAGCTTGTACAGCACTGAATTCACCAGTAATCGGTGGTAACGTGTCTCTTTATAACGAACGTTCTGGTGAAGCGGTTTACCCAACACCAACAATCGGTATGGTTGGACTAATTGAAGATTTAGCACATGTAACAACTCAAGAAGTAAAAGCAACTGGTGATGTAGTATTTGTGATCGGCGATACAAAAACTGAATTCGGTGGTTCGGAGCTTCAAAAATTATTAAATAATGGGGTTATTTCAGGGAAAGCACCAGCGATTGACCTACAAATTGAAGTTGCACGTCAACAAGCATTGCTTACAGCAATTAAAGCAGGAATCGTACAATCTGCACATGATGTAGCAGAAGGTGGTCTTGCAGTGGCTCTTGCTGAAACAACATTTGGAGCTAATGGCTTAGGTCTTGATGTGACATTAACAGGCTCTGCTACTACAGCATTATTCAGTGAAACACAATCTCGTTTCGTTGTAACAGTGAAAGAAGAAAATGCAGCTGCATTTGTAGAAATTGTAAAAGACGCAAAGAAAATCGGTGTCGTAACAAACGATGCGCTTGTTAAAATCGACGGTGACAACGGTGTGCTTGTAGAAGGTACAGTGGAGGAATTCCGTTCTAATTGGAAAGGAGCAATCCCATGCTTGCTGAACTCAGAGGCTTAAACGAAGAATGTGGGGTGTTTGGTATTTGGGGCAACCCGAATCCAGCACACCTTAGTTATTACGGGCTTCATGCTCTTCAACACCGTGGCCAAGAAGGGGCTGGAATCGTCGTTTCTGACGGTCAGCATCTTCGCGCGGTGAAAGGCGAAGGACTAGTTAATGATGTTTTCAACGAAGAGAAGTTAAAGGCAGTGGACGGAAAAGCAGCAATTGCCCATGTCCGTTATACGACTGCTGGAGGAGGCGGTATTGAAAATGTACAGCCGTTATTATTCCACTCGTCAACTGGTAGCCTTTCAATTGCTCATAACGGTAATTTAGTCAATGCAACGCACTTAAAACAGTACTTAGAGCGACAAGGGAGTATTTTCCATTCTAGCTCCGATACTGAAGTGCTTGGGCATCTTATTAAGAAAAGCTCGCTTTCACCATTCCGTGCAAAGGTGAAAAATGCCCTCTCATTATTAAAGGGTGCTTACTCATTCTTAATTATGACTAAAGATGAAATGCTTGTCGCACGTGATCCACATGGTTTACGTCCATTATCTCTTGGAAAGCTAGGAGATGGTTGGGTTGTTGCCTCTGAAACTTGTGCATTTGATTTAATAGGTGCAGAATTTGTTCGCTCTGTTGAACCTGGTGAGTTATTAATTATTAACGATGAGGGTGTAAAATCTGATCGTTTTGCAGAGATGGATAAACGTGCAATGTGCGCGATGGAGTACGTTTATTTAGCACGTCCTGATTCTGATATTGATGGTATTAACGTCCACATGGCGCGTAAACGTATGGGAAAACAGCTTGCTCGTGAATGTGCACATATTGAAGCTGATGTTGTTACAGGTGTCCCTGACTCAAGTATTTCAGCAGCAATTGGCTTTGCCGAGGAAAGCGGTATTCCGTATGAACTAGGTCTTATTAAAAATCGCTATGTAGGTCGTACATTTATCCAGCCGACACAGGAATTACGTGAGCGCGGTGTGAAGATGAAACTTTCTCCGGTTGTTCAAGTCGTAAAAGGTAAACGAGTAGTGATGGTGGACGATTCAATCGTTCGTGGTACAACTTCACGACGTATTGTAAAAATGTTAAAAGATGCAGGGGCAGCAGAAGTACATGTTGTGATTTCTTCGCCACCGATGACGGATCCTTGCTATTATGGCATCGATACTTCAACACATGAAGAATTGATTGCATCTAGCCAAACTGTAGATGAAATCCGTGAAACGATAGGAGCCGATTCACTAACATTCCTTTCCGTTGAAGGTATGGTAGAGACGATTGCAAGACCATATGAAGATGAAAACCGTGGATTATGCCTAGCATGCTTTACAGGTAAATATCCAACAGAAATTTTCCCAGATACAATCTTACCGCATGAAAAAGAACTATTACGTTAAGAAAAACATCTAAATACGTCTAGCAATGATGACAAATCAAGATTCAGATGTGCCAAGGCGATTTGGATGATAAGGAGGAACTCTGCGTGTCAAAAGCATATGAACAAGCAGGTGTAAATATTGAAGCAGGCTACGAAGCTGTAAAACGAATGAAGTCTCACGTTGAACGTACAAACCGTCTAGGTGTGATGGGCACGTTCGGTGGTTTTGGTGGTATGTTTGACTTGTCAGAACTAAATCTTAAGGAACCTGTTCTTATTTCAGGTACTGATGGTGTTGGGACAAAGCTAAAGCTAGCGTTTATGGTGGACAAGCATGACACGATTGGCGTTGACTGTGTAGCGATGTGCGTCAATGATATCGTAGCGCAAGGTGCTGAACCATTGTACTTTTTAGATTATGTAGCCCTTGGAAAGGCAGAGCCTGCAAAAATTGAGCAAATTGTAAAGGGTGTTGCAGATGGCTGTGTGCAATCTGGTGCGGCATTAATCGGTGGTGAAACTGCAGAGATGCCAGGTCTTTACGAAGAAGATGAGTATGATTTAGCTGGTTTTGCAGTAGGAGCTTGTGAAAAATCAGCCATCGTAACAGGTGAGAACATCGTAGAGGGTGACGTGCTTGTTGGTATTGCTTCAAGTGGTGTGCATTCAAACGGTTACTCATTAGTGCGAAAAATTGTCTTTGCAGATAATCAGTACGCAGTTGATTCGATTGTGGAAGGCTATGAGGATCTTGGTCCTATCGGGGAAGCCTTGTTAGTGCCAACAAAATTATATGCGAAACCTGTACTTGCAGCTTTAAAAGCAGCAGACGTTCATGGCTGTGCACATGTAACGGGCGGTGGCTTTTATGAAAACCTACCACGTATGATGCCAGAAGGTTTAGCAACTGAAATTGACTTAGGTTCTTGGCCAGTCTTACGTATTTTTGAGTTCTTAAAAGAAAAAGGACAGTTAGAGGACAAGGATTTATATAATGTCTTTAACATGGGCATTGGCTTCGTTTTAGCTGTACCTGCAGCTGAAGTAGAGAAAGTGCTTGCTACAGTAGAAGCAAATGGTGAAAAAGCATACAAAATTGGTCGCGTTGTGAAAGGCGAAGGTGTTGTATTCAATGGCTCACATGATGGGAGTTTAGTGTAATGACTGCACCAACTAAAATTGCCGTTTTTGCTTCAGGTAGCGGCAGTAACTTTCAAGCTATTCAAGAGGCCATTGAACGTGGTGAACTACATGCAAAGATTGAACTTGTTGTGACAGACAAGCCTAGCGCATTTGTAGTGACACGTGCTGAAAACTATAGTATTCCAGTGCTAGCTTTAAGTCCAAAAGAGTTTTCATCAAAGGCAGATTACGAGACTGCTATTATCGAGGCTCTTCAAGAGCGCCATGTAGAATGGATTGTGCTTGCAGGTTATATGCGCTTAATTAGTGAAGTATTGCTAACTGCCTACCCACAGCGCATTGTGAATATTCATCCTTCACTATTACCGGCCTTCCCTGGTAAGGATGCCATTGGTCAAGCGATGGAACACGGAGTCAAGATAACAGGGGTAACAGTCCATTTTGTAGATGAAGGTATGGATACAGGGCCTATTATTGCACAAGCGGCAGTTCAAGTTGTTGAAGGTGACCGTGAGGCAACAGAAACGGCAATTCATCACGAAGAGCATGTACTCTATACAAAAGCTTTAGAGCAATTATTAAAGTAATTCAGTGGTGAGGAGTTAGGTCTTCTGGAACAATTCAGCCTAACTCTACTCTATCAATAATAGCAAGACATATTCGTGGCAAACACGATAAAAATTGGTTCATCACCAAAAATTGTGGATGACTTTTGTTAAAACGTCTACTATGTAAATAAGTTGATTGGAGTGGAGGCTGGGCGACTCCTTGGGGATTAGCGATAGGGGAACGAAGGCTAAAAGCATCACATCCTGTGATAACGCCTTCGTGACCAACATCGTGTTGGCCCGAGACCCTGGAGCGAGCATCGCGAGTGAAGCGGCTCATCGGACGCCCC
>NZ_JBNNUX010000064.1:0-11449 GCF_050280145.1 Lysinibacillus sp. NPDC093688
ATCACTTTTCCGTATGTGCAATTCATAGCTATATGTTCCACTATATATCTTCATTTTCACTTTATATTTCTGCATTCCCACCATATAAACACGTAAAAATGCTGAATGTGGTACATCCTTATAATCTATAACAAGCTTATCTCTTGAAACCTCTATTTCCATCGCCTATTCTTCCCCTTGTATGCTAGTACTTGTATAAAATTTAACACTTAGTACACTAATTAAATAATCGTAATCTTTTCAATTTACGTATATAAACATGCAAAAAAGCACTTGTCGCCTGTTATAGACAATCAAGTGCTTTAAGTTTATAAATTCTCTAAGTTTAATAATATTTGCAAGTTTTATAAGTTATTTTAGTATTGACAGTATGACATCTTTTTTTACTACATGGCAAGCGTAACGTTTAAACCCTTTAGCTTGTTTAATCTCGTGTATTTGTTGCTTATGACATCAATAAGTAGCCCTTGTAAGTAATATGTCATCTCGCCTATTCTCGCCCTTATTGCTTTATTATAAAAATAGCACTCCTTGATGGCTTAGCCTTCATGAGTTATTAATTCAAATTAAGGATATCCTTGATAGACAAGTTAAAAATATGTGTCTATCATTGTTTTAAGCGTTAAGTATAAATCGAGAAATTTTATTTGGTAGTCTTTATATCGCCACTTCAGCCACTCTCATTTGTCGGCTTACCATATGAATTATTTATAAAATATTTAGTTTTCTTTATTTTTAATTGTCTGAAGATACTTTTCTAGAAGTTTCTTTCCTGAGTTACTTTTTGGAACAATACCCATATTTTCAAATTTCCATATTGTCGATATTTCATGGGGGTCCGCATTTGACAGATCTTCATAACTATAATTTATTTTAAACTTTCCTGTGTTATCAAAAATTAATGTGAAACTTGTCCATGGCGCTTCATCATTATCGATAAACTCTCTCCATAACTCTTTTATGCTATCTAGCAATCGATTCCAATGTACGGAATACTCCTCTTCACTTATGGTAAAGAGCTCAGTAATATCATGACTACAAATAGGATTATCATTATCTTTAGGATAGTAATAGAAGTCAGCTGTTTGAGAACCGTCATTCACTTCGGCATAAAGATATACCTTTAACCACTCCTCAGGAATTGTATCTATTATGATTCCAACAATCTCTTGATATAATCTGCCTAATTTTTCATCATTCATCTAATTTTCCTCCTGGTACATTATCAAATCTCTTTTTCTCCCAACCATCTTCACCAATTTGATACTTAATTTCAAAACTATCTGGACGTTTTGAATCGCCTTTATAAATAGGGGTTATTTTTACTTTCACTTCATCTCCTTGTTTAAGTGCGTCAGCCCACGAATTCTCAAGTTTTTTCCACTCACCTTTATTTAGGTTACCATTCATTGGAACAAGGTTATCTATATTACCAGAACCCTTGAAAATGCTTGCAATCAAATGGCCACCTTCATCCCCGTTTACACAATTGTACAATTCGGTCATATACTTGATCGTCAAGCTCCATTGTTAATCACCTCTTTAAAGATTTTTTTGTAGTAAGTAGGTTTCTTTTAACTTTTCGCTTGCAAATTGATTGAAACAATAATGGTTAAGTTCATAATATCGGAGTCTAGAATCCATTCTCTAAAGATTTAGCTACAAAATATCTACCCAACTGTTCCACCATAAGACATATCCGTTTTATGAACCATATCCACTTTATCCAGATTATACCATTCCCTATTACTTACCATAAATTCAGTATTATCATCACAAGATTTTTGGTGGATTTTCATATTTCATTTCCTCAACTACTCCTTTATCCCACCACTTGATTGGTGCCATCTTATAAATAGCCTTTAGGGACTCGTACCGTTATTTTGATATTGGGAGTAATTTCGTTTATAGATGGGAGTGCTATTGTGAGCAATATTACCACAGAGGACAAGACTTCTTGAGCCACATATTAAAGGCATGTATTCTGTTGCGCTTATGGAGATACTTTTTTGTCCACAAAGGTGTCGTCTTTAGAGTACTGAGCGCATACTCTTACTTTATAAAAAAAGGTTGCTTATGGTTTGGTTCTAACCATAAGCAACCTATGAAATTTATAGTTTCCATCATTTTGTACAAGTCTGTAAGTACAAAAATTCGCATTAAAAAACATTCTTATTATACTTTTTAGTGAAAATACTGGATAAACCTTTCTTTACGAGGAATATATTCATCTTCAAGCAGTTCCACTTCTAATAATTTCTTTTTATTCCCTAATTTTACAATAAATAAAGCGTAAAAGTCACCATTAGTTGGGTAAGAAAATAGTCCATACCCTTTGGAAGAAATGACTTTGTTGACTTCCCTTATCTTTTCGGGTAAAAACTCATATTCAAATTCTCCTAACTTCTCAAGCTCTTCTTGTGAAGCCAATTCAATATTCTTGTCATATTCATAATCTAAAATGTAGTTTACAATTTCATAATTATCTTCACCTTTATAATCAAGATAAAGAAACTTTTTCGTAAGCATTCCATGTTCTAATACACTTGTATATATACTCTGCATTTCTGAATTATTTAAATTGTTTATTTTTCATATGTCATAGTTAAAGCTTATATCCATAAAAATATTTTTGTCCTTTTTCCCAGTTTTCACTTGAAAGTCTATCAATATAGCCAATAAAATCTTTATAATTGCTCACATTTATGACAGTATTGTAGTCCGCAGGTACTTTTTCACCGGACCAAATTGATAATAAAGAAGGTATTAATTCCATTTTTAATGGCTCCTCATTATTCGCAGCAATCAAAACACGCTGTATCAACTTTTTAGCTAAGTCGCCAGGAAAAGCCAAATTTTGTTGGAAATAATAACTCTCTGTATCCATTTCCTCACAATAATTAAAATAGAAATTTCCAATTTCATCTATAGTTGCATCTTCACCAATTTGTTCCTCAAAATTAATAAAAGAATCAATAGAATCCCTTATAATAATAGCTGTATCACTGATTTCATCCCATTCTTCAAGTAAAGCCAATAAATATGGAATTATATCAAGAGAAAGTGATGTTATGGCTGCTGATGCAAAAGTGTTTACTGTTTCTTCATTTACCTCACTAAGAAAACGTAGATTATTTGAATCCCTTAAATCATCATGTGTTGCAACAGCTAAGAACATTCTAATACATAAATTCAAAACCGATTCATTTCTAGTCTGATTCATTAATTGGAACAATAATGGTTTTTGAGTAAAATCACCTGTTTTAAATAATTCAATTAAATTAAATAAAACTTCCTTTTCTGTTACAGAATTCAAAATTTTTTCTTTAATTTCTGATTTGACTAAAGTTGTTTTTTCTCCAAACCATATACTATTCATAAGATTTCCCGTTTCTCCCATAGATGCACCTACTTTCATTAAATTATCTTTTGCCATTTTCTTTTTGCCATTTCAAAACTTTATTTTGAAAAACAGTAACTTCAGTATGTTGAGGATTATTACCAAATACAATAACCCCCTTCTCATTCTCATGTATTTTTAGTATCTTAGCATTTTCTTTACCATAACCCATTTCATGATAAAAATCCAAATCTAATTCATCAATTTCTTTGTGACGAATAGTCGATTCTCCTGTCTTTTTAATATTTGAACTTACATTCTCTCCACCAAAAGATAAACCTTGCTTATGATGACCTTTTTCAAGTTCTCCTCTTCTAACCAACGTTTGATAATCTACTCTTGCTTCTTTTAGTTCTTTTCCCTTTACTATTTTAGATTCATCAGGGTTAGGATACCAATCAGGCTTAGTTTCGTGTAATTTTTTCGCCTCACCATAATAAGGTCCATAAACATCCCTACCTGAAGAATTATTACCCGTACCCTATGTTGTAATCTTAAAATCCGCTAATAAAAAAACAACCTATCTAAAAGCCGATTAAACTACTTCTTTCGCTTTTACTTCGGGTAATTCGTAGGCTGTTTTATGCTTCATCATGCCGTAAATAATGTTCACAAGCCTTCTCATAATGCAAACCAAAGCTTGTCCTTTTGTCTTGCCTTCTTTAATTTTACGTTGATAGTAAGCATGAAACACTGGGTTCCTAGGCAGTTTACTTCCTTTCGCTACTTGTACTTGTTGGACTGCTAGGTTATAAAATAAAGCGTGTAGAGCCCGATTTCCCTGTTTACTTTTATGTTCCTTGCCTTTCCCACCAGAGCCAAAGTAGACTGGTGCAATCCCCGCGAATCGTGCTAATTTGTTGGCATTTGGAAAACGTCTTACGTCACCAATCTCCGCAATTAAAGCTGATGCTGTTACAAGTTCAATGCCTGGCATGGATTCTAATTGAAAGTCTAGTAAGCCCATTAACGTTTTTAATTCTCTTTCCACCTTGCTCATTTCCTGCTTTCCAAATAAAATGTGACGCACGATACTTTCTACCAAAAAATTTCGTGTTTCTTGATGCTCTTTTGTTGTGTTCCCGTCCTCCTTTACTAGCTTCAATATTTCATTTGCTTTTTTCACCGAACAAGTATTGTTGCTCACTTCTAATAAAAATGTAGTCAACTGTTTTATACTTACACCTTCTAAACAAGATGGAGATGGATATCGTTCCCAAAACGCTAATGCTGTTTTTCCATCTACCTCTGAAAAAAACTTTTTATAGCTTGGGTAGTGGTGACTTAATTGAATATGCAGTTGGTTCTTTAAAGCACCTTGTGCCTTTACTAATGCATTTCTTCTAGTGACCAGCTGTTGTATCGACCAATATAAATCATGTGGTTTAGCGTCTGGTAACTGCTCTAGTTTGTTCACCAAAATTCTGGCTACACATTCTGCATCCCAGCTATCACTTTTTTGTGTGGTCATGTGACTTTTGCGTTCAGCGTATGAAAGAGCTGGATTAACTTCTTTTACAACTTGTCCGTGCTCATCCAAAAACTGCGCTAATGCTCGTCCATAGCCCCCAACATCTTCTAAACCAAAAATAGGTGTCAAACCATCTTCCATATATTTATAAATATCCAGTAAAAATGTTGAAAAAGCAGATGGTTTATTTTCAAACTTTATTTCGCCTAATTTCTTATGCCAACAATCAATAATCACCGCTACATGGTGATGCTTATGTAAATCCACTCCAATATATAATTGTTTCTGTTTTTCGTGCATCATACATTCTCCTATTTATTTTTTATGAATGAAAATACCGGCAACCTTAGTTCGAGCGTTCACCAACTGGTGCGCATTGGTACGAAAGCCTATCTATTTTCACTGTTACATAAGAACTTATAAGAAAATGAGCACCTTTTTTAGGTAACCTTTCAAATTATTGCTTGGTGTTTCCCATTTGCTTGTATTTGTCCATATGTATATATCCCCTTGATAAAAACTTTCTCTGTCTAAAATGCGTTTCACTTGTACTTTCGTAAATGGTTTACCTTGAGCTGTTTTATATCCTTCTTCATTCAACCTGTTTGCGAACCTAGACAGTGACCATTTCTTATGGAGCTGTTTTAGCTCAAACAACCGTTTAACTGCTTCTGCCTGACTATCGTGTATAATAAGTTCCTTATTACCCTTTTGTTTCATGTAGCCAAATGTTGCCCTTCCACCTGCATACCCACCTTCCTTTGCCTTTTTATTTCTACCCTTTGTTAGCTTTAGTGCTATTTCAAGCCGTTGGTATTGGTCTAATAACTCCATTAAGCCGTTTACCAAAAAATCATTGGGGTCTTTCTTATGGATACTGTAAAATGGTTGTTCAATGCTTTTAATATCACAGCTATATTTCTTTATTTCTCGTTGTATCAGCACCTTAACAATATCTGACCTCCATAACCGACTTGTGTTTAACACCAACACATACTCTATTTGGACAGACGAAAAGTGAGCCAACATCTCCTGTAAGCCCACCCTATCTATTTCTAGTGCTTCCTCATTCAGTTTGGCACCACTTATTCCTTCATCTCTAAAAATATGGACCAAGTTTAAGCCTTGTTCCTTGCAATATGCTTTAATTTCATCTTCTTGATATCTCAAGCTATATCCATCTCTCGCTTGCCCTTGAGTCGAGACTCGTATATATCCAACAACGTTCAATTTCTCAACCTCCCGTTACATAAATTGTAATTTTCGTAACGCTTTTTAACGAATAGCGAGTATTATACGACCGTCTCTAGTAAAAATACAACCTTAAAAATATTTGACTAAATAAAGCAAACAATTCCCTCTCACATTAACCATTGTTTATCGCCACGAGCTTTGTCTTTATCGTTTATTTAGTCACTATTCCATACAAAACTACCTCCTGCATGTAAAATGTCATCTCGCCTAATTCTCACACTTTTCTTCCTAGACCAATGTTTACATAGAACTCCTTGATGGCCCAGCCTTCATGAGTTTTCGAATCAAATATCAGATTACTTTTTAACCACAAACTTCTTTGAGTTAAGAAAAAACCTTGAAAGGCATAAAGCTAAACTCTCAAAGAATTATTTTGTTTTCGCCCCATCGTAATTCCACATTGGATAGCACTGATGTTCCAAGTATAGTTTTTTTATTTTTTTATGCCTATTCTTATCTATCGAAACCTCTATTTCCATCACCTGTTCTTCACCTTGTATGCTAGTACTTGAATAAAATTTAATACTTAGTACACTAATTAAATAATCGTAATCTTTTCAATTTACGTATTTAAACATGTAAAAAAGCACTTGTCGCCTGTTATAGACAATCAAGTGCTTTAAGTTTATAAATTCTCTAAATTTAATAATATTTGCAAGTTTTATAAGTTATTTAAGCACTGACAGTATGACATCTTTTTTACCACATGGCAAGTGTAGCGTTTAAACCCTTTAGATTGTTTAATCTCGTGTGTTTGTTGCTTATGCCATCCATAAGTGGTCCTTGTAAATAAATTGTCATCTCGCCTATTCTCGCTCTTATTGCTTAATTGTTAAAATAGCACTCCTTGATGGTCTAGCCTTCATGAGTTTTTGAATCAAATATCAGATTACTTTTTAACCACAAACTTCTTTGAGTTAAGAAAAATCCTTGAAAGGCACTTAGCCAATCAAGGTTCTCATATGTTTCATTTTTATGATAGTCCCCAAACACTAAACTCATAAAAATATTCCGTTCGTTCAATACACAAACCAAAATTAAAATCTTCAGCAACTAGTATAAAATCTCCGTATCCCACTGAAAACCTTGTCAACTCAAGAACTTTATCTAAGTTACTAAATACTTCATGAACATTAATCAACACTGCTTCTATTTCATTTTCTCTAAAAAACAATAGGTTTCCTTTTTTGGGTGTTAATTCGATATTATCAATAATCTCATTTAACAACTGTATTGATTTTTGAATATTTTCTTTATAGTTATCTCCTTGCAATTGAATCTTATTTTTCTTTGTGTTAAGTACCGAAAATACTTTCTTACAAAATAAATCGTTATCTTCAATATCTAAAAATGGTTCCTCTGTAAGATTCATGAAGTTTAATTCTTTGATTAAATTCTTCCTTCTACTTTTTCTTTTTAACAACTCCATCTTTGTTGTTCTATCATTACTCAAATTAATCACCTTCCTCATGATGCCCCTTCTTTTTATAACCAACAAAATCTTCTGGTGAATGCCCAGGATACTGATTATATCTTCCTTTTTCTAATGGGCTTCCCTTTAAATCGTCAGCACCATGAAAATGAGGACCTCGTCCGAATTTATCTTCTCTGTGCTCTATTATATATTTTTTCTTACCATCTACTTCAAATTCATATACTCTCCTATTCTCAGATGTTCCATCATAAACATCAACAGGTTTCTTGTGCTGAGAAGAATTAGGTATTCCAGTACTTCTCTTTGCATCCCTGAATGCCCCATTTTTTGTTAATACCTTGTCAGTTTTACCCGTACCCTTATGTTGTAATCTTAAAATCCGCTAATAATAAAAAACAATCTATCTTCAACCTTAATAATCAGGATTAATCTTTCTTCACTCAAAACTTCATTATTTATTCCTTCTATAGAAGTATTTAGTTTTAATTAAATATTTTTCTGCAGGATTCAAAAACTTTGATACCCCAAATTTAATCCATGTACTCCTCAGCAATTTGTATACTTCTCTTTAAATTTAAGTCTGGATATCTTTGATCTAGGTAATATAGTAATTCAATATACTTTTTACTTTGCAAAGTATATGCCACTTCTTCAAAAACCTCACTTAAAAATGAAAGTTCTGTTTTTGTACAAACCTGTAAGAAATTCAAAGTCAAGTTTTCATCTTCACTTAGTAAAACAATTAGCTCTTCCCATTTCTGCTCAATTCTTGGGTCATTATCATCTAGTAATGCTCGTGCACCTAAGACTGCTCTAACTTTTTCCTCAAACATTGTTTATTTCCCCCTTTAAAACTATGGCTGTTACATACTATCTAGAAAATGGCTCCCATCTCTCCATTTGTTTTAATTACACCTAACACCATTGTAATCACCGAATACTGTTACACACCATAAGCATATTAGGCTTAATCGGCACTAGAAGTTTAATTGTCTCCAGTCGGTCTCACATTTTTTTTCGTAAGTTATAAAACCTTCTGTCGAAAATCTTTTTTCAAGTATCCTACTAGCCTCGTATTTACTACAATCCTTTTCCATATAAATTTCATCTTGTAAAAATAATAAAAACATGGAACTCGAAGCATCGTTATTCGCCAAATAGAAACCCAATAGTTCGTTGTATTGAGTGCTAAAGAACAAACCTATATACTCTATTTTGAGTTTTATATTTTCCTTGCATTCAATTAATCCCTCATAACTAGAAAATAAATTAAAGTCATCTAAATCGTAGACTCTATTCACTGAGATTAACGGATTCATACCTCTTATATACAAGCCTATAACATCACCATTATCTTTCTCGAGGAAAAGAACATGGTCTAATCTCTCATTATCATCCTCATCATGTAAATAAATAATGTTTGAGATTTCTTTTTTATCGAAAAAATAATCAAACTTTTTGATAAAAGATATTATATAGTTATTCATAGTCATCCTCACTCTCTAATCAAATCTAATTCGGATTTTAACTTTCTTGATAAGCGATCCTTTTTTATTTAAGAAAGTCAATAATACATATACGGGGTATTACATATATCACGTAAACAACGGAATCTAAAAAAGATGGCTCCGACAGAATATCGGAACCACCTTATCGCAGTCTAGCCTGCAAAAATACTTTTTATTAAACTGTCCGTTAAATAGAGCTAAGTTCAAATAGCCAATCAAGGTATCCTGTTACTTAAGTAGAACTGCTAAAAGGATAAGGTTTGTCCCATAGATTAACTGACAGGTTCATTTCACATACTTGTTTTACAGCCTCATTACATCGCTCAGTACTCCCAATGTCAACATAATAATCATAATCAAATCTTACAAACATCGTTTCTGATTCTAATTCCACCCAAATATACTCCCTTAAAGCCAAGCGAGTAACAAGTTCTACTTCAGCAAAACTTAAACTCATGCCCTGTTCAACAATCTGAAAATAATTAAGCATTTCTTTGGATTCTTCCAAGGAAAATCCCTTTTTTACGATATTATCTTCAATCACTTCCAAGTTTAGTGGTTTTTCAAGTTGTTTAACAATTAATTTAGTAGAGGTTGAAGAGGTCATAAAAACCTGAATAGCATTAATAAACTTCTCTTCCATAGTTAAATATTCATTTACTGTAAATATTTCCCCGCGATATCTTGTTCCTATATCAGAAACAGATGTCCAGGTAGGGCTTCCACCTTGTTGATTTAATGGATATTCGTCATCTTTATACTTAGAAATTTGCCAAAAGTAATTAATATTAATCACCAATCCTGTTTAAATTTTTATCATATGTTCCTTTTCTAGTTTCTTTCCTAAACAGATCCTCTGGAGAATTTGCTTTTTTCCATACCCCACCATTATCAGTTGAGCCTGTTGTCTTTCTAGGTGTATCAGGAGAAATATACTCCTTTCCATTGGTATAAACTGCTCTACCATGTGATTTTACCCCAGGAACCCGTTTATAACCTAAAATTTCCGCACCTACATCAGCCTCTTTATCTGTTCTATACGGTCCATCGGGTGGAGTTGTCTTTTTAGCAGGTTTCCAATCGCCTGTTTTATTATTGTAATCATCTGTTCTTTGTTCCTTACGTTGATAATAACCACCATATGCATCATTAGAATTACCCTTATCAAGCTGCTTCTTCGAATACTCTCCAAGTTGCTCTATTTCTTTCTGAGTATATTGGGTTTTCTGTACCTTGTTTGCGTTATTGGCAAGGTCATGGGCAGCTTCTATACCTTTCCCCATATCTTTAAAGGCTTCCGCACCTTTTTTTACTTTTCCAGCCTTACCAATAGGATTAAGAATTGATAAAGCTGCTCCATTTCGTTCTCCAGCCGTAGCGTTTGGATTTGCGTATGTGGCAATATCTTCGAGTAGCAAAGCGTAAGCTAGATTGGCACCCATTACTGTAAACGGAGCTAGACCATCTGGATAAACTGTTGATGGAGTACTTAAGACTTTACGCAAGTCCGTAAGTGTTGTCTTGGGCTCTCCATCATGCACTGAATATGTTTTCGGTGCAGGACAGGAATTTTTTAAATTGGTATACCTCGCTCGCGGATTTTCGACTTTCTGTCCAGTGATCATGTCTTTTCCAGTGGCCATTTCATATAGAGCTTTAATATTTCCAAAAACAGGAATGTAATTTAACCCCATAGAAACTAGTTTAAGATTTTGAGCTGTTTCATTCTTTTTGACTTGTTTGACAGCAGCTTTGGTCGCATTGCTGGCCTTTTTAGTTCCTTGCTTAACAGTTGCTTTTTTTACTGTAAGTACTGCTTTTTTCACAGCCCGTTTAAACTTCCTGACCAATTTTCTCCTGGATAGCCTATTTCTAAGCTTCCTGGCCTTTGTAAAAAACTTACCTCTCTTTTTCTTACGCTTCTTCCTAAGCTTTTTCAAGAGATTCTTTAATTTATTTTTATTTTTCGCCTTTTTGATTTGCTTTTTAAAGGCCTTTCCTGCTGCTTTTTTTGCACTCCTAACAGCAGGGATACTACCAAGGAGGCTGCTTATCGCTCCAAAAAAACCTATATTCTTACCTTTCCCCTTCTTCGCCATTATGCACCACCCCCACCAAGAGGGATCATGCCCATGACGTCTAGGGCAGATTCAAGGCCAGCTCCGTCTTCTGATGCATCAGACACGGACACAGGTGCTTTTTTCGAGCCTTCCATTGTCACAATCTGTCCCTGTATATCGGTAATTCCGTCTAGCACGAGACTGCTGGAGCCACATGACAAGTGCATAGATTCTGTTGCGCTCATCGAAATGCTTTTACCTGCAAAGGTGATATCATTGGCTTTTAGTGTAAGTGATTGCTTACTATGTACTTCTACTCCG
>NZ_JBNNUX010000065.1:0-11338 GCF_050280145.1 Lysinibacillus sp. NPDC093688
TGAGCCAGGATCAAACTCTCCATAAAAAGAAATTTGATTAGCTCAAATTGTTTTGCTGGCATCATGTTTGATGTCCAAAATTTTGTTTCGTTCACGAACTCAAGGTTAGTTACTAAAAACTTTATTGATTACGTTTTGCTTGTTCAGTTTTCAAGGTTCATGTCGTTGCTGTTTTTCAGCAGCAACTCTTATATAGTATCACGCTATAAACTTGATGTCAACAACTAATTTATTTGATTTAATTGTTTTTCAGAAGTTATCTTGGCGACTCATATAATATTACTCTCTTAATTCAAAAAGGTCAACACTTTTTCTAAAAAAAATTAATGCTTTTTCATTTCATCGAAAAACTTCCTATTTAATATACTTACGAAAAAATTTATCATTAGACGCTCCATCTCAAGTAAATTTAACTTTTTTATTGCATCTAAAAATAGATTTTTTTATCATATCCTTAAATATTAATAGACTAACAAAGAGAAGCTGAGACACAACCATGCCCTTTCTCTTTATTAAAATTGATATGCTCAAATAGAAAGCCCAGAAAATTTTACTGTCCGTAAAATATTCTGGGCTGCTTGTTATTTATTGAGGCTTTGTCTCAACCTCTTTTTATAAAATAACTATATGATCTTATACGTGTTAATCGAACTTCATCCCTTTTAATAAATCCGCGAACGCATTGTTAATCGGTTCAGCTTCTTTGTCCTGCTGCTTCATGTACTTCTGCACACTGCGTTTATCTACTTTGCCACCGCCTTCTTTTTTACGACGGGCTTCAAATGCAGATAATTTTTCACGATATCCACATTTACATACGAAGATTTGGCCATCACCTTCACCACGAAGCTCTAGCTTTTTCTTACATTGCGGGCATCGTGCGTTTGTGACACGTGATACGTTTTTACGATGACCACATTCACGATCTTGGCAGACAAGCATTTTGCCCTTTTTACCGTTGACTTCAAGCATTGGCTTACCACAATCCGGACAGGACTTTGTTGAGATATTGTCATGCTTGTATTTTTTATCGCTTCCTTTAATTTCAGCGACGATTTCTTGCGTGTGCTTTTTCATTTCATTGATAAATACATCTTTTTTCAACTTACCTTTTGAAATGAGCTCAAGCTTTTGCTCCCACTCGGCTGTTGTTGCTGGAGAACGTAATTCTTCAGGCACTAAGTCAAGTAATTGACGACCTTTGGATGTAATGTAAATATCTTTACCGCCACGTTTTTCGATTAAGAATGAATTAAATAGCTTTTCGATAATATCTGCACGTGTTGCGACAGTGCCTAGTCCACCTGTTGATTTCAACGTATCTACAAGCTTCTTATCGTTCGTTTCCATATACTTCGTAGGATTTTCCATAGCCGATAGTAATGTTGCCTCTGTAAAACGGGCTGGTGGCTTTGTTTGACCAGATGTTTGGGCAATTAGCTTTGTTTTTAATAGTTGTCCTTGTTCTAAACGAGGAAGTAGTTGCTCTTTTACATCATCCGTTGATTCCTCATCATCAAAACGATTTTGATATACTTCTTTCCAGCCAGCTTTTATAACCGTTTTCCCTCTGGCAATAAATTTCTCATTACCGATTTGAGCTTGTACGGTTAATTGCTCATATTCTTGCGCTGGGAATAATACAGCTAAAAATCGTTTTACTACTAAATCATAAATTTTACGCTCTTTATCATTGAATGCAGAAAAGTTCACATAGCCCTCAGTCGGAATGATGGCGTGGTGATCGGACACTTTACTGTCATCTACAAATGATTTATTCGCTTTGATTGGCTTTGTTAAAATTTTATTCGCGAATGTACGATATTCTCCGATACCACATGCTTTTAGACGCTCAGGTAATGTGCCAACAATATCAGATGATAAGTAGCGAGAATCTGTACGAGGATATGTTAGCACTTTATGAGATTCATATAGCTTTTGCATAATATTTAATGTTTCTTTTGCAGAATAACCGAATAATTTATTGGCATCTCGCTGTAATTCTGTTAAATCATAAAGACCTGGGGCAAATGATTTTTTAGATTTGCGATCAATCGAAGCAATTTTTGCATCTTGATTGCCTAGTGCTTTGACAATAGCGTCGGTTTTTTCTTTATTAAAGCTACGTGAATTCCCGTTTGCGTCTTGCCATGTAAGCTTTAATGAATCTGTTTGTGCTTCAATACCGTAATACGTTTGTGGTTTGAAGTTTTTAATTTCATCTTCGCGTGCGGCAATAATCGCAACAGTTGGGGTTTGAACACGACCACAGTTCAACTGTGCATTAAATCTTGTCGTTAATGCTCGTGTCGCGTTTAATCCAATATACCAATCCGCTTCAGAACGAGCGACAGCAGCAGCATATAAATTATCGTAGTCTTTACCTGGTTTTAAATTCGCAAAGCCTTCTTTAATCGCTTTGTCTGTGACAGATGAAATCCATAAACGTTTAATTGGCTTTTTCACATTTGCTTTATCGATAATCCATCGAGCAACTAATTCACCTTCACGCCCAGCATCAGTAGCGACAATGATTTCATTTACATCACTACGCGTTAACTGTGATTTGACCGCATTATATTGCTTACCCGTCTGCTTCATAACGACTAGCTTCATGCGCTCTGGCAACATTGGAAGGTCTTCTAAATTCCATGTTTTATATTTATTATCATAGGCCTCTGGATCAGCTAATGTTACTAAATGTCCTAATGCCCAAGTAACTATATATTTGTCACCTTCTAAAAATCCGTTCCCTTTTTTATTACATTTCAAGACATTTGCTATATCACGTGCAACTGAAGGTTTTTCAGCAATAACTACACTTTTAACCATATATTCGTACTCCTTTACTAACTATGTACTGTCTAATATACCATAAGTTCGGGGTGGAAATTGTTTGAGAGCCATCTACTTAGTGTCAATCATAGTCATTGTCAGAGAACTGAGCGGGTTGCCAGGTAAAGTGATCAGGTAGTCCTGGGATCTGATCCGATTGCCTAGAAAAGTGTTCAGGTAAGACGATTAAAAAAGCAAATTCACGCTAATTGTGAATTTGCTCTTTTTCTATGCTCCAAAAAATGTTGACGATGAACTGCATACTCAAACGCTCAAAACATATGTTGAGTTAACAGAATGTTCACAAAATAGAAAGGGGATGAATGAATGGATGCTCGAACTTTCAGACCTCGGAATGTGATTTTTATGACCATTGTTGTTTTTGTATCGGTGTTAATTGGTTACGGTATATATATTAATTTTATTGATGTTCCCTTTCCATGACGGCCTTACTTCTTTAACTGAGCTAACAAGTATTTTCGATTGTCTAGTATGCGCTGATCATTTGGCTTAAATTTACGTGCTGCCTCATTATGCTGATGTGCATTTTCATAGAGACGCAAACGATTGTATAACAAACTTAACTGGAAATGCGGAAGCCATGTGGAATAAGCGTGCTTTTGAATGCCCATTGTTTGTTCGATAGGCTGCTGTAATGCTTGTGAATACCAGTAAATAGCCTCTTTATTTTTCAATTGCTCCATAAAAAAATGACCGATTCGGCAGCATGTTTCTGGTCTTGGGCGATCATATAATAGTGATTGTAAAATAGCTTGTGTTGCTTGTTTTGTATCATTTAGCTGTTGGTAGCAATCCGCTAAATTTAAGCAAGCTTCGATATGATCGTCATCTGTACCTTTTGTGGAATCTAGGAAAATATGATAGTGATTGATAGCTTCTAAAAATCGTTGATGCGATTTTAGTTCATTGGCGTAGTGAAATGTTTCTCTAGCTGAAAATGGGTGCCCTTCTTTCTTTAAACGCTCATAAATAGTAATGTTGCGATGAATATCACTTTTTCTTGGCAAATGTGTAACGGCTATATCGCTATGAAAGAGCTGGCCTGTTACATCTAAATACTCATGGACGGCACCCTGCCACTGAAAATTACGTGCTCGTTTTACGAGACGAAATCTTTTTTCACTTGATTCCACACAGCCATCTGCATCAAGCGTTACATAATAAGCCATGGAAACGGCATCGACGTTAGGATGATATAGCGATTGCTTAAGTTGTAGAAGTTTTTGCTGATGCTCTGTTGTGATTACATCATCTGCATCGAGCCATAAAATAAAATCTTTCGTAGCTTGCTGAAAGGAAAAGTTACGGGCTTTGGCAAAATCATCACACCAAGTAAAGTCGAAAATTCGAGAGGTATAGTTTCGGACGATATCTTTTGTACGATCAGTTGAGCCTGTATCGATAATATTGATTTCATCCACTAAATGTTGAACGGAGTCTAAGCATCTTTCAATAATACATTCTTCGTTTTTGACAATCATACATAAACTAATCGTAAACATCAGTCCCCTCCTTTTTTTGTAATAATATATGCGAGCTTAAAAATTTATCGAGGTCTTTTACCATTTTATCGCCTTACTTTTTGAATTTATCGCTCAACTTTTTGAATTTATCACCCAACTTTATTCATTTATCACCTAACTTTTTGTTTTTATCACCCAACTTTTCCGTTTTATCGACATACACCTAAAAAGAGTATGACTTTTCGGCAATGCAAGGGGTTGATTTCTGTTCCGACTGGGCGCTTTGTAGCTGTCGCTTTGCTTTCGCACAGATAAAACATTGTAGCTGCCGCTTTGCTTTCGCTACAGAAAACATTTGTTGCTGACGCTTCGCTTTCGCACAGAGCAGAGCTTCCTGGAGGCGTCGGGGCAACAGGATGTTGGTCACGAAGGCGTTATCACAGGTTTAGCCTTCGTTCCCCTACCCGCTTCGCTGCGCCAATCAACCACTTCACATAGCGTGTATCTTTCGGACAACCTTGACCATTTCTTCAACGCTATGAAAAACAAAAAACGAACGCTTTACACGTTCGTTTTTTGTCTTATAAGTATTTCTTACGCCACTCTAGTTGTTCTTTTTCTGTGAGCTGTTGTTCTAGGTGCGGATCCCATTGATTTAACAGTGCATTCCATACACGAACGAACATAATATCTTGTTCTTTATCGTGAAGGACAAATTCGAGGCATGGGCTATCATTAATTTGTTTTGCGTCGGTTTGAACAATTGTTGCCACTATTTTTTGTGAAGCTCCAGCTCCAGCTTCTTCGCCATCCTCTTGCTGTAACGCTTCTATTAACATAGCTTCGTCGAATTGCTCCTGCTTTTCAGCCTCTTCATCCACATAGCGATAGAGCTCCGGTAGATCATCATATTCTTCGATATTGCCCTCATCGACAGCAAGAAATGCAAGATGGCATGGGCTATAGTAAAGATTAGCCATTTCTGCCTCTAGCTCCTCTTCGAAGATGCCACGTTCCAGTTGCTGCTGTCCTTTAGATGTTAATCGATAAAAGCCTTCCTCTTGCTCAATAAGACTTACTCGAGACATTTTCGATACTAAATCTTCAATAAATAACGGATCGACTAGTAATAACTCACTTAAATCCTGTGCATTTGCAAAATCCGCTTCCTGTATGCTGATTAACAGCATGGTCATCAAGACATCCATAGTGGAACGGCGAACGGGCTCGTAGGTTACTTCTACTGTTCGAATGGGGATGCACCATTCATCGGTTTTGACGATTTTAATATTTCGGTTTTGCTGAAGTTCACGCATTAAGCGCTGCTGCAATTTTGACAATCTACATCACCTGTCCTTCATGATTACGCAAGCCGTTATAGGATATCACTGTATCTAATAGATTGCTGTACATCTCTCGTGTATCTGGATGCTTCGCACGTTTGGTAAACATCTCAGCACTTCCGACAAGTAGTAATAGCTCACGAGCACGAGATAAGGCAACGTTTAAACGTCGGTAATCTTTTGCAAAGCCAACGTCTCCCCCTTTAGGCGTATTACGTACCATACTCACTAAAATGACATCCATCTCCATACCTTGGAACTTATCGACTGTCCCAGTTCTAAATTGAAGATGCGGTAACTGTAATTCCTGTTGCAGAAGGCGATTAATTTTCTTTACTTGCTCCCCGTAGAAGCTAATAACCCCAACGCTTTTTTGTGCATCCTGAGGCATGCGTCCGGCTGCTTTAGCTTCGATAACAGCCTTATTTAAATCGGTTAAAATACGTCGAATAGTTTGTAATTCACCCTCATTATAACGACTCGTTCCGCCCTTTACCTGTTCTTCTAAATAAGGTTTTTCGGTCGGAATATCGACCCATAGTAAATGATCATCTCGGTTAACAAATTGCCCTTCTAAGCAATGGTCTCGCGCTGCATCTGAATCTGGTAAACCACATTGCAAGCCATTTTCCTCTTTCGCGTAAAACGGTGTAATACTGTGCATAATTTTCTCATGCATTCGGTACTGCAATGCCAGCATTTGCTTATGTGTGTGCGGTAAATTATTAAATAAACGTTCAAACAACGATTCACGCAACAGATTTTTTAATTCCTGCGCACCGTCAAAGTTTGGATTTTCATCGAGCATCGCCTTTAACGTTTCCTCCAACGTATCATCTCCAAGGAGTGGAGGTAGCTGATGATGATCGCCCACTAAAATAATTTTCTTACCCTTCAGCATTGGCAATAATAGCTCTGGCGGTGTGGCCTTTGATACTTCATCAATAATGACAACATCAAATGTCGGGTAGTTCTCCATAAATTCCTTACTTGCTGAAGCCACACATGTTGTACCGATAACATTCGCATGACGCACATATAATTTTCGAATTTCATCTAAATCATATTCAGTAGCGTTTTGCAGCTTGTCACGCCATTGCTCTTGTAATTTTTTTCGAAGAGGCAGCTGCTTCTCCTTGCGCTGTAATTCCTCCATCGCTACTTTGGAGGATGCAATTGCTTCCTTTACCTCCTCGGAAGTGCGCTCCGGTGTTGATTGTAGGAGTTTGGTGCAAGCTGTGAGCTGCTTCTCTTTCTTTAACCCAGCTATATTAATTTCTTTTATATTTTCCTCTAATTGTGTGAGTTGTTGTTCAATCTCTTGTAAGCTATTCTGCGCTGTTTGAAGCGCCGCTTTCTTTGGTAGGAGCTGTGTATTAGCCTGCTCTACTGCCTCCAGCTGTTGACGTGCTGTTTGAAGAGAAGATTTCGCTTGCGATACAAGTATTTTTAAATGCTCTATAGACTCTTCTGGCTCAGTATCCATTTGGAATGTCTCAACTAGCTGCTGAAGTCGTTCTGTATGCTGTAAATATGGCTGCAATTGTCGCTGTATGCTTTGAACGTCAAAGCTTGTAATCGCGCATTCTTGATGTATTAAGCCACCAATACCTTTACGTAAGGACTCAAATTCCTGATCTTTATGCTCTTGTTGTTGTTTCAGCGCTACACCTTTTTGCCAAACAAAATCACGTCGCATATATAATCCGAGCAAGAAACTCTCAAGTTGCTCGGCAGATGGTGTTTGATCATCTTGAAAGGCTGTATTGAGCTGGGCAAAAACACCTGTTAGATTTTGCAACGAAAACGATTGAACAGGCTGTAATTTGCTTTTAGCAAGGGCACGTTCTTTTTCTTCATCCGATACCAACGCCTCAAGCTTTGCGATCGCTTTTTGTAGACGCGAATTGATGGTTGCCCATGCATCTAAATCTTTAGCATCCTCTAAATGCTGTAAACGACTGATTTGCTGTGACAGCACATAAGATGGGCGAATTTGATAGTGCTGTAAAAATCGTTCGATGCGCTCATAGGACGTTAAATTACCGATATATTTTTCGGCTTCCTTCATTAATTGAAGACGATTATTTTCCTCTTCATATTTCAATTGGATATCTTTGAACTGCACTGCTAGATGCTGCTTTTGCTCTTGCAGCTCCTTATATTGAGCAGCTGCTTCCAATCGCTCCATCTTTTGAGTAGTTTCTTCTATAGTAAGCTTCAGCTGCTCGATAGACGGACTTTCAGCAAGAGTCTGCTCAAGCGTCTTTACAGCAGGCTCGATTTGCGCCAGCTGTTTTTCGTAATGCTCTTTATGTGCCTCGTTCTCCTGCAGCTCGGTTTTTACAGCCTTTAACTCTTTTTTTAACGCTTGTATTTCTTGCTGTAAAATGGGCTCGTCAATTGCGGCCTGTTCTTTTGCAGCTATTTCCTTTGTTAACTCCTCAAGCCATGCCTCAAGTTTTTCTAGCTCTTCTTCAGCCTTGGTAATACTAGATTTTAGTTCCTGTTCACGTTCTGTAAAGGCTATGATTTCCTCTTCAATTGCTGCAAGAGTTTGCTCACGCCACTGAAGCGCAACATTTTCCTCAATAAATTTTTTACCTTCTTCTTCAATGCTTTCCGTTCTACCATAACGTAAAATTCGAATTTCTTGATTGGAAAGAAGTCGCCCTAAGGCATTATCCACAGCTAAATTTGATTGTGAAGCTACAAGTGTTTTTAAACCAGCCTTAACATTTTGCTGACAAATTTCAGAAATAACGGTTGTTTTCCCTGTGCCAGGAGGTCCTTGAATGACAAACAAATCTTCAACAGACAATGCGCCTAAAACAGCTCGTCGCTGATATTCGTTTAAATTATTGTGAAAAACAATATCTTCTCGTAGCTTGGATGTTCGAACTGAGGGTCGCTTTTCAAATAGTATAGTCTCTAAATTAGGGTTAACGGCCTCGCCTTTTTCTAGCTTTGTAAAACCATTGCGTAATCGTCTAATTTGACTCAAAGTCGCAAAATTACTAAAGCTCGCTTGCTTTGAACGAAGGTTAAGCTGATCTTTACGTGCTAAATCTTGCACAAAAGGCTTTAAGTCAATTTCTATTGTCTGCTTCCCTGCATTAGCCTTTAATACTTGTCCAATTTCACCGCGTACTCCTTGAATGTTCACACTTAACCCTTCAAGCTTCTTCCATTCCTTCGATTTTATATAAGGGCAGACAATTGTGAGCCTAGTAAAATCTTCATTAAAATAGCTTTGCTTAAATTCTGTATGAATGTCATCAATGGTCGCATCACGTTCTTGGATTTTTAAAAAGCCTTCCCAACTCGAGATACGCTTTTTCACATATTCTGTGCGCTCCTCGGCTATTGGTAGCTGTCTTATTTTTGTATGAAGATCAAGCGGAATCCCTGCTCCATTATTAGGTCTTGTGACAAATTGTAATGCTGCTGGTAAGCGTCGATTGGTATTGATGGGGCCTCGCATATGTACAAAACGAAGATTTGTAGCGAGCAACCCTTCAACCTTTAGCACACAATCCATAATGGCTGTTTTCTCAGCAAGGACGTCCGGTAACTTTTCATTTTGCTCTGCATTAAAATAAATCGATAAAAACGTTTCACCGATTGTTTTGGCTTTGCGCTTTTCGATATAGACGGTAAATGCTTTTTGTAAGGCAAAAAAGGCATGCTCATTTGCTGAGCATTCCTCTACCGCTTCCTTCGCCTTATTCGTCAATATTAGATTACAGCGTTGTTTTTCTAGTACAGCGATGTCCTGCATGAGCAGCCCTCCCTTCCGATTCACTAAAGTTCTATTTTATCACATCGCAAAAGGATACTTGAAAAGAAAAATCCCCTGCACAGTGATTTCCTTCCACCGCACAAGGGATAAAGATCTTATTTTAATGTTGATCGATCGGTTCTTTCGGCAATGTTTTGCTCATTTCACAATATTGCACAAAAACACGAGCCAATTCACGTAAACGATTATGAACATCTTCGTCTACAATATTATTATCCGCATCAAAATGAGATGTGTGTGTATATACATAGTTCGGAGTCACAAGTGCACGGAAGTAGTCCAAAATTGGTTTTAACTGATTTTCCACTACTAAATGGTGTTGATATGTGCCACCATTGGCAACGATTGATACTGGCTTATAGCGCATTGTTTTTGGATGCAAGAAATCAAATGCATTTTTCAAAACGCCCGGAATCGATGCTTGGAAAATCGGTGTAGCGATAATATAAGCATCCGCTTCCTCAAACTTTTGAATCATTTCCTTCATGTCATCATTTAACGGTGAACCATCTACAATTTGATGCTTATATTGACTAAAATGCATAATTTCTAATTCGAAACTAGCATCTAATTCTTTAATATATTGCTCCACTTGCTCTAAAATAGCACCAGTTTTACGACCAAACATCGTGCCATCAACGAGTAAAATTTTCATCTTCTTTTTGCCTCCACATTCATCTTCTACAATAATATTGTAACAAATGAAAAGAGGCACGAAAAGAATTGTAGTAGTGAAAACCGTAATTTCAGTCTTTAGGCGGAACGTGGTGTATACAAGAAATATCGCTTTAGAAAAAAGACTTTGCTATGGCGATTACTTGTTATTAAAATAATATTCGGCTCCTAACGTGGGCTTGATTTCCGTTCCGACTGGGCGCTTTGCTTTTTCTACAGAAAACATTTGTTGCTGCCGCTTCACTTCGCTGCAGGAGGGTAATCCCCCTGCTTCCGCGGGTATTCGCCTTGCTTCCGCGGGTATTCGCCTTGCTTCCGCGGGTATTCACTGCTTCCGCGGGTATTCGCCTTGCTTCCGCGGGTATTCACCTTGCTTCCGCGGGTATTCGCCTTGCTTCCGCGGGTATTCACCTTGCTTCCGCGGGTATTTGCTTCGCTTCCGCGGGTATTCACCTTGCTTCCGCGGGTATTCGCCTTGCTTCCGCGGGTATTCACTGCTTCCGCGGGTATTCACCTTGCTTCCGCGGGTATTCGCTTCGCTTCCGCGGGTATTCGCCTTGCTTCCGCGGGTATTCACCCTGCTTCCGCGGGTATTCGCCTTGCTTCCGCGGGTATTCACCTCACTTCCGCGGGTATTCACCTCACTTCCGCGGGTATTCACTGCTTCCGCGGGTATTCAGCTTGCTTCCGCGGGTATTCACCCTGCTTCCGCGGGTATTCACCTTGCTTCCGCGGGTATTCACCTCACTTCCGCGGGTATTCGCTGCTTCCGCGGTATTCACCTCACTTCCGCGGGTATTTGCTTCGCTTCCGCGGGTATTCACCTTGCTTCCGCGGGTATTCACCTCACTTCCGCGGGTATTCGCCTCACTTCCTCGGGTATTCACCTTGCTTCCTCGGGTATTTTCCTACTCTGCTCAAGTATTCACTTTACTGTCCTAACAATGTATGGACGTTCAAATAGTTAGAACTATAAAAGAAAACGCCCAACCAGTAAGGTTAGGCGGTCTCATCTGTGACGCTGATCCCCGAGGAGTCGCCCAGTCGTAACGAAGATCAACTTGTCTACATTGAATATATTTTAATAAAGATAATGCCCAATTCTAAAATGTACCCTATAAGATAGACACTTTCAAAAAGGTCATCTTATAGGGTATTTTTGTTTATAATGAAGAAAAAAACGAGCGGTGGTAAATAGT
>NZ_JBNNUX010000066.1:0-5577 GCF_050280145.1 Lysinibacillus sp. NPDC093688
TACAGCTTTGATTTCGTCAGCATTATTAACAGCAAGCATTACATGGTTTGTATACACTCACCGATAAAATACCTCGCTCCCAAGATAAACATAATTTTAAGTAATTAAATTTCAATTTATCGGTATGCTTAATTTGAAAAACATAAGGCACTTCGGTGTCTTTTTTAATATCATCGACAATTTTCCCAATCAAACCTAATTACTATTGCTTCCACTAACCTGCTCCGTTCGTGGAATAAGGATTTTTAAACAACTTTATTATTTTTTAAATGACTCTATTGTAAATTAAACAACAATATTATTTTTGCACAAGCGTCGTTAGGTAACATTTCTTAAAAGACTGTTATTCAACAAGTTAAAAAACACTCTTCAACTAAACTGACTCGTTAGTACAATAAGCAAAAAAAGAGCTGTCTAAGCAGCTAAATGGTCTTCAAGTAAAGCACCCCGTTAGTGGAATAAAGAAAAAGTAATTTTTATGTCAACTCTTTATAACCTGAATTTCATAGGAAATATCTTTTTTTGGTAGCCCAGAGTTCTTGAGAATTAATAAATCTTCTAACTCCATTTTTAAATTTTCACTGGATAGCTCACTGGTCTTAGGAATAGTTATTTTTAGTATTGGTTTAGGTTCAATTAAAGGAAGATACACTTGCACATCGTTATAATTTTTTTCCTTTATATAATCAAATACAATACCTGAAACTATCGACATAAATTGCTCCGTCTCAACTTCTTGTAAACTTATTTTAGTAATATCGATGTTGAATTGGCTCAAATCTGTTCTATTTACATTTTCCTCTAAATACTTTTTCAGTTGTAATTCACTTTTAGTTTTATCCATTACAATAAGAATTGTTGAATCTGGGGTCTTTTGATAACTAAATAAACCAAATTCATCCCACGCATTATCAAGGACAGATGCAATACGGTTCCATCGCTTCTCATCATTATTATTTTTATTAGAAAAACTATCATATTTGTTAGCATATATATTAGTTACTAAGATGACTACAACAACTATTATTAAAACAGGAACAAGCTTTTTCATTATATTTTCTCCCCTCTAAATAATTTCACCAAATTAAACCATACTTTTGTTGAACTATTCTGCCCTGTTAGTTGAATTAGTTAAACAAAAAGGGCATCAATCCTTCTTGGATCGATACCCCTTCCTTTTACTAGTTCAATCGTATCTCTTTAACAGGCCCCTCAACGATGCCGTTACTAAAGTCTAGAAAACTTACACATAAAGTCAATGCTTGTAGTACAATCAGAAATCCTTTAAGGCTCGTAAACATTTCCTTCATAACAACCACCCCTTTATCTTTTATTGTTGAGAGATGCTCAATCGAGCACGAATCCTGTGCCACCTGAACAGACGGGGGAGTCTGTTAAAAAGAACGATTAACTATATTATACATTTTTATATAGTAAATGTTAATAGGGGCGGGTATTATATCGTAGTTCAAAATAATATATTTCTTAAAGTAAACTGCCCCGTTAGCTAAATAAGATGATTTACAAATATAAATCTGAATTTACATCTTTACTCGTACCTTTAACACTCTCCATAGATATAGTAATAGCTTAAAAAACCAATAAAATAGAAAAAAATTAAACAATAATCCCAAAGAACTAAATGTGAAAACCAATCCACCACGATATACAAAACTCTCAGCAGGAAAACCGAAGTAAAGATACCCGTTACTATCGACTTGATAGCCACCCGTAGGTATGAAAGCAAAAATAACAGTTGAAATGAGACTTAAAAGATATAACTTCTTTTTAGTGGAGTTCATTTTATTTTTGGGGCTTAATAAGCTAGCTAATACTAATACAATTAACCCGAAATATGGCAATATATTCACCGTATCTATCCCTCCTTAATTCATACATTACCACAATTATCCAACTGGTTTCTTATTAAACAAACCTGCACCGTTAGTTCAATAAGAAAAAGGCTCTACTCCTTATTGAAGTAAAGCCTACCCTGCCTTGCTTTATCCATAGTTTAATAAGTCGAAAATAAGAAAGTCGATTGAAAATCAACTACAACAACGGCTCAACGGCCAACCCAGCTATATCAAGGCGTATTTGCCGGTTTCACTCTACGAAAGTTGAGTGAATTAGTAATTTATTTTACTTCCCGTATGTGGATCATACTGATAATACATAGAATGTGTTTCCGCCACTTCCTCTAGGATGAGTTTGTCTCCCTTCCAGAACTTGGAGCGGACGTTGGTAAAGTCTGTTTGCTTTCCTTTTTCTAAATCAAAGATTAACATTTTCGAATCAAGAGCATCTGTAGAATAGTCTGCGGTTAAATAGCGTCCAGTAGCATCCAGTGCAACTTTATACATAACTCCTCCTTCAAGTGTAGCTAACAAGTTGAAGGCTTTTATTTCACGATTGAAAGAAAATAAGGTAACTTCACTCGTTTCATCCATTCCCTGCAAACTAAAAATAACGTTTTTTTCATCATGTGTACGGAGCAAGGAACTGAAACGAATATTTTCAGTTTGAATAAAAGACTGAGGAATGTCTTGTAAAGAAAAAAGTGCCTCCCCCTTGCCATCCTTCACCAATTCAATTTCGTTCTGTTCATTTGACAAAAGTTCTGTGGCAGATAGCTCTTTCACTGTTTCAATCACATATCGCTCATTTTCCTTCATAAGGGTAAAGTCATACGTGGACACTTTGTAATAAGCAAGAGATGTGTCTGTCCAATAGACTTCAGCTTTTACTGAAGTAGACTGTTCTTTTTTTGTCGTCTCCAGTATTTGAAAACCAATTTGTTTAGGATTCGAATACGTTAAAAATTCCGGTGGGTCTTTTAGTAAGCTTTTTGCAAAGTCATCATCTCGCACCATCAAAGCTTGTAAATAACTTTTCACCGTCTCGATCTCCGTACTCGATTGTTCACTCAATTCGATTTTCATAATCTTAGCAGGTCCGTTTTCACCATCGTTTCTCTTTTTCATAACATACAATGTACGTTCATCATTACCCCAAATGGGAAATTGATAACGATACATCCCTTCACCCGAAGGCTCAAAGCGTGGAGGCGGATTTGTCGTGACCTTATTTTTTGTCTCTAAATCCATATCCGAAATCCATACATCTTCAAACCCCGAACGCTCTTTCACATACGAAATAAAATTGCCCTCGTTTGTAACAGATGGGTTCTTACCACGATCCACAATGGTTTCTTTTCCACTCTTTACGTTGTAAATAATAATTTCTCCATGGCGCTCGAAGACAAGTTTCTGTTCCTTCTCTACAAGAGAGGCCATTTCTCCGCTTACAATGAAGGTCTCTTTCTTTGTTTGCACATTCACTTCTACAATTTGTTTTTCATTATCCGTTACTTTTGTTAAATAGATATGGTTCTGATCCTTCCATTCTGGATAAATATAACTAGAGTCTGAAGTTCCATCTAGCACTTTTTCCGACTTCATAGTTTTCACATCAAACAAAAACACATCTCCATTATATGTAAAAAGTAGCTTCTCCCCCTTAGACGAACGGCTAAAACTATCCGCAGTATCATTTGAAACTTGTTTCAATTCATTCCCATAAACAAAAATACCTCTACCCTCTAATGAGAGATACAAACGTCCAGCATGATACGTATAGGCTGTTATCTCCCCGCTCCCAATATCGAGAAATGAAATTGCATTCTCAATCTTTAACGAACTTGCCTTTACGTGTTGCATTTGTTCATTCGACATTAAAAAAGCTAAAAACATGATTGCTGCCGCAATTAAAGGAATCCAAGCATTCTTCCATTTCCTCGTCCTACTTTTCTTCACTAATGTTTTACGCAATTGTTTTTTTAAATCAATGTCAACTTCAATCTCATTTCTTAACTCGTAAAGTGTCTTCTTTATTTTTTCGTTCTCCATCATAATCCCCCCAAACACTTCTTCACCAAAACACCTAACTTTTTCGTAATACGATTTGACTTCACACGAAGAGACCCTTCCTCTTTTTTTAAAATGACCGCAATATCTTTAAATTTCAAATCCGCAAAATACCGTAACTCCGTAATTTCTAAATCTTCGTCTGATAAATGCCCTAAACTTTTCTGTAAACATTCCTTCTCCGTTGTACCATCAAACGGATCTTCAAATTGAAGCGGACTCAAATACTGTTCGAACTCATCTCCCATTAACACACTCTTGTTTTTTCGATAGTAATCAATGACCGTATTCCTCGCGATGGTAAACAGCCAAGCCTTCTCATTCGGATGCCCTTCCAACACAGAAAACTTCTCAAACGCTTTCCGAAACACATCACTAACCAAATCTTCCGTCTCCCATTTATTACTCGTCTTCATATACACATACCTATAAATGTCATCAAAATAAGCATCATACAAGTCAACAAACTTCACATCCAACTCACTTCCCCCATTTAATCTATCCAGTTTAATAAACGATTCATTTCTTAAAACGTAACATTCTATTAATAATTTTTTATATCCAAGTTGGGCTAACCTGTCCCAATGGCAGTAATCCACCTTCCCGTGATGGATTGCGTAAACCTAGAAGTTAACGGGAAGCCGGGGCACAAAGTATCATAAAGCGCTAAATAGCCACAAGTCGATAGTTTTTTCTCGCTACATTGTGTTTTCTTAGCAATATCGGTGTAACACGGATCAATATATTACCTCGCCAATTGTAGATGAAAGTAAGGAACCTTCTGGTACACAGGTTTATGGATTTGAACCATCTCCTTCACCAAAAGAGGCATACAATGGCTTTATCGAAATAATCCAGGATTTTTTGAATATGTATAAAAATAGGATTAAATAGGCATTTTAGGAGCGATGCTGACTGGCCAAACGCAAAATTTTAAAGCGTTAGAAAATCAAGATTTTGTTCGTGGAGCATCAGTAGGTTCTACTGCCCAAATTGTCCCTTATATTAAACCAGAAAAATAACTAGTAGTTATTGGAATTACATTTAGGCTCTCTTTACAGTAACTGGATGGTACCTATAGACCATAACAATTAAAATTCCCTACTTTGCAGTTAGTTATAAAAGTAGATGTACTAAGGAAAAAGAGGCAGTCCCCAAAAAGGTACTGTCTCTTTTTTAAGTGCTTATTCAACTAAACTGCTTACGTTAGTGAAATAAGAAATCCTATTAACTTTAAAGCTAATAGGATTTCTTATCAAACTTTATTTTAAAACCACACCAACAAAGTGGGAAGAAATTGAGTTTTATTATGAAAAAATGATGGAGTAAATGAAAACTAGTCCCGGATTTCAGGACTAGTCTTTGGAGCAACTTATTTATTCTTCATTTGTTGCGATTAAACGCTATTCCGTCGTACTATTTGATGCATCAGTAACAATAATTACATTTCATTTTTCGCCTTTATTTGTTGCGATTACATGTGGTTCCGTCGTACTATTTGAAGCATCAGTAACAATTACTGCATTTCGTTCTTTGCCTTTATTTGTTGCAATTACATGTGGTTCCGTCGTACTATTTGAAGCATCAGTAACAATTACTGCATTTCGTTCTTTGCCTTTATTTGTTGCAATTACATGTGGTTCCGTCCGTA
>NZ_JBNNUX010000066.1:5667-10443 GCF_050280145.1 Lysinibacillus sp. NPDC093688
TCCGTCGTACTATTTGAAGCATCAGTAACAATTACTGCATTTCGTTCTTTGCCTTTATTTGTTGCGATTACATGTGGTTCTGTCGTACTATTTGAAGCATCAGTAACAATAACTGCATTTCGTTCTTTGCCTTCTTTCAGCGTTGGTGGCTCTTGGCCAGTTGCCGCAAAGACGGTCATACCTCCAATGACTAATGTACACGCTAATACTGTTCCCAAAACCGACTTTTTCTTTAAGGTCATAATGGACACTATCCTTTCTTCAATCCCGTTTTTACTAAAATGATTACAAAGCGGCGTAACCGTATAGGTTTCATCTGCCATATTGATGAGAGATAGTGCATATGCTGACTTTGCCTTATCTCCAAACTGTCTAATAACCCTTTCGTCGCAAGACAATTCAATGTCTCTGTTTACTAAAAAATACATAAACCAAACTAATGGATTAAACCAATGCAAAGCTACCATAATCGTTAAAATTACTTTCCACAAAACGTCAAAGCGTTTAATATGAATTAATTCATGCGTGAGAATAAACTGAATACTTGTAGCGTCTTCCCAATTTGTTGATTTCGGCAATAAGATGACTGGTTTAAAGATTCCATATGTTAACGGGGTTTTAATTCTATCTGATACTGCAATTTGAATAGTTCTTTTTAACTTATGATCGTTTAGCCATTGATTTAGATACTCATTATTCTTCACTGGGATGGCTGTTTGAAATTCTTTATAAAATCTAACATAGGCCACTATAAAGAATAGCAAAACCCCGATACCCCCACATGCCCAAATGTACTGAACGAAATCGCTTGTCATCACAAGCAAAAGCTGGTGATAGAACGTGTTTGATGTTTGTGCGATTTCGATTGTATTGTGTATACTTTCCGAATCATTTGAGTAAGTGAGCGTAACAAATAAGTTTTTCAGCATAGGCTGTATGCTCAACTTTGAATAAAAAGAGTAGGGGATGAGTAGTTTAAATGCAACGATTCCCCAAAGAATTAAAAATGTTTGCTTTGGCACTTTATTTCTTACTAACATCCTCATCAATATCACAATGATGAGGAGGAGAGATGCGTCTACACTCATGTTGAGGATACTCATATCATAATTCCTCATTCAAGAGCTTTAACAATTTGCTTTAATTTATCGATCTCACTCGCGGACATTTTTTTCTTGTCTAGTAGGGATGCGAATAGTAAAGTTTTAGAACCATTAAATATTTTATCAATCAATTCCGTCGTTTCTTGTTCTTGTATCTGTTCTTTTCTGATGATTGGATGACAGATAAAGTTAGGTTCAATTCTTTCAATGGCCTCTTTTTTTATACATTTTTTTATGACGGTATAGGTGGTATTTTTATTCCAACCTATTCGTTCGTTTAACATTTGTGAGAGCTGTTTAGCTGTCAAATCGCCTTCTTCCCATAAAATATTCATGACTTGTAATTCCGAATCAAACAATTTAACTTGCATACGCGCATGCTCCTTTTCTTAAGTGGACTATTGCAATAGTTTGCCACACACTAATACTACTGCGATAGTCTGTGTTTGTCAAGACTATTGAGATAGTCTGTTGAAGAGAATCCATTTTAAGGGCATAATTATACGGATAAATTAACCTTTGCATATTCAATTATCATTGCTTTAGTTTTTGATAAAACGCCAAAAAGAGAAATGGCAATAATTAATATAAGAACTTTTTTCATAAGAAAACACCTCATATTAGTGTTCTCTATAACTGACTGTTTATTCCACTAAACTCCCTCTATAAACATTGATGTATCAACGGTTTTCACCACTTCGTGATGAAGAAAAAATATTTTTTCTCTTGATTTATAAACAGTATTTTTAATTTATAGTTATAATTTACAATCTGAGTATACGCTTCGCTAAAACTAATGGAAATCATTAGCTTTTTAATCCACTATGTGATGCACAATGGATCTCTGCGATACTTATGACGACGTACCCTCCCATGTCTCTTAGCGTCATTTGCGCTTATGTCGGTAAGTTATCATCTAGTTCTTTCGAGCGTCTTACGTGCCTTGGATTCACCATGACAAGTGGGATTCCGTAGTGATCTAAGAAATAGGCTAAGTTCATCCAGTAGTGGCCTGTAGGCTCAATCCCTATTATTACTTCAGTTTTCTTAGCTTCCTTCATCGTTTGAAGAATCTTTTCATACAGATTTTCGAAGCCTTCTTTCGATTGATGTACCGCAAAAGCTTTTTCTATTACTCGCCCACGTTCATCGACAAAGCATGCGTAATGAATATGCTTGGCAATATCCATGCCGACAACGAGTGTATTTTCAGTAACTTGATTAATTTTATTATTCCATTTAAAATGCATAAAGGAGTCCTCCTTGTTTGATGATGGGTCAATGGTCGTTGACACTCATGCATCATACTAGAGGGCTCCTTTTCTTTCAAGACCTCGAACATCCTTCAAACAGGAATGCTGCACCGTTAGTTCAATAAAGAAAAAAAGAGCTGCATATGCAACTCAATGATCTTCAAGTAAAGCACCCCGTTACTTTAAGTGAAGAAGTTCACAAAACTTAATTAGGGTTACTAAAAACCCAGATTTTGAACTCGTCACTCTGTTCTTGTAAATTCCAACCTGTTTTATAATAATATTCATTAAAATCGGAATCAGTCGGACATAGTGCAACAATAGGTAAATCATTTATCGTTTTAAACATCTTTTTTAACAACCCTTGACCACGATAAACCTCGCTTATCGCAAATTGATACAAAGAAATTTTGTTTTGTGTTTTTTTTCGGTAAAACCGAAATGCCCCCACTACTTGACCTTCTACTGTTGCCACTATCATTTGCTTTCTTCTTATGGCTGCTTTAACTCCAAGAGGACATAAAAACTCTTCAGAATAGACAGCACTGTTATTGCGTTCTAAATTTTCATTGAAGAACGATACAACTTCAGATATATGAGCTGGATTTGCTAAGGCTATCTGCATATTTCTCCTCCCTTAACATTTTTTAAGATAAAAGAGATTTATATATTTCTCCTATAATACCTTCCATTTGATGAACACCTAATTCTGCATTCGTCATTATGACCGCACCTTTCTCTAAATACGGAAACGCCACCATCATACATTGAAAACCCACTCCCCAACCAAGTGATGTAATTTCTATTTCTTTTTCTGAGCCTTCAAGAAACACACCTAATCCAGCCCAACTTTTACCTCTTTGTGAGGTTATCATTTCTTTTGCTAAACTTTCCGAAATACCAACCTTGCTTTCTCCCTTTACAGCATTCATTAACTCAAGAACTAATTCAGCTAAATTAAGAGAAGTTGTCCATAATCCAGAAGCCGCTGGATAAGGATATATAGGATATTTCCCATCTACTAATTCACCGTTTTTGTTGTGACCACAAGAAAAATTTTGTCTATCCACTTCCAACATTGTTGTATTGAATTGGCTATTTGCCATTCCTAATGGTTCAAATATTTGCTCATTCATAACTTTATGAAACGGTTTTTCAGTAACATCTTCTATCAATTGCTGAATGATACAAAAACCCGCATCCGAATAATGGAATTCACTTTCTGGTTCACACTTGACGTCAATAGGAGTTTTACAATATGGAGTTTGCCCCTCTAATAATTCAACCATCGAAGGAATCCCTATTTTCGAATTCAGTTCATAATAACTACCTTCAGGGTCTTTAATTCCAGATTGATGACTTAGTAAGTTCCTTAATGTCACTTTTTTATTTTTAGTAAAATCATTTTCTGGTACTTTCCACGATACAAGACTTTCATTCACATCATCATCTAAATCAATAAGTCCTTCCTCTACTAGCTTCATAGCAAGTATTCCTGTTAAGAACTTGCTAATTGAACACGCACTAAAAATAGAATTTTCATTCACTTTTCTATCGCTTTCCACTTCTAATAAGCCGTAATTTTCTGTTCCACTAATTTCACCACCCTCAAGCAATGTGATACTTAGACCTTGTACATTATAATGTTTCATTCGTTCTTCAATGTGGATGTTCTCTAATTTCACAATTATCCCCCTTGTCAGTATAATCAGATAAATTATAACACGAACGTACGGTCCCTTATATCTATTTGTAAAATAAATTTATATTCAACTAAACTGCTTCGTTAGTACAATAAGAAAAAAAGAGCTGTCTAAAACAGCTCTTTGATCTTCAAGGAAAGCACCCCGTTAGCCATTAATCACTAAAATCCTAAATACTCCATTTATCAGAGAATCCTTCTTGCACTAATCTGCTCCGTTAGTTGAGTAAGACAAGATAAAACAACAATCGTTACGAACAAAATCATAAAAAATAGACCAAACATATTATATATAAAATATGTTTGATCTATTTATTTACATACGTTCGAAGGTTGTCACCCTAAGATAACAATGCAATCGCACTTTTTTCATATATAGCTCTTAATAGCTTGTATAAATTCATAGATAAAATATCCGGCAAATCCAATTAGTAATACGCCCGCTACCATTGTAAGCGACTTAATGACCTTACGACTCATCGCTTTACGGGTAACCGAAATAATGGCCATCAAGCTTATATCATGTAACAATATGCCACTCAGAACCCCTGCAGCAATCACTAAAAAATTCGCTGACTCCCCTTGCCCATATGATTTGGCTAGTACAACACCGAAAACATTTACCGATACGAAAAACATATACATTTCTTAAAAAATGTAGACATCTCAACTGTGACACAACTTATATCTTTCGATTTTCGTTTTGTGTCTTCCTTAT
>NZ_JBNNUX010000067.1:0-10213 GCF_050280145.1 Lysinibacillus sp. NPDC093688
CACACCCGTTCCCATACCGAACACGGAAGTTAAGCTCTTTAGCGCCGATGGTAGTTGGGGGCTTCCCCCTGTGAGAGTAGGACGTCGCTAGGCACAAAGTAGCCACTGAGAAATCAGTGGTTTTTTTATTTTTTAAAAATCGGTAATAACACCCAAAAAATGTTAGAATTTAATTAATTTAAATAAACAAATATAGGGGTGTATTGAAATGGCAACAGGGGTATATAGAGAAAATATTCAAATTGAAAAAGCTAAGCTACAGGAGTTTATTCAGAATAAAGAAGAATGGGCTGTACTAATACCTGGTTATTTACATCATGAATTTCCAAGTGAACGAAATATGATTTGGGTATTTCAAGGGGATTTTGGAATTATCCAAAAAGCTGTAAAGGTTGAACTTAAGTGCAAGGAGTCATATCCCAATCAGGTTTTATTTGATTTGGTAGGCTTATCAGATCCTTTAAATGGTGATGGTTACTTTGAAGTTACACAAAACCAAGATGGTACATGTCAGTTAGAAGGTAATTTAACAATGAAGGCAAGTGGTTTCTTAGCGGGGATGATGAATCCAATTTTAGAAAAGTTTGTACCGCAATTAGTAGAAAAGCTAGTACAAGAGATGGGGATAAAGGCTAGTATCTAGTATTCCGGACGCAATTAGCCTCGGCATAATGGATAATAGTTTTTAATGATAAAAGAAGAGTGTCATGTCATAGAAAAAGATCATTGCTTTTAGTTGCAATGATCTTTTTCTGACTTATCACCAAGAACTCGGATGACATTTTATTAAAACGTTAATGAGTAGAAACTGAAATTAATCCTAGATTATTTCGCACCCATTACCTGGAATAACTTGACAGGGATTTTTTTGACCTTTATATTTGAGTATATACTCAAATATAAAATCGGTGGTGAAAAGGTTTGATTTCAAAGAAGGATAAAATTTTAGAAGTATCATTAGAGCTTTTTACTAAAAAGGGCTTTACCGCAACGACTACTAAAGAAATAGCATTAAAAAGCGGAGTAGCAGAGGGACTTATATTTTATTATTTTAAAGATAAAAATGAACTTCTTAATTATCTTATTCGTGAATTTTCATTTATTGGCTCTCTACAAAATGAGATTAAAGAACTTTCGAAGGTGGAGCCATATCCGGCTTTAATTAAATTTGGCCAATTATATGCCAATTTTTTATCATGTAATAAAAGCTTTTTAACTTTTATTTGGTCCCCAGAAATAGTGAAAAACACGAATGCTAGTAAGGATATTGTGGAGTTTATAAATACAATGGGTGAACAGGCCCGTTCATTTTTGGTAAGAGCCTCTTCATGTACTGTCGAAAAAAGGACAATAGAAACGGCAGCTTCAATATTTCTTTCAACAATACTAACGCATGTTTTAGTTGAAGAAAGAAAAATAGATAAAATGCCAATTGAAAATAATCATTATATTGAGGAGATAGCAATGTTTATTTTAAAAGGAATGCAAAATTCACATTAAGTATATTTTTTGTTCATCAATAAAAATTGTGGGTGACATGTGTTAAAACTTGTGCAATTTGTATAAGTTGATTGTAGTGAAGATCGGATGCCCCTAGGAAAGCGTTCTATCGAAAAGGAAATCTCAACCATACGATATTGGCGAGGAGCTATTTTTTTTGTAAAACATTTGAGTAATTACTCAATATAATTTAAAAAGGAGGAATCATTATGGAACAATGGATAGGTATTCAAACACTTATTTGGCTATTCCCTATTATGTTTATTCTTCATGATTTTGAAGAAATTATTATGGTTGAAAAGTGGTTAAATAAGAATTCTACGATTTTGTATGAAAGATTGCCGAGAAAAATTGCTAATCGAGTTATTAAACAGTTCTCGATGTCGACAGCACAGTTTGCCGTAGCAGTCATCGTAGTATTTATGTTTGTAAGTAGTTCTACGTTTGTAGCCAATCAATATGTGAATCAAGGGCCATTTGGAGATATCTACTTTTTCACTATTGTTACGCTAACCTACTTTCTACATGCGTTCACTCACCTTGCACAGTCTATTTTCCTTCGTTCCATTACACCCGGTGCACTCACATCTTTGATAATCGTCATCCCATACAGTTTAATGTTGTATCATTCGTTATTAATTAATAAAGTCATAACGTGGAACATTATTTTCGTTTGCTTGCCATTTTGTCTTTTATTGATTCCAATTGCATTACTAGCACATTGGATCGGGAAAAAGGTTATATGAATTTCACCTTATTTATATCCATTCAGCAAATTTTTTGTAACGTAAGTGTTATAATTAAATAAGAATATAACGGAAATGGGTGTTTTGTTTTGCAAAAGAAAAAGCCAATTGTAGAAGGATTAGAGCGCTTCCGACAACAACAAAATATTTCCTTTCATGTACCTGGGCATAAGCATGGAGAACTATCCCATCTTCCTCAGCCCTTTAAAGATGTAATGCGATATGATGTGACAGAATTATCAGGTCTTGATGACTTACATCACCCAGAGGAAATAATATTAGAAGCAGAAAACTTATTGGCAGATACATATGGGACGATGAAAAGCTTCTTTTTAGTAGGTGGATCTACAGTTGGAAATTTAGCGATGATTTATGCTACATGTAAAAAAGGTGATACGATTATTGTCCAACGTAATGCACATAAGTCTATATTTCACGCAATTGAGCTTGTTGGAGCAAAGCCTATATTTATTTCACCGCTATGGGATGAACGAACATTAACGGCAACCCATGTTTCTTATAAAGATTTAAAAGAAGCAGTTGATTATTATCCAGAGGCTCGCGCTGTAGTTTTAACGTATCCTACTTACTATGGTATGACATCGAAAGAAATACAGCAGCAGATTGCGTATTGTCATGAGAAAGGTATTCCTGTTTTAGTGGATGAAGCACATGGAGCACATTTTAGTGCGTGTACCTTATTTCAACCATCAGCATTGACATTTGGTGCAGATATAGTAGTGCAGTCTGCACATAAAACATTACCTGCTATGACAATGGCATCTTTTATGCATGTTAATTCTAACTTAATCGAAGTAGATAAAATAAATCACTATTTACGTATGCTACAATCTAGCAGCCCATCCTATCTTTTATTGGCTTCTTTAGATGATGCACGCTATTATGTACAGACATATATGGAGAGTGATGGTGCATATATAATAGAGAAAAGGAACCAATGGATAGAGGCATTACGAGCTATTGGCTCTCTGGAAGTTATTGAGGTAGACGACCCTATCAAATTATTGTTACGGGTTGAGGGCTATAGCGGTTTTCAATTACAGGAAGCATTAGAAGCAAAGCACGTATATGCAGAACTAGCAGATGCGCATCAAGTATTGCTTGTACTACCTCTGTTGAAGCAGGGGCATAACTATCCATTTGCAGAAATACGTGTCCGTATTAAGGATGCTATAACATTGTTATTAAGTACACCAAAGACGGAAATAGTAGCTGCATCACAAACGGCCTATAATTTTGTAGCCATTACGGAACCAGCCTATACATTTGATGAAATGGAACAGTCGGAAACAGAATGGTTACCGTATATGCGAACTATGGGACGTATTTCTGCAAGTATGATTATTCCTTATCCACCAGGCATTCCATTGCTTGTTCCAGGCGAAAAAATAACAGTAGCAAAGCTGAGTCAGTTAGAGGAGTTACTGGCTACTGGTGCAACGTTCCAAGGAAATCACCGTTTAGAAGAAAAGATGATTGAGATCATTAAATAGTTGGAGGCAATAACAGCATGAATTGCAATTTATTTATTACATTTGAAGGTCCAGAAGGTGCTGGAAAAACAACAGTCATTCAAAAAATAGCCGAGCGACTTGCAGAAGAAAAGATTGATGTATTAGCAACGAGAGAACCTGGTGGTATTGAGATTGCTGAGAAAATTAGGAGCGTAATTTTAGACCCCGAACATACAGCCATGGATGAGCGTACAGAAGCATTATTATACGCAGCGGCGAGAAGTCAGCATTATTTTGAAAAAGTACGACCTGCGTTGGATGCTGGTAAAATGGTTATTTGTGATCGCTTTATCGATTCCTCTTTAGCATACCAAGGATATGCACGTGGTATCGGCGTTGATGAAGTATTATCTATTAATGAGTTTGCAATCGGTAAGAAGTTACCCGATATGACAATCTTATTTGACCTTGCACCAGAGGTTGGCTTGGCACGGATTCATGCTCACGGAGAGCGAGAGGTCAATCGTTTAGATGTTGAAAGTTTAGCTTTTCATAACAAGGTTCGGGAAGGGTATTTACAGCTAGTGGAGCGTTACCCTGAGCGTATACATGTCATCAATGCGGACCAAAATATTGATCGTGTTGTTGAAGATGTATGGTCATTAATATATGAAGCAATACAGTAAATGCATGAAGTTGTCTACCACAATGTGATATAATGGTAACATCTATAATCTTATTTTCATTCAGCAAATGTTTTCTGTGCGAAAGCGAAGCGACAGTAGCAAATGTTTTGAGATGAATGAAGATGTAGTTTTATTTTAGTAGATGTTTCAAACACCTACTGAAACAGAGGAACTCTAACGTATGTCACGGAAAAGGTAACTAAAGTCTATTTAGATGAATTTTATCAAAGGGGTGAGTGCGAATGAAGTTAGTCGTAGCTGTAGTGCAAGATCAGGATAGCAGCCGCTTATCGAATGCTTTAACGAAAAATCAGTTTCGCGCAACTAAATTGGCGAGTACTGGTGGATTTTTACGCTCTGGAAATACGACGTTTCTTATTGGAACGGAAGACTCTCTCATACCCAAAGTTTTAGATATTATTCGTGATAATTGTCGTGCACGAGAACAAATGGTTGCACCTGTTTCGCCATTAGGCGGGAATACAGATTCCTATATACCTTATCCTGTAGAGGTAGAGGTAGGAGGAGCGACAGTTTTTGTATTACCAATTGAACAGTTCCATCATTTTTAAATCATTGCCACGTTAAATGGGAAGAAAAACACATTATAATTAGCTTTTGTGTATTTGATAAAGAAGGCAAGTGGGGGCGAAACAGCTTGAAGATCAATCAAGATATACGTGTCGGGTTAAATACTAATCGTAAAGATCCACTGCATAATAATAATCAAAATAACCGATTTGGAGATATGGTCGTCAAGCAAGGCACCAAATTGCAAACTGAACAGCTTACACGATTGCTAGGGGATATTTCTACAGCAGGTGACCGTGTTGCAAGATCACGTAATTTACGAGAGCTTGCTCGTTTTAAAATGCTTGTTAAACGATTCCTACAAGAAACAGTAGAGCATGGTATGGATTTAAAGCAATCGCATACATGGAATCGTTTTGGTGAAGGAAGACGCTTAAAAATTATCGAAACTATTGATACGCGTCTTGTGGAGCTTGCGCAAGATATTTTAGATGAAGAAAAGGAAGCAATTGATCTTCTCGATAAAATCGGTGAGATTAAAGGCTTATTAATTAATTTGTATATGTAAAACCCGTGTCTCGTTCTCTTGTAGGCGCGGGCTTTTTTCAAATCTATTCAGCTGCCAAGTTTAACTTCTTTCAGCGGGTGCCTAAACACCCGCTGAAAGAAGTTAAAGCCTCCGGACGCAATTATGCTGAGGTATAATTGATAGTACTTGGTTAAGGAAAAACTTGCTGAATGGCATGAACCCAATTAACGATGTAACTAATCTATCTGCTCTAAAATTGCAGATATTTCTGTACTAAAAATGGCAATAGGAAACAATTATGCTATGAGTGTAATTGTTATAGGAAGGATTTTAAATATATGGCCAAGAATGTTGAGGAGCTATTCACACTGCAACCAGTCGTAATGAAGCAGCTTCAAACGATTTTTGACAAAAATAGATTAGCACATGCATACATTTTTGATGGCGAAAAAGGGACAGGCAAAGCGGATATAATGAAGTTTTTTGTCAAATTAATGTTATGTGAGCAACCAAGTCAAAATGTTCCATGTGAAACATGTCGAAATTGCAGACGTGTTGATTCGGGTAATCATCCAAATATTCATCAAATTTATCCAGAGGGTCAATTTATAAAGATTGATCAAATACGTGAATTAATTGCGGAAATGAAGATGATGGGTGTTGAAGAGGGACGTAAAATTTATGTACTTCATCATGCAGATAGACTCAATGTTGCATCCGCAAACATGATACTTAAATTTTTAGAGGAACCTGATGGTGAGGTAACTGCGATTTTATTAACGGAGCAAATGCAGTCAATTTTACCAACGATTCGCTCTCGCTGCCAACATGTTAAATTCCAAAAAATGCCTCGACATATATTGTTAAAGCATTTACAAGATAATAATATTTCTTATTCGATGGCTTCTACAGTGAGCATGATGACGAACGAGCTCGAAACGGCTATGATTTTAGCAAATGATGAGCAGTTTGCACATGCTCGAAAAACAGTGTTAAAATTAGTAGAGGCAATTCGTCAGAACGTACATGAAGCAATGCTTGTTGTACATGAAGAATGGTTGCCACTGTTTAAAGAAAAAGGCGAGATGGAGCAGGCATTAGATTTACTACTATTTGCTTACCGTGATATAGTGTCAATAAAAGCTAATCCCGAATCAGCTTGTACTTACCCAGACATGTTACAGACATTTAAAGAAGCTGCCTTACATTCGACTTATGAACGTCTATCTAGTCAAATGGAGTCTATTTTACAGGCACGTTCATCTTTACAGCGTAACATGAATAGGACGTTAATGATGGAGCAGTTAATGCTAAATCTGCAGGAGGGGTATACATTTGTATAATGTAGTGGGAGTCCGCTTTAAAAAAGCGGGTAAAATATATTATTTTGATCCAGCATCATATCTACTAGAGGACAGTCAATATGTCATTGTAGAGACAGCTCGCGGTGTAGAATATGGTAAAGTAGTTGTCCCTCAAAAGGTTGTTGAGGATAATGATGTTGTTTTACCACTTAAACAAGTTCTACGACCAGCGGATGAACGTGATCGTATTCAAGTAGAGGAAAATGCTGCAGAATCAAAGCGCGCATTTGAACTAGCAAGTACAAAAATCATTGAGCATAATTTAGAAATGAAGCTCGTTGATGTTGAATATACATTTGATCGTAATAAAATCATCTTTTATTTTACGGCTGAAGGACGCGTTGATTTCAGAGATCTTGTAAAAGATCTAGCTTCTGTTTTTAGAACACGTATCGAACTTCGTCAAATTGGTGTACGTGATGAGGCGAAGTTGTTAGGTGGTATTGGTCCATGTGGCCGGATGCTTTGCTGCTCAACATTTTTAGGAGATTTTGAGCCGGTTTCTATTAAAATGGCTAAAGATCAAAACTTATCTTTAAATCCATCCAAAATTTCAGGTCTTTGCGGTCGTTTAATGTGCTGCTTGAAATATGAAAATGATGAATATGAGGAAGCAAAAGAGGGCATGCCAGACATTGGTGAATTGACGATGACACCAGATGGCCGCGGTAAAGTTGTAGGTTTAAATGTACTGGAGAGACTCATTCAAGTATATTTACATGAGCAGGAACGTACAGTTGAGTATACACTAGAAGAACTGCTAGCATGCGAAAAAAATCTTATATAAGATAGAGAATTGAACGAGGTGGCTTGGGTGAAGGACCGTAATTTCTTAGATACCGTTATGGAGTTCGAACAACAGCTCGAAGCAATGCAGGAGCAATTTGGTGCATTGAAACAATTTGTAGCGTTAATGATGGAGGAGCATAAGACACTCGAAACAGAAAATCATCACCTTCGAACACGTCTAGAAGAACTGCTTTCTAATGAAAACTCTGTACAGGCTACTGATGAGAAGAAAGAGAATCCGTTAGATATTGGCGAGGGTTATGATAACCTAGCACGTTTATACCATGAAGGCTTCCATGTTTGTCATGTTCATTTCGGAAGTTCACGTAAAGGTGAAGACTGTCTGTTTTGTCTATCATTTTTAAATAAACAAAATGTGTAATAGAAGGCTGATTCCCACTATGGTGGTGTCAGTCTTTTGTTTTGTATAGTAGGAGGAAGAAACATGGAAGATTGGTTGAAAGATGACGAGCGGTTAGACTATTTATTGGCTGAGGATTTACGTATTATTCAAAGCCCCTCTGTCTTTTCGTTTTCATTGGATGCGGTGCTACTTTCGAAATTTGTCAATGTCCCATACCATAAAGGGAAAATTGTTGATTTGTGCTCGGGAAATGGTGTAATCCCACTTTTTCTAAGTGCTAAAACAAAGGGACATATTACAGGAGTAGAAATTCAACCACGTTTATTTGATATGGCTGAGCGAAGTATCCGTTACAATAAATTAGAAGAGCAAATTCATATGGTCCTTGGTGATGTGAAGGAAATACCTAAAGAGCTTGGTATTGAAAAGTATGACGTTGTAACCTGTAATCCACCATATTTTTTAGCACATGAAGCTAGTGATAAAAATTTAAGTGAGCATTACGCTATTGCCCGTCATGAATTATATTTAACATTAGAAGAAGCCATACAATCAGCAAGTAAATTATTAAAACAGGGCGGAAAGGCCGCTTTTGTTCATCGTCCTGGTCGGTTATTAGATATTGTTACGGCAATGCGGGCGAATCGTATAGAGCCTAAACGTATGCAATTTATTTACCCGAAAGAAGGTAAGGAGGCCAACACACTATTAATAGAAGGAATTAAAGACGGTAAACCGGATTTGAAAATATTACCACCTCTGTATGTGTATAATGAGGATAATGAATATACAGCAGAAGTGAGAGAAATCCTTTATGGAAAAGAACAGTAATCATTATTTTTATGTGTTAGAATGTGCCGACCAATCCTTTTACGCTGGCTACACGAATAATGTAGACAGGCGTGTCGCTGTACATAATGCTGGTAAGGGAGCAAAATATACGAGAGCACGTGGACCAGTGGAATGTATTTATGTAGAGGAATTCGATACGAAACAAGAGGCGATGCGTGCAGAGTATGCTTTTAAACAGCTAACAAGAACGCAAAAGATAAAATATATAGGGAGGGATGAGTCATGAAATCTCAAAAAAGTACAATGCACGATCATACAGGTTGTTTATATTTAGTCGCAACTCCTATTGGTAACCTAGAGGATATGAGTGTGCGTGCGCTACGTATTTTAAAGGAAGCAGATATTATTGCTGCCGAGGATACACGTAATACCAAAAAGCTATGCAACTACTTTGATATAGCAACACCACTGATAAGCTATCATGAACATAATTTAGAGGTGGGGGGAGAGAAGCTATTAGCCTTCTTACGTGAAGGAAAAACAGTTGCATTAGTTAGTGATGCTGGTCTACCTTGTATTTCCGATCCTGGTGCAGATATAGTCGAAAAAGCAATCGAACAAGACTTTCCAGTTGTGCCGGTGCCAGGTCCTAATGCTGCAATATCAGCATTAATTGCTTCTGGATTAACACCGCAGCCATTTTTCTTTTATGGATTTTTAAATCGAGGAAAAAAGGATCGTCGACAGCAATTAGAGCAACTAAAAAAACGTCAGGAAACCATTTTGTTTTATGAGGCTCCTCACCGTTTAAAGGAAACCTTGAAAGATATGGAATCTATTCTTGGTAATCGTCGAATTGTATTAGCTCGCGAGTTAACTAAAAAATTCGAAGAGTTTTTACGTGGTACGTTGGCCGAAGCAGTGGTATGGTCCCAAACAGAGGAAATTCGAGGAGAATTTTGTATTGTTCTTGAAGGAAACGAGAATGCTGAGGAAGAACATGATGAAGAAGCCTATTGGATGACAATGTCTATTGTTGAACATGTCGATTATATGATTAATCAGACAGGTGTTACATCAAAAGAAGCTATAAAAGAAGTAGCAAAACTACGTCAAGTAGCCAAGCGTGAAATCTATAATGAATACCATAGTTAATGTAAAAAAAGAGGTGGCCTTAATAGGGCACCTCTTTTTTGTATATCAAAATACATAATTATAAAATGGGTTATCACAATAACGTGTGGTTGATTTCCGTTCCGGCGGGGCGCTTTCCTGGGGGCGTCGGGGCAACTGGATGTTGGTCACGAAGACGTTATCACAGGACGTGATGCTTTTAGCCTTCGTTCCCCTCCCGCTTCACTCGCGTTGCTCGCTCCAGGGTCTCGGGCCAACAGATGTTTTCTGCGCGAAAGCGTAGTGCTAACGTAGCGGCAGCAG
>NZ_JBNNUX010000068.1:0-10061 GCF_050280145.1 Lysinibacillus sp. NPDC093688
TTCATTCCGCTCCGACATCTTTTTTCTCATTATAAACAAAAGTACCCTATAGGATAGACTTTTTTCAAAGTGTCTATCTTATAGGGTACAGTTTAGTTGTGGATGGCATTTTATTTAAAAGGTTTGTTCATGAGCTAAGTTGATAGCGCCCAGTGAACGGAAAATCGCTATGGTAATAGGCCATACAAGTGATTTCTAATGAATTGGTTAGGGATAACATTTTGTTAAACGTATGCCATGCAAATAGGTTGATTGGAGTGGAGGATGGGCGACTCCTCGGGGATCAGTGATAGAGGAACGAAGGCTAAGAGCATCACGAGTGAAGCGGCTCATCGGACACCCCCAGGAAGCTCTGCTCTGCGCGAAAGCGAAGCGTCAGCGGCAAATGTTTTCTGTAGCGAAAGCAAAGCGGCAGCTACAAAGCGCCCAGCCGGAACGGAAATCAACCCTTCACTATGCTAATAAATAAAAAAACTATGCACAGGCTTTATGCATAGTCATTAAAAATCTCTAATTGTTGTATCTAAACGATTGGCAACTTGTTTTAATTCCTCGGAAGATTCACCAATTGTTTCTATGATTTCCGCCAATTCTGTTATTTTCAGTCCGACGTTTTGGAAGTTTGAGATAGAACCGTTTACTGAGCCAGATATGGCATCAAACGCTTTTAAAGATTCCGAGTTTTGTTCAATACTATTGTTCACTAGCTCTTGGATCTCATGAATGGCATGAACAACTTGTTTGGTAATGCCATTCGACATCGTGATGAGGTCTCCGATTTGTTCAACCGAACTTTTCGTCTGGTCTGCAAGCTTACGAACTTCACTCGCCACGACACCAAAGCCTTTTCCGTGCTCTCCTGCACGTGCAGCCTCAATAGCTGAATTTAACGCAAGTAAATTTGTTTGATTAGAAATCCTTTTCACTATTTCGATAACAGCATTAATTTTCGAGGAAGAGTGATTTAATTGCTCCACCATAGTCGACATTTCAACTGTTTTATGATGAATTTCCCCTGTTTGCTCATTGATTCGGACTATTTTTGAATAACCTTCAGACGATACTTTTTGCATTGTTTTTGCCTCATCGATACTTTCCTTTAAGTATTCATTCACTTCTTTAGCGTTATCAACAAGTTCGGTCACGGTTTCATTCGTGCTATGAGATTGAGTATCTAGCTGCGTAGATATCCCGCCTATAACTTCCTTCACATGTACTCGAACACTATCCTGTTGCTGTTCCATTAATGTCTTAGCATAATGATCATATTCCTCTAGGACAATCTGTTGTTCAAAGTTACATATTTTACTAATCGCCTCACAAAACTTTTCTTCTTCGTTCCTCGTTAATTGAAGCGTATAAACAATCTTTCTTAACAATTTTTCAAGGTTTTGAAAGGCGGCTAAATACCACTTAGGATACAAGTTAATCTTTACATGCATTTTTGCGACCCGCCTTCTCTTCTCCAAAAATGCATCGTCTATACGCCCTTCGAACATTTCTATAATATGACCGCGTAATGTTTGGCGTAAACGCTCACTAGAGCTGTACTTTTCAATTACTTCACGTAAGTCTGGCACACTTTCAATCGCCTGATAAAATGCGGCTATTACTTCTGCGACATTTCGTTCAACATACGGTTTTAAACTTCTAATTAATTGCAAATCTTCTTTCGTTAAATTTACTAGATTTAACTGTTGTAAACGTTCCTGATCTTGAATAATAACTCCTATACTTGATTCTTCACTAATCTCAATTGTATTTTTCTTAGGCTTATTTCCAATATAAAACAACTTCTACACCCCACCGTACTAATGTCTATTTTGCTAAAAACTAATAATTCTAAAATCAATTATACTGTCTAGACAACTGAAATGACAATAAATAGGTATAAAATATCTGTTTCCGCAATAAGCAATAATCCATCATACTTACGAATAACTCTTATTAACCATTCCATTCTTCTTAGAACGGGATAAAATCGCTAAAAAAAAGCCACTCCTTCTTTAATAGAAGAGTGACTTTATTCATTACATAAAGAGAATAACAGCTAGCACAGCAGCTAATACTAAACGATAAATAGCAAATGGCATTAATTTCACTTTTGAAATAAGTGCTAAGAAGAACTTAATAGAGAGTAACGCAAAGATAAATGAACTAATGAAGCCCACTACATAGAATCCAAAATAATCCATAGATAGCGTATCCCAGTTTTTCAGTACAGATACTAGACTAGCACCAGCCATAATCGGTACTGCCATAATGAATGTAAAATCTGCCGCCACGCGGTGACTCATTCCAAATAGAACACCACCAGATATTGTTGCACCTGAACGGGAGAACCCTGGCCAAAGTGATAAACATTGTACTAATCCTACTTTAAATGCTAAACCATAAGAAATTTTATCTAGCGAATCCACTTTTGGTCTTTTCGGTGCAAATTTATCTGCAATAATCATTAAAATAGCCCCAGCTACTAAAGCATAAATAACATGCTCTACTTTAAATAAATGATCATCGATAAAATCTTTAGCCGCAAAGCCTATTATAGTTGCTGGCAACATGCCTACAATAACATGTGCTAAGTTGAAGTGACCTTTCACTGAGCTCGATTGGCCATCAATTTTATAGAGACCTACTAAATTTAACATTCGTTTCCACATAACAACGATTACGGCTAAAATAGAGCCTAGCTGTACAACGATTTTAAATGTATTGGCGGGATACATCCCTAAAAACTCCTCTGTCTTTAACCACATATCGTCTACAATAATCATATGACCTGTCGACGATACTGGTGCAAACTCTGTCATCCCTTCGACAAAGCCTAAAATAAGCGCCTTTAATAATTCAATGATATCCACATTGTCACCTTACCTTTTGTTAATTAAATACAAACATATTATAAAATACACTTTTTCATATACGATGAGCTCATCACCATAATGTGGGGTTGATTTCCGTTCCGGCTGGGCGCTTTGTTGTTGCTGTCGCTACGCTTTCGCACAGATAAAACATTTGCTGACGCTTCGCTTTCGCACAGAGCAAAGCTTCCTGGGGGCGTCCGATGAGCCGCTTGGGGCAACAGGATGTTGGTCACGAAGGCGTTATCACAGGACGTGATGCTTTTAGCCTTCGTTCCCCTACTTGCTCGCTCCAGGGTCTCGGGCCAACAGATGTTTTCTGCGCGAAAGCGTAGTGCTAACGTAGCGGCAGCAGCACCGATGTTGGTCACGAAGGCGTTATCACAGGATGTGATGCTTTTAGCCTTCGTTCCTCTATTGCTGATCCCCGAGGAGTCGCCCAGCCTCCACTTCAATCAACTTATATCCATGGCATACGTTTTAACAAATGTCATCCCCAACTTTTTGATGATGTGCCAAAAGACAACCTTTATCATCAGCCTTACTCCACTGAAATTTTTTCTGCCGTCTTTTTAACGAAAGTTTATATCCACAATCCATAGTTCGGAGCGGCTGCCTAGTCGCATTGGAGGACCCCAAAAGCCAAAACCTGATGAAACAAGTGTATGCATTTTCTCCTTCATCTTATAACCATAATCGAGCTCAAATACACGAGCTGTAATATACTGATTGGGCCATAGTTGACCCTTATGTGTATGACCTGACATATGGAAGTCTACGCCCAATTTTGCAGGCGTACTTAAATCATTTGGGGTATGATTCATGACAAACCATGGCAAATCATCTGTTGTCTTCAATGCATCTAGTTGCTTTCTATCCCTGTTTGTAATATCTTCTTGACCCGTTAATACTAACACATTATCGATTCTAATAGTTTCATCACATAAAATTTTTACATTTGCGTTTTCCATCTCTTCAATAAACTCAGGGATTTTCTTGCCATAATACTCGTGATTGCCAAGTACACCATACACCCCATATGTAGATGATAATTGCTTCATCACATCTGCCATTCCCTCTTTAACAAACCATTTAGGATCATCATCCACAATATCTCCAGCTAAAAAGACGATATCGGGCTTTGCTTCATTCGATAAAGTAACGAAGCGCTGTAAATGTCTTTTATTTGATAGAACTCCTAAATGAAAATCTGATGCAACTACAACTCTCATCGATTCTAATTCACTACTCTTTTTATCCATCGTTATGTCTACATGACGGACTACAGGTGAATACGCTAAATAGGTACCGACACCACTTAGTACAAACAACATAGCAATCGCTATACTGCCAACTATCTGTACATTGTTAAAGGGACTTAACCAAATAATCAAGTGCGCTATCAAGCAAAGCAATAATCCATATTCAAAAATAAACATCCAGTAATTACTGATGATTGAAAACATTCGTAAAGACTCGTGCAATCTACTAATAATCATACTAAACGCAATGATATACAGCACTAACCAATATAAAATTGGATAACGGAACCAGCCCATCGCCACAAGCCACTGTCTTAATCCCCATCCTAAGTAAAAAGTTAAAGCACTATATATACTTATTAAAAGAATTCCACTAATTACTTTAGGCATATTTCTGTTCCCTACTTTCATATAGTCTTAGTTGATTATAGCATTCTCTTCTAGAAAGTAAGGGTAAAAGGGCAACCGCTCATTATATCAAGTGTACAACTTCTATATAATTTAATCGTATGATTTACATGACATTGTAATTAGGAAAGTGACAATATTGTCATCTCACTGGAGGCTGGGCGGACTCAGATGAGACCCCAGGGCGTCTAAGAATAGAACCTATATTATAGTAATATCCCCTCTTTCAATTCGACCTGATTATACGATTACCAAAAAACTATAAATAATACACTTTAATTTTTCTGAATATTTCAGTAACATTATAGTTGCAAGAGGAAATTTATGCATGTACGAACAAAAAAAGGGGTGCTGTTCATATGACAAAATATAAATTCGAATCAACAGAACATGAGTTATTCCGTAAAACCTTACGTAAGTTTTTAGCAGAGGAAGCCGAGCCACACTATCCACAATGGGAGAAAGATCATCTTATTCCACTTGAATTTTGGCGTAAGCTTGGGGAAATGGGCTTTCTATGCCCTCAAGTAGAAGAGCAATATGGCGGTCTCGGGCTCGATTTTAGTTTTGGCGTTATTATTCAAGAAGAGTTAGAGCGTGTAGGTTCAAGCCTTATTGGCGTTGGTCTACATAACGATATCGTCGTGCCCTATATCGAGGCATACGGCTCAAATGAGCAAAAATCGCGCTGGCTACCGAAATGCGTTACAGGCGAAAATATTACAGCCATTGCTATGACAGAGCCAGGTGCAGGTTCAGATTTAGCAAACATCCAAACAACTGCCATTCGTGATGGCGATCATTATATCGTTAACGGACAAAAAACATTTATTACAAATGGTATTCATACAAATTTAGCAGTTGTTGCTGTAAAAACAAATCCTCAGGCAGAAAAAAAACATCGTGGCATTAGCCTCCTTGTCATTGAGGACGGGACACCAGGTTTCACAAAAGGTCGCAAGCTCGAAAAAGTTGGAATGCACGCACAGGACACAGCCGAGCTATATTTCGAGGATTGTCGCGTCCCTGTAGAAAATCTCCTTGGTGAAGAAGGTAAAGGCTTTATCTATATGATGGAAAAACTGCAGCAAGAGCGTTTAGCGGTTGCCATCGCCGCACAAACGGCTGCTGAGGACATGCTCGCTTTAACAATTGATTATGTAAAATCACGTGAAGCTTTCGGAAAATCAATTAGCGACTTCCAAAATACGCAATTTAAAATAGCCGAAATGGCAACGAAAATCGAACTTGGCAAATCATTTTTAGAATCTCTAATAGAGGAACATATCGCAGGAAATGATGTTGTGACAAAAGTTTCAATGGCGAAATACTGGATAACAGAAAATGCCCGTGAGCTCGCTGTCCAGTGTATGCAGTTACACGGTGGCTACGGTTATATGGAAGAATACAAGATTGCTAGAAGATATCGAGACATTCCTGTCATGTCCATTTATGCAGGTACCAACGAAGTTATGAAAGTGATTATTGCTAAGAATTTAGGGTTATAACATGGGATTGAGGTGTGAGCATGACTCTGAATTGGCAGCGATTTAAAGCAAAGAGCCGAGGTGACGGTTAGAACTGCCAAAGTCGTGGATGTCCCGTCAAAGCGACGGTATGATGGGCCGGAACGACGGATGTATGAGTCCAAGCTACGGAACGAAAAGCTGAAGTGACGGATAGAACCGCTAAAATCGTGGATAGGAACGGCAAATTCGTGGATAAAACCGCCAATATCGTGGATAGGAACGGCAAATTCGTGGATAGAACCGGCGAAGTCGTGGATAGCCTCGTCAAAGCGACGGATAGAACTGCCAAATTCGTGGATAGAACCGCCAAATCCGTGGATAGAACCGGCGAAGTCGTGGATAGCCTCGTCAAAGCGACGGATAGAACTGCCAAATCCGTGGATAGAACCGCCGAAGTCGTGGATAGCCTCGTCAAAGCGACGGATTGATTGGCTGGAACGACGGATGTATGAGCACAAGCGACGGAACGAAGAGCTGGAGTGACGGATAGAACCGTCTAAGCGACGGATAGAACTGCCAAATTCGTGGATAGAACCGCCGAATCCGTGGATAGAACCGCCAAAATCGTGGATAGAACCGCCAAAATCGTGGATAGAACCGCCAAAATCGTGGATAGAACCGCCAAAACAACGGATCGACGATCGCAACATTCACAAAGATCCCTTCAAACCTTTCCATTTTCAACATAACAAAAACAGCGGCAATATAATTGCCGCTGTTTTTGGTTTATGCTGATGGAATTCGGACGATTACTTTAAATAAATCTCCATCTACCTCTATACTCATGCGAGCACCATGCAAATCTACAATGGATTGTGCGATGGCTAAGCCTAGCCCTGAGCCCTCTGTATGGCGTGAAGCATCCGCTCGCTTAAAGCGTTCGAATAACTCATCGGCATTCTCGCTAATTTCATATTTTGCAACATTTTTTACCGTGAATTCAGCGTCGCCTTCTGCTGTACGTTTCAATGTTACATAAACGCGTGTGCCTTCTAATGCATATTTCAATACATTCACGATTAAATTATCAATCAGTCTCCACCATTTTTGTCCGTCTACATACGCGTAGATTGGCTCATGAGGTTTTGTCATGCGTAGATCTAATTGAGCCTGTGCCAAATCTTCCTCATGCTCCCCTACTGCCTGCTGTACAAGCTGGGTTAAATCAACTCGACTGCGATGAAGCTCCATATTACCACTCGCCATTTTGGATACTTCAAAAAGATCCTCAATCAGTAATTTTAGACGTTCTGATTTTTTATCAAGGATTTGAATGTATTGCTGGCGCTCTTCTTCCGTAATATCAGGATTTTTCAGTAAATCTGTATACGTAATAATAGATGTTAATGGCGTGCGTAAGTCGTGACTAACATTCGTAATAAGCTCTGTTTTTAAACGTTCACTTTTTGCCTGCTCATGCATAGACGTGCTGACGCCTTCTCTTAAATGATTAAGATTTTCGGCATGCTCCGCGAGTGGTGATTTGCCCATTACTTTGACGTTGCGATTTAAACGCCCTTTTGCCATGTCTTTTGTATCTTTCATAATTCGGTTTAAGTAGCCCATTTTAGAAAGGAAAAGAATCATGGCTGGAATACCGATCATCGCACAGATGCCCAATACTAGTACGGGGAATCCACCACCGCCTATCATTGAAGCAACAAGACTTCCACCACCGAAAAACGCTGCCCCAATCATCACAATGGAATGTAATGCGATGGAACGATTTATAAACAAATCTGTAATGGATCCTCCTAGTGACCATAAAACGCTACCTTTTAAGTTCTCCTCTAATTTCTGCGCTGTATTCACTCGATCATACAACCAAATTAGCTGTACAAAGAACAGCATAGCAATAATGATTAAGACACCTAGTTTAAACAATATATCCATTAAACGACGTACATAATTATAGTCATAAAAATCATTTATTATCGAATAAAAAGCAGTATCAGATGTTATCAAATATACGAGTGCGCTTATTAATAATAATACGATTGAGTAATCAATTTTCATCTTTGCAAAGGCTTCTTTTCCCGTTAAACCTTGTACCATCTGCAGTACTTCTTTACGCCCTTTCCATGCAAAAATAGCTGCCACAATACTCGTTAACCATATAAAGGAGAAGGTGTATTGACGGGTTTTAAAATTGTTATATCCCACCATGATGCTTTCTGCTTGTGCTGATTTTTTTGAGATAGTTATAGTGCCAGTGTAATCAAAATTTTCCTTAAGTTCCTCTGTATCCAAGCTGATATCTGTTTGATAAAAAATATCGTGTAAATAACCACTACTAATATTTGAAGTCGTTAATGGATGTTGCCCAGTAAACTTTATTTTGAAAGCACTACTATCTGAAACATTACCCGAACTAAATGTTTTACCTGATTCAGTGTTTGTTAATTCATAAGACCATTGATTATTATTTTTCACGAAATTCTTTGCTTCTTCTTGTACTGCCTTTATATATTTATCAACAAGCTCTTCTTTTTGAGTGAGAATTTTTTTGCGGACATGCTCATCATCTCCAAAATTAGTCGTAATATCTTTAATTTTGGCATCTCGCTCTTTCTCAAGCTTTGTTTTTAAATCCGTTGCATTGACATTAGTAGCTTCTTGAATGCGCTCCGCATATTGGGTTTTAATATTACCTATCTGTTCTCCTAATGTTCCATAGCGATTACGATGCTCCTCAATTTCGCTTTGTGTCACCACAATTTTACTTTTTAAATCTTCGGCCGTTGGTACATTTAACACTAATGGTCCTAAATCCGACTGGAAATTATCAAGTTGGGGTTGTAAATTTTGAGATTGAAAATAAGACTTTCCAATATATCGATGCCCGACTTTTGAGAACGTAAAAAGACCAAATATCACCCAGACTAAACATAAAAGAGCGAGAAGAGGTTTCCAATTTTTCACCATACTTTTAACTCCTCTCTAAAAAATTTTCTCGAGCAATTGTAACATCCCTGAAGAGCGGGCAGTTACTAACTGATAGGCATACACACCAAAATAAATTAGTCCAATAACTCCTGCTACAAACCCTGCGATTGTAACATAGTGCTCTATTTTATTTTTCCATTTTATAGCCAACGCCCCACACCACCTTTAAATAACGTGGATTTTTCGGATCTGCTTCGATTTTTTCACGTATTTTTCGAATGTGTACAGCCACAATATTTTCTGCATTGTAGGCTTCCTCATTCCATACACGTTCATAAATCTCTCTTATCGAAAATACACGCCCTGCATTTTTCATTAATAATTCCGTAATTTTAAATTCGATTGGTGTTAATCGAACAGGCTCGCCTTCTAAATAGACTTCCTTTGCATCTTCATCTAATACAAGTCCATCGATTTCCACCTTTGCTGATCCTTCATTGTACGTCCCAAGTTGTACATAACGTCGTAGCTGAGATTTCACTCGGGCCAACAGCTCTAACGGATGAAAAGGCTTTGTAACGTAATCATCTGCACCTACAGATAGACCATGAATTTTGTCGCCATCCTCTGCCTTTGCACTAAGCATAATGATTGGAATATTGCGCTCTTCTCTAATTTTAAACGTCGCTGTAATTCCATCCATATTCGGCATCATAATATCTAAAATAATTAAATGTACTTCATTGTTTGCTAATTTTTCAAGTGCCTCTAAACCGTCAGCAGCTTTAATAACATTGTAGCCTTCATTCTTTAAATAAATTTCAATACCATCACGAATATCTTGATCATCGTCTGTAACAAGAACTGTTAGTTTCGTCATGATATACACCTCGCTCTCAATTAATAGTGTACATTTTAAATCTTAAAAACCAGTTATTATAAAAATGAAGAAATTCTTAAGATTTTTATGAGTCTCATCAACAAAATATGGGGTTGATTTCCGTTCCGACTGGGCGCTTTGCCGCTGACGCTTCGCTTTCGCGCAGAGCAGAGCTTCCTGGGGGCGTCCGATGAGCCGCTTCGCTTCGCTGCAGGGTCTCGGGCCAACACGA
>NZ_JBNNUX010000069.1:0-9937 GCF_050280145.1 Lysinibacillus sp. NPDC093688
ACGATTAAACGGCTTGAGTCCTTTAGAATTCAGGGCTCAAGCCGCTTAATACATTTTTTATTATTTCCACTGTCTACTTGACAGGGAGCAGTTCATAGCGGGCAGGGTGGCTATTTCTTTTTATTTTGAGAGACAATAATGCTAGGCATCAGTGTAAGTACTGCAATTAGTAAAGACTTCACTGTTCAATCAATTATGCCTCGGCATAATTGCGTCGGGAAACGGCTTTGTGTTTTGGCCTGCAAGGTTAGTTGAAAAATGAACAAGAAAGTGTTGTAAAATAATGTGAGAAACTGAAGACTTAGGAGATGTGTTAATTTGGCTTATATTCACGAGTTTGGAATAGTTGAATGTATTGAAAAAAATAAAGAGTATGTTAGTTATGAACCCGAAAAATATAATTGCATAGGTGTAGATGGGGACCTTTTTGATGAACTTATGTCTAAGGATTTTGGTGAAAAAATGAATCATCTAGAAACATTCGCACATAACACAAATAGACCTTATAAAAGCCTCGCCTATTTTGGAATAACATTGATACCGTCGAGTTCTCATAAACAATTTTTAAATATGGTTAGTGAAGCAAACGACGAGTACAAATCAGAAGAACTTGAAGAATTGATGAAAAAAATAGCTGAGGCAATAAAAGAAGATAGATGGTTGATTCATTATGGTGTTTAATTTTGTCAATACATACATGTAAGCTAAGAGGTGATTGTTCGATTAGAGCAATCGCTTCTTGTGCTAACGGCGTAGTTTAGTTGAGTAAAAAAATGAATTGGAGGTCGAACAGATATGAAACAGAGGGAATTGTTAAATGGTTTGAAGAACATTGTGTATCTCTGAAAGATCTCAAATTTTTTCAAAATAAAAATGGTGAAAGGTAGATATAAATCCTACTCTCATTCACCATTTTCTTACTACTAGATTATGTCTCTATGATCCTCATACGTGTTAAACACTTTTCACTTAAGATAACATCCGCCTCACCCCCTTTCAAAAGGGAGTTCAGCCGCCACCTGCTTTATGAATTGTTGCTACTGCTAGTCTACCAATTTTATGAAATATATTCTACGGAAAATCCTCAGAAGATTGATGTTTTTTCACCTGTATCGTTAGTCTGGTGAAAGACTATACTCTACATTTGCCGCTTCATGAGCATGAATCCAGAACTACGTTATTACCTAAAAAAACACTAAAGAATACCTTTGTTATTCTGACAATTTAGCTAACGACTCTTTCAAAAGCTGCAGTTCAGGAATTGATAACGTAACACCCTTCCCCATCTTTGTATGACCCTCCGACCAATCTCTAATATCGTATTTCGGTTCACGATCATTCCAACTAATTAAATTCAATTCTTTTTTCCAGCCTTTATTGCCCTCAGATAATACCGCAATCGTTTCAATAATTTCGTATTTAATTTCTGCCATATGTATTCCTCCTTAATGTTACTGTAATAAGAACTATATCCTGAAATAATAGGATTATCAAACGTGACAACGCATATATAATTACACGTACAAAGAACTGAAATTTTTACTTTAATTTGTGTACTTTCTTTAGTTTCTATACTTCAAGTACTCATGGCAACCTTATTGCCAATTCAGGCTTTTCCACATTGTAATTACTTTATATTTACTTACTTGCTTTGAGTTTCTGATTTAAACGATGCTAATAGAGTTTTTTAAAAATATAAAAGTGTAAAAAAGATGATAATTTATGACCGCAGAATGATTAGTATGAGCACAGCATTACCACGATTATTAATCAAAAATAATGACGCCTGCTCTATACAGTCATCATCTTCTTTAAGTTGCCTAAAGCTTAATGTCCTTTACAAAGGGTACACATTATATTATTGTCAGCTTTTCTTTTTATTTTTTTGTAGGCATCATTTCAATTTGATCAACAATGAATTCATTCTTGGCACTATCGAATTTATATGTGATGTTGAAATCAGCTACATATACTGGAGATACTCCGACAGATCCTGGCATGTTTAATTTTATTTTTTGATTCTCCAATGCATAAACAACTACACCGCCGAAAGCAAGTTCATCTTGATTTAAATTTGGCGCGGGATCAAAATCATAATCAAATTTAGATTCTTTTCCTTGCGCTTTAGCTGTAATCGTTAATGTACCATCATCATTTTTAACAACTTTAGATTTAATTTCATTAGCAACAATATCTTCATAGCTTTGAACTTTAATCTCTGATAAATCCTCAACACTAATAACATGAATATCATGGTTATCTAATCCTGTTCCTCGGCCGGTTTGGATTATAATTACGACTTCTTCCTTACCATCATTTGTAAGATCCGTATAGAATAACTGGGGTTCAGTGCCTGTATTAGGGATTTCCCAGTCAAAGTTTTTTTGTTTACCATCAATATCCAAAACTACGCTTTTTATTTCATTTTTTTCTTCATTAAGTGCGTAAAGTTTAACTGTTTTATCATCAGAAGCTGCAATCAATTTTGCATCATTCTTTTGCTCCGACTGCGTTGTTCCCTGTTCACTAGAAGTTTTTACTGTCTCTTGCGTAACTGTTGTTGACTTATCTAAACTACATCCAGATAGTGTGATAACACTCAACAACATCAATGTACCAATTTCTTTTTTCAATTTCTACGCGCCCCTTCCGCCCATTATTTTACAATGTGCTACATGCAATATAACATGCACCTCTTCTGCAGTAAAATAAAGTCTAGGAACAACATTCATTATTAAAATAACATCCATCGGAGGCTTTAAGACAACAGATGTTCTTTTGTGCGAAACGAAGTGCTAACGTAGCGACAGCAACATTACAACCGAACTAGGTAGTAACGACAAGGATAAGCCGTCCCTTGTCATTACTGCCTTTTTGGTTCAATCACTAATTTTTGGGTTACCTTATAATCAAATACCAAAAATATATTATTATAATCAAATATATCTTTTAGAAAATAATATAAATATATGATTTCCATTAAAATACGGATATTTTTAACTGTAGATTTATAACTTTGGTATTGTTATTATAATAAAGTAATTTTTTAGAAAGGAGGTTTTCTTGTGTACGATTCTTATAATTACGATGATATCGATATGGCTCTTAGTGGTTTTTTTCTCGTTATTATGTTAATTGGCCTTGTGTTGAGTATTGTAAGCTATGTTATTAGTTCACTTATTTATTATAAAGCATCAAAAATAAATGGTTTTGGCGATCTAGCTTATATTGCATGGATTCCAATTATTAACGTTTATAGCCTTTTCTTATTAACGGCAAAGGGTGAAGATAACGCAACTGTTCGTGGCGCAGCGAAAAAGAATGCTCTTATTTACGTTGGATTAATACTTGTTTCATTTATTCCGTTTCTAGGTATTATTGCTTCATTAGGTCTTTTAGGCTTTACTTTGTATTTCACTTATCGCCTGTTCTATCGTTGGACTGGTGAAACTGGGAAAGCTGTACTTTATATCATTTTATCGTTCATTACATTCGGACTATTCTATTATATATACGGTTTAATAAAAATGAATAAACCTTTCGTTGCATAAATACATATGCACGTACAAAAACCTCTTTACACCTTTCAAAGGTTAAAGAGGTTTTGAACTTATTTATACTTTAGAATTTCCTAACCTTTAGGAAAGACCTCACTTTTAAACTGCGCGCTCATACATACTATACCGCTACTATTTTCACCCACTACTAAGATCAAGTTCACTATCACCATTTTTTTGAAAAAGAAGTTAGCTAACAAGAAGGGTTTAAGACTTTCAGGACCTACGCCTATACAAAAAAGCTCAGCTTCCCTCTTCCCCCTGTACTTCAATTAAATATATACCTTTCGAAAAGCCTCCGCGTTGCCTCTTCTTCTGATTACGTATTTGTTCTAATTGTTTGTAGGATACATCGTACATTTGTATAGCTGTATGTACTAGTTCTAAAATATCCGCAAGTTCCTCAATGGCCTCTTTTGGAGAGGCTGCCTCTTGAAATTCTAATGCTTCTTCTTGCATTTTCGCTTTTATTTCTTCTAAATGTTCTCTTTGTTCTAATATTCTTACGTTACAGGTTTTACCCCCTGCTTCAATTACTTGTGGAATTAAATAACGTACTAATTTATTGTACACCGGCATGACCACTGCCTCCTTTTAAATACTATTATTTTCCATATTTCTGCTGAATCGTTTGAATATGTTGTTTTTTGATTTCATCGGTCACTTGCATTTGAGGCACAAGCTTATTGTAAATTGCTTGAATATCGTCTTGAGAGAAAAGCTGTCTTGCAGTTTGCTTTTGTGTTTGGATAAAACGCCTTAAATTCTCTCGTTTTATAACATGTACATTTTGAGAAGTTACTGCCACTTTTTTCAATGTGCAGCGCTCACTAAAGACAATGACGGAATGAATTGCTTCATTCGGAAGTTCTAAGAAATCTTGAATTGCACGTATATGCGTAGCATTTTGACGGATCGGATTGAAAAATTTATATTTTTTCTTATTCGGCATCGTTTGTGTCCATTGCTGTTGTGTTTCATTGCCAAAAATCCAACCACTATAGTTTTTTGACTCAATCACATATAGACCCGTTCGATCAATAAATAGAAGGTCAATTTCCGTTAATTCATCTGAATTTCTCTTTGGAACATATACATTTAATAATTGCCTATGACTTTGTAAGGCATGCTTCTCAATAATTGTCGATGTTAAGTACTCACCATTTCTCCCTTTATTGAGTTTAACTGCAAAGAAATTATTTTTTGTCAGTTTATAATAGACACTTTTCCGATAACTTTTTTCCATGAGGTAAAAGCTTAAAACTATCAATACAAAAAATATAATTAGCAACACAAACTCCCCTATCCTATTATTATTTTACTTAATAAAAAACAATAATTCCCAATAGTATTATACCAATTTTACCAAGTATATTTTTTGCATTTCTATATTAATTCTCAAATATTTATAAGGAGATTTCTTATAGATTTACTAAGCAGTCTTGTTCAAGCATGATTTTAAAATCATTACCATTGAATTAAGGATAATATTTGTAGATATATTGCTTTAGTAAAACAAAAATTTAGCAGCTTTCAAATGTCCAAAAAAGGAGTCTTTGAAAAAAATAAAATTTTCTAATGGAAAAAAGACGTTTATTCACATTAGAATAAACGTCTAATTTTATATAATAAGTTAAATGATCAAGTCATTTTATGCTACAAGTGTAGTAATATCGTCCTTCTTTTCCGCAACTAAATGATTGGTTGCAAGGCTTACTACAATAGCTACTGCACAGTTAATAATAACAGCAATCATTCCTGTGCTGATGTCATTAATTACGTGTGGGATGTTCGGGAAAAAGTCAATTAGTTTATGTGATGTTATGGCACCATAAAATACGATTCCTACACCAATTAAAATCCCTACCATAGTACCGATTTTGTTAAGAATGCGATTTTTATAGAAACTAAACAAGAGGGCTGGAAGAAGTTGTGTTATTAAGCTGTATGACATAATGTTTAAGATTGCTAGTGCATCCCCTCCAGTAATCGTGAAGATGAAAGCAACCAATATTATAGCAAATACAAACATTTTTGAAGCAAATAACTGTTGGCGATCTGTTGCCCTTGGTTTCACAAGCTTGTAAAATCCAGTCATTAATCCAATTGAAGCAGACATTAACATAACAGATGCGGGTACTAAAGCAGTTAATAACCCAGCAGCACCGACAACACCTACTATCCAAGGATCAAATGTTTGAATCGTTAAGCGGAGTAATGATAAATCTCCTTCAGCCCCTTGTAATCCTGGAATCTCTATAATGGCTGCAAAACCTATGAAAAATGCGAATAAGAGTAATAGCGTATATAAAGGTAAGGTAATGGCATTTTTCTTCAATGCTTTTGCACTCTTAGATGATAATAATACGGAAAAGGAGTTTGGTAATAAATAAAATCCGAACGCATTTAATATAATCGTTGAGACAAACCAAGAAATACTTAATCCAGAACTAGCGAGAGTTAGGCTTTCTGGTTTTATTTTTTCTACAGCTTCAAATAGAGGTTGCACCCCTCCAAAATAATGGTATGGAATATAAATTCCTAAAAATACAATGACTCCTAAGATCATGATATCCTTTAATACAGCCGTCCAAGCAGAGCCATGGATACCTGAAATGGTAACATACATTGTAATAATTATGGCACCAATAGTACTAGCCATAATTGGGCTAATTCCTCCATATGAAGCCTCTGAAACAATAATACCTAACCCTTTTAATTGTATAACTATATATGGAATCAATGCGATAGCACCCAAAAACGATACAACTAATCCTAATATCGGACTTTTATAGCGGGAGGCAAAATATTCTGGTTGAGAAATAATATGGTGATCTTTAGAATAGTTCCAAATCTTTGGTGCAATCCAATAAGATAAAACATATGCTAAACAAATATATGCAGGTACATAAAAAGCAGCGGCTCCATTCGAATAAGCCCAACCACTACCACCAAGAAATGTAAAAGTAGTATAAACTTCTCCTGCAATTAGTAGGAACACGAATAATGTACCAAAACCTTTATTACCAACAGCAAATTCGTCGACATTCATTTTTTTTCCATGTGTTGCTCGGATACCAAGGAAAAGAGCAATCAATGCAAATACAAAAATAATCAGTAAAGCTATATTCATTATTCATCGCCTCCTTGGTTTTCAGGATCCAATTTATACACAATTGCTAATATTAATGACGATAAAATCATCCAGAAAATAATCCAGAACAGGAGAAAAGGTAAACCAAGAATATAAGGCTCTATTTTATTTGCAAAGGGCAAACATAAGCACATTCCAATAAACGGTATCAACAATAACAGTTTAATGTTTTTCATATAAGCCTCCTTTGAATTTCCTTTTTATCGTACAAAAAAGAATATAACCCTCGGATTAACGAGAATAAGCCTGGAAATTTGGAGTTTAAAACACGGATTACTTTTTCAAAGACATCGCAAATAACTATGGTAAGAGAACATATTCACTTGTAAGTTGCATATCATTGGATGCACGTAAAATTCGGTCTTTAAAGGTAAGGAAATTATCGGCTTTTTGTAATTCAAATGGACAGCTTGAAATTTAAGAGTCCCCCAGCCTCATCACTATATTTTCGTTTTAGAGCGTTCGAAAAGAATAGCGCCATCTAATATTGTTAATTCGACTTGAATATCTTTTAATTCTTGTGGAAGGGTTTTCAAAATACTTCGATCAAGTACAATTATATCTGCTAATTTACCGGGTTCTAAACTACCCTTTATATCCTCGTCAAAACTTGCATATGCACCGTTATAGGTATATAGACGAATAGCTTCAAGAACATCTATTTTTTGTTTTTCACCAAATGAAGTTCCTTCGGCAGTGAGTCGATTGACCGCTTCGTGAATTCCAATAAACGGATTGTAGGTTGTAACTGGTGAGTCTGACCCAGCAGCAGTAATAATTCCTTGATCAATAAAGTCTCGTGCAGAATACATAAAGTCAGTACGTTCACCGTAGTTCGTTAAATAACTTTCACCAAATTCATACGGAAATGGTGGATTAGGTATTGGAATCATCTTTAACTCTTTCATTCGTTGCTGTAAATCGGGGCTTGAAATTCCAGCGTGTTCAATGCGATGTCGATGATTTTCACGAGGATTTTCTTTTAAAGCGCGTTCTACAACATTCAAATACGTTTCAATAGCTTGGTCACCTTGTGCATGTACAGTAATTTGATAGCCTAATTCATGTGCTTTACCAAGTACTTCATAAATTTCATCCTCGGTGTAATATAAGATTCCATGATCGTCTGGATTGCTTGTATAACCTTCACGGGTAGCAATAGTCGGACCAGTACTACTACCATCTGTAAACAATTTAGCAGGACCCACTTTAAAGAATTCATTTCCAGTTCCAGTTACCACCCCAGCTTCCATCATATTTAATGTGAACTGTTTACAGTCATTTAAACTAGCAATCATCGCATAGACACGAATTTTCAAGTCTCCTTTTTGGGAGGCTAATTGTAACATTCGGTAATTTTCTTTTGTAAACGTTCCAGCTTCATGAACGCTTGTAATACCAACTTTTAAGAAATGTTGCTGCGCGATTTGAATAGCTTGATAAACTTCTTCATTTGAAAAAATTGCAAACCCACTAAACTGCATATAAGCATTTTCAATCAATCGTCCAGTTAGTTGACCTTTTGCATCTCTTTCAATTAAGCCTCCTTGGGGATCAGGTGTTGTTTCGTCAATTTCTGATAAACGTAAAGCAACTGAATTTACAATTCCGATGTGACCGCAAGTACGGGTAATGGCAATCGGGTGGTCTATCGTAATGTTGTCCAATTCTTCAAGCGTAGGATATCGTTTTTCCTTAACTGTTTGTTCATTGAAACCCCAAGCGCGAATCCACTGACCCTTTGGTGTAGTAGCAGCTTTGTCTTTTAAAGCAGTCAAAATTGCATCTACGGAGTCCATCCCTGGCTCTTTACAGCTAATACTGAGTTGAGAAGTACCATACATGACCAGATGTAAGTGAGCATCAATAATTCCTGGTAAAATTGATTTTCCTTCCAAGTCAATTACTTGTGTAGAATCACCAATTAAACCTTTTATCTCCTCATTCGAACCGACTGCTACTATTCTGTTATCAGAAATCGCTAGAGCCTCTCGGATAGAGTCTTGTCCATCTACAGTAATTACTTCACCGTTTAAAAAAGCAATGTTCGCTTGCATTTAAATCCCCCTCACTACATATTTTGAATAATCAGAGAAAAGAGACTGTGTTAGTCTATTCATTTATTTTACTAAAAATAGATTGTCTTATATTTTTACAAAAGGTAAGTAATTTTACATTTATTTAGACAAAAGGTTAAAAGGGTTAAAGCCCATTCGTAAAAAGGTTAAGTGCTATATTTTCTATCACTTTTTCACCTTCATAGAAAGCACATTTATGCTGTTCCTTACCGAAGTTCAAAATTTCTATAGGTATAATCAGTAATCAACTCTTACTATTCTGTTATTAGAGACTTTCCATTTTTCTCTTTCTTCGATGGATTTTAAAATATGCATAAAATGATTCTTCACCACTAGACTTATAATAATCCCAAATTCATTTTTACAATTAGATTAATCTTTTATCAAAAATTCATCATAGAAATAAGATACATCTTATCCTAAAATAGTATATATGTACGATTATCACTAATTACCTAATATTTTCCACTATAGATTTAACACTTTAGTCCTGTTATTATTAGGAAGTATTTTTTTGAAAGGAGGTTTTCCAATGTACGATTCTTATTATTCTACTAATGATACTGATGCCTTTTTTGCCGGTTTTTTTCTCATCATTATGTTAATTTTCCTTGTGATGGGTATTGTAGGCTATATTATTAGTTCACTTATTTATTATCAGGCATCTAAAGCAAATGGCTTTGATGATCTTGCCTATGTCGCTTGGATTCCTGTTATTAACGTTTACAGCCTTTTCCTATTAACTGCAAAGGGTGATGATGACGTAACAGTTCGTGCCGAAGCAAAAAAGAATGTTCTAATTTATGCTGGATTTTTACTAGTTTCATTCATTCCATTTATCGGTTTACTTGCCTCATTGGGTCTTTGTATTTATGTTTTGTATTTCACATATCGCCTCTATTATCGTTGGTCTGGTGAGCCTGGAAGAGCAGTACTTTATATTATTTTATCGTTCATTACATTCGGACTTTTCTATTTTATCTACGGCTTAATGAAGATGAATAAACCTTTCGTCGCATAATTACATTTGGGCAAAATAGAAAACCTCTTTACGTGAACTGCTCCCCAATTGTTAGACACATCTAACAATTGGAGGTGCAGTTTTTTTATGGTCAAATATACTGCCGAAGATAGATTACAAGCTGTTG
>NZ_JBNNUX010000070.1:0-9878 GCF_050280145.1 Lysinibacillus sp. NPDC093688
TTGCTGACGCTTCGCTTTCGCACAGATAAAACATTTGTTGCTGACGCTTCGCTTTCGCACAGATAAAACATTTGTTGCTGACGCTTCGCTTTCACACAGATAAAACATTTGTTGCTGACGCTTCGCTTTCGCGCAGAGCAAGGCTTCCTACGGGCGAGCGTCGAGCCGCTTCCTCCGCTACGTTGTTGCTGCCGCTGCGCTTTCGCACAGATAAAACATTTGTTGCTGCCGCTGCGCTTTCGCACAGATAAAACATTTGCTGTCGCTTCGCTTTCGCACGGAAAACATTCGCTCCGTGCAGGGTCTCGGGCCAACACGATGTTGGTCACGAAGGCGTTATCACAGGATGTGATGGTATTAGCCTTCGTTCCTCTATCGCTTTCCCGCGGGAGTCGAGTAGCCCTCCGCTACACGCAGTTAAAAATAGGGAAATATTAAATGGCGATGGAAATAAATGGTTCCTCATCGTTAATAAAATTAGCTCGAATCAAAATAGTATTAAAATTATGTTTAACTACTAAAAAAATTCAGACTAATTTATGATAGAAGCTCACTATAGAGAGACAGTTTCGAAACTCCCCACAAAATAGGGCTTTTGTCTACAGGTCTGAGGCTTTTTTTTATTGCATATTCACCGCATTTCGAGTAACTTTGATAAGGGCTTCGCTACAGCCATAATAAAAATATAAAATTATGTTCATGCTTGAGATAATAGGACGTTAATATACCTGGAGTTCGAATCATGATACAATGTGAAAGATGTTAGGAGGAACGAATTATGTCAAAATATACTGATTATAATTTTCAGCCATTTTTGCAGGACGCAATTGCAAAACTTGGCTTTACAGAACCAACGCCGATTCAAAAGGAAATCATTCCGCTCATATTAAAAGGAAAGAGTGCAATCGGACAAGCGCATACAGGGACGGGAAAAACACATAGTTTTTTAATTCCGATTGTGCAACGAATTAATCCTGAGAATCAGGAAGTACAAGCTGTTATTACGTCACCTACACGTGAGCTTGCACAACAAATTTTTGATGCGTTAAATCAATTAATAGAAGGAACAACTATTCAAGCGAAACTATTTATTGGAGGTACGGACAAACAACGCTCCATTGATAAATTAAAAACGCAACCACAAATTGTTGTCGGGACGCCAGGACGTATTCGTGATCTAGTTGTAGCGCAAGCGTTATTTGTGCATACGACACAAATGTTAGTTGTCGACGAGGCAGATTTAGCCTTCGATATGGGCTTTATAGAGGAAATCGATGGTTTTGCTTCCCAAATGCCAGAAAAGCTTGAAATGTTTGTATTCTCAGCAACAATTCCAGAAAAGCTTCAGCCTTTCTTAAAAAAATATATGGAAGCTCCTGTTCATATCCATATGAACGATAAACGCCCGGTCGCAGAAGGAATTGACTTTGTGCTTGTACCAGTGCGATCTAAATCACGTAACAAACGTTTATTGGAAGTTATTGAAGGAATCAATCCATTTTTAGCTGTCATTTTCACTAACACACGTAAAACAGCAGAGCATGTTGCTGGCTACTTAAATGAAAATGGGATTCGCTGTGGTCAAATACATGGTGATTTAAGTCCGCGTGATCGTAAGAAGATGATGAAGCAAATTCGAGAATTGGACTATCAATATATCGTTGCAACAGATCTTGCAGCGCGTGGTATCGATATTCAAGGAATTTCACATGTCATTAACTACGAAATTCCAGAGGACTTAGAATTCTTTGTTCATCGTGTGGGACGTACAGCGCGTGCAGGTAATAAAGGAACTGCTATCACTTTGTTTGAGCCATCAGATGAGGATGCAGTAGTACGTGTTGAGAAGATGGGCATTCCATTTGTTCAAAAAGACGTAAAAGATGGCGAATGGTCTGAACTAAAAGATCGCCATGCACGTAAAAATCGTGTGAAGCATGAAAATGAAATCGATGCGAAGGCTAAAGCATTAGTGCGTAAACCGAAAAAAGTAAAACCAGGCTACAAGCGTAATATGAAATGGGAAATGGATAAAATTAAAAAACGTGAACGTCGTATAAAAGCTCGCGGTAAAAAATAAGGAGGCATTCAAATGCTACTTGGATCTCATGTTTCAATGAGTGGAAAAGAAATGCTGCTCGGATCAAGTAAAGAGGCACTTTCTTATGGGGCAAATACCTTTATGATTTATACAGGAGCACCGCAAAACACTCGTCGTAAGGCAATTGCTGATCTTAATATTATGAATGGTTTACTACACATGAAAGAGCACGGCATGACAAATATTGTTGTCCATGCTCCATACATTATTAATATTGCGAACACAGAAAAACCTGAAACTTTCCGTCTAGGTGTAGATTTTTTACAGACTGAAATCGAACGAACAGCGGCGTTGGAAGCAACACAAATTGTGTTGCATCCTGGTGCCCATGTCGGTGCGGGAGCAGACGCAGGGATTGCCAAGATCATTGAAGGTTTGAATGAAGTACTGTCACAGGATTACCCTGTACAAATCGCATTAGAGACAATGGCGGGAAAGGGAACTGAATGTGGTCGTTCTTTTGAAGAGCTTGCTAAAATTATAGATGGCGTAACACATAATGAACGTCTTTCAGTATGCTTTGATACGTGCCATACGCATGACGCTGGTTATAATATTGTAGAAGATTTTGACGGTGTCTTAAATGAGTTTGATAAATTAATAGGTGTTGATCGTATCAAAGTCCTGCATATTAATGATTCAAAAAATGTTCGTGGTGCAGGAAAAGACCGTCACGAAAATATTGGCTTCGGTCATATTGGCTTTGATGCATTAAAGTATGTTGTCCATCATCCACAATTAATGGAGATTCCTAAAATCCTAGAAACACCATTTGTCGCATTAAATAGTGATGCCAAATCAAAATCGGCTCCTTATAAACATGAAATTGAAATGCTTCATAATGGAGAGTTTAAACCAGAGTTAATCGACGCTTTAAGAGGATAGAATAAAACAGCCCGAAATCAGCTGCATAAGACTGATTTTCGGGCTTCTTTTATCTTCATTCAGCAAATGTAATTGTAGTGAAAGAGCAGCGACAACAATTTAGCTAAGGCGAAATTGATTATTTCGTAAACAATGCAATTAGTTGTCTGGAACGCTTTCTACCTAAAACAGCTTCAACCTCTACAAGAATATCTTTTGGAATACCTAAAAAGAGCCATGAAAATGAGAATTGCTCCAAATAAGGCCGGAGTTTTTTTACTTCAGAAGTAGTAATTTCAAATCCTTCAGAACGTGCAATCGCAACAATTTCCTTATCATTACTTTGTGTTAATTGCTGTAAAAATTGAATACTCAAAGCTAATCCTCCTTTTAAAGTTGTTTTGTCTTTTGAACAAAATCAATCTTGTGAAAGTCAAGACAGATATGAAACCCTTCACGATAAAATTTTATTTTCCTAACAACACACATTACAATCTTATTTTCTGGTCATCACCAAAAGTTGTGGATTACATTTGTTAAAACGTATGCCATGTATCTTCATTCAGTAGAAGGCTCCCTCTAAAGGGGGCTTATATAATGTGGGTGTGTTTCCCTTTCTATTGATATCCAAACACCCACTGAATGAAGATAAAGCCTCCGGTGGATGTCACGGATTTTCAAAGGAATGAATTGTGCGGGCACAATTCAAAATCCGGACGCAATTAAGCCAAGGCGAAATTGATATTAGTTGATTGGAGTGGAGACTGGGCGACTCCTTGGGAATTAGCGTCACAGATGAGACTCTGAACGAGCCAGCAGGGGAACGAAGGCTAAGAGCATCACATCCTGTGATAACGCCTTCGTGACCAGCATCGTGTTGGCCCAAGCGGCTCATCGGACGCCCCCAGGAAGCTCTGCTCTGCGCGAAAGCGAAGCGTCAGCAACAAAGCGCCCAGTCGGAACGGAAATCAACCACACGTTATGATGATTTTATTCTTTACAAATACTGTACTTTCATTTATACTTACAACTTGTTAAATCGTAATGATTTTGAATTAGAAAGAAGAGAACATACATGAAAAAATCATTAATTGACATTGAAAACGTGTCATTTCAATATGACTATACGCAAGTATTAAAAAATATCTCTTTCCGTGTGGAAGAGGGAGATTTTTTAGCACTTCTTGGTCCGAATGGTTCAGGGAAATCTACATTATTAAAAATTATTTTAGGGTTACTAAAACCAATGTCTGGAGAAATAAAACTATTTGGTGAACCAAGTTCAACTTTTAAGCATCGTGAATGGATAGGGTATGTGTCCCAAAAATCGAATGCCTTCAATTCAGGGTTTCCAGCAACCGTCCAAGAAGTCGTGAAAAGTGGATTATCCAAAAAATTAGGATTATTTAAAAGACCTGGACGAGATGCAAAGGAAAAAGTGTTAGAAGCATTAAAAGCTGTTGGCATGGAAGCATTTATGAATCGTAATATTGGTGAGTTATCTGGTGGGCAACAGCAACGTGTCTTTATTGCAAGGGCATTAGTTAGTGAACCGAGGCTATTAATATTAGATGAACCAACTGTCGGCATTGATCATGAGAATGTGCAGTCCTTTTATGATATGCTGGCGGAATTGAATCGGGAACAGGGAATTACAATGATTCTTGTTACACACGATGTTGATACAGTGTCGAACCGTATCAGTCATGTGGCATGTTTAAATCAAACTATACACTTCCACGGTTACAAAAATGAATTTGATACAATTTCTCACGATGCGCTTGATGCTTGGTATGGCCATTCTGTGAGAAAGATTCACTAGAAGGAGAAGGCAAATGATTGAAGCAATATTTAACTATGAATTTTTACAAAATGCCTTTTTCTCTGGGCTATTAATTGGCATATTGGCGCCGCTGCTAGGTGTTTTTATTGTCGTTCGAAGGCTCTCGCTTATTGCTGATGCCTTGTCACATGTGACACTGGCAGGTATAGCGGGAAGCTTATATATCAGTCAATCTGTTACAGCGTTGGCAATGCTAAATCCAATTTACTTAGGCATACTGGCCTCTGTCAGCGGTTCGATTTTAATTGAGCGTCTTAGACGTTTATATAAGCACTATGAAGAGCTTGCAATTCCGATTATTATGTCAGGTGGGATTGGTATTAGTGCTATCTTTATCTCGCTTGCAAGCGGCTTTAGCACTGATTTAATGAGCTATTTATTTGGTTCGGTGTCAGCTGTATCACGTCAGGATTTATGGGTAGTAGTAGGAATTGCTGTTGTTGTCATTGTCTTTTTGTTTATATTTTTTAAGGAACTTTTTGTTTTATCTTTTGACGAGGAATATGCAAAAGCAAGTGGTCTACCTGCACGTTGGATTCATCTCTTATTTATGATTGTTACAGCGCTTGTTATTGCTGCAAGTATGCGCATCGTCGGCATTTTACTTGTATCATCACTTATGACGTTACCAGTGGCTGCTGCAATGCGACTTGCAAAGGGCTTTAAGCAAACTATCATCTATGCAATTGTCTTTGGCGAAGCGGCTGTGTTAATCGGTTTAGTTAGTGCGTTTTATTTAGATTTAGCACCTGGTGGTACGATTGTCGTTACTTCTATCTTAATTTTGTTACTTGTTATACTAGTGAAGAAAATAGTATTTAAAATGGCTACAAAACGGGAGGAGGTAGCGCAGTGAATGTTTCTAAAGCGTGGGAAATTTTAAAAGAAAACGGCTATAAAAAAACAGATAAGCGGGAGTTAATATTAGATATGTTTGCAGCAACAGATAAATATTTAACTGCTCGAGATTTATTAGGTGTTTTGAAAAAAGATTTTCCAGGTATGAGTTTCGATACGATTTATCGCAACCTTGCAACGTTTGTGAAGCTAGGAATACTGGATGAAACTGAGTTATCTGGGGAGCGGAATTTCCGCATGCATTGTGAGTCTGAACATCATCACCATCATTTTATTTGTATGGATTGTGGCAATGTTAAGGAGCTAAGCCTCTGCCCTATGGAGATGCTTGGAGAAAAGCTGCCAGACTATGAAATTGAAAATCATAAATTTGAGATCTACGGTAAATGTCCAGAGTGTAGGCCTGAAACTTTTTAAAATTTGTGATGATAATATTTAAAGAAAGGGGTAATTCCAAGTGAGGTTTCACTAAAGAATTATCCCTTTTATCGTAACTATGTTGTGCTACTAGGAACTTCAATTCACCGACTATTATTGTTCTTATCCTAATAATCTATGATTGTTGTGTGAGAGGAGATGGTAGTATATCCGCTAGTCATTTGAAAAGATTTATCATGGGAATTTGCCTTCTTTCGCAAATAATAAAAAGACGAATGATTACTAAAAATCATTCGTCTTCTTTATATTATTGATGTTTTTGTTGGAATTCTACCATAAAGTCACGTAATGCTTCACAAGCCTTTAACGGTACAGCATTATAAGTAGAAGCACGGCAGCCTCCTACAGAACGGTGTCCGTTAAGTCCAACAAATCCTGCTGCTTTTGCTTCAGCAAGGAATTGTTTTTCAAGCTCCTCATCAGCAACACGGAAAGTGATGTTCATTAAAGAACGGCTTTCTGGTGTTGCATGACCTTTATAAAATCCGTTGCTATTGTCAATGGCATCATAAATGACTTTTGCCTTTAACTCATTATGCTTCTCAATTTCTGCAACGCCGCCTTTTGATTCTACCCATTTTAATACTTCACCTAACATATAGATACCGAAAGTTGGTGGTGTATTGTATAAAGAGTTGCTATCAGCATGCGTTGAATATTTTAATATTGTAGGAATGTTTTTATTCGCTTTCTCTAACAAATCTTTGCGAATAATGACTACTGTTACACCAGATGGACCAAGATTTTTTTGAGCCCCTGCATAAATAAGACCGAATTTACTTACATCAACTGGTTTAGAAAGAATATCACTAGACATATCTGCAATTAACGGTACATTTCCTGTTTCAGGGAACTCTTTCCACTGTGTACCGTAGATCGTATTGTTTGAAGTGATATGCACATATGCATCCTCTTCAGTGAATTGAATATCTCCTAAAGCTGGGATATTACGGTATTGATTTTCTTTTGTACTCGCAGCTTCTACAGGCGTACCAAATAATTTAGCCTCTTTGATTGCTTTTTCAGACCATGAGCCTGATAATACGTAACTTGCTTTTTGATCTGCCTGTAGGAAGTTCATTGGAATCATCGTAAATTGAAGACTAGCTCCACCTTGTAGGAAAAGGACTTCATAGTTTTCTGGGATAGCATAAAGCTTTTTCAATAAAGCAATTGCTTCATTATGTACTTCATCGAAAATGGCACTACGGTGGCTCATTTCCATAATAGACATGCCTGAGTCACGGAAATTTACTAATTGTTGTTGGGCTTTTTCTAATACTTCTAGTGGTAGTGCAGATGGGCCTGCGTTAAAATTGTATGCACGTTGTGTCAAAGTGGTACACTCCTTGTTTGTTTTTATAAGGTTAAACCTTATTCATAGGTTTTTTAGTTCCTATTAATTGGTTGTTGAATCTATCATGCTTTTACAGATCATTTAAGGATTTAGAAATATACTATTGACCGTTAAAGCGGATAAAAGCACTTTACAGGATTATAACTCAATTTTCAAGAGAAAAAATAAAATTCTCACTATTCGAGCAGAATAGTGACAGGCTAGCAACAAAATGTACACAATTGAGTTAAATTTATAATAGCTGCTGAAGTTTAAACACGAACAAATAGATGCATAGATGTGTTTATGCGGGTTAATACTTCGTGATTTAATACGTTGCTTAACCGGTGGGATTATAAAATGTTCGTGTTTGTTTATGTGTGGAATGACCCCTTCCCAAATATGTACTCGCCTGCATATTCCTCTTCGAAAGGACACATTCCGTGGGTGAGGTCTGAGCCCGGAGAGGGTGCGTATTAAATATCGTGAAGGGAAGCTTATATATTGGACGATATTTTTCTAACCTTTCACAAAACCAAGTAACTTTCGGTATAATGAACTGTGAATACGGATTTAAGGGGTGTTTTAATGTTTACAATAGAAGAGGCCTGTTTAGTTGTCGTTGATGTACAAGGGAAGTTAGCGACAATTGTTGATGAAAGTGAAGCAGTAATTGAAAATGTGGCCAAGCTGGTACAAGCTATGGAAGCATTGGAGATACCAGTTTTATGGCTTGAACAAAATCCTAGTCGTTTAGGTGGGACAGCGTTAGAGATTGCTCAGCATATGAAGGGTCAACAACCTATCGCTAAAATGGCTTTTAGTGCGTGCCAGGAACAAGATTTTGTAGATGCATTGAAGGCAAGTGGTCGTACACAATTTATTGTGACGGGTATCGAAACACATATTTGTGTCTACCAAACAGCTCGACAGCTAAAAGAACAAGGGTTTGAGGTTGAAGTGGTTGCAGATGCAGTGTCGTCTCGTACAAAGGCCAATAAAGAGGTAGGGCTTGAGAAGATGAAAGCACTTGGCATTTTACCAACAAGCGTGGAAATGATTTTATATGAGTTACTACAACGTGCAGATCATCCACATTTTAAAACAGTGTTACAACTCGTTAAATAAAAAAACTCATCTTAATGATAACAGGTTCTGTTTTCGAGTACAAAACTCTAAAAAACACTATAAAAAGGATATCAAATCGCAATGATTTGGATATCCTTTTTTTATTGATATAAAGCGACTTTTTAACAATTTTCATACGAAATGGAATATCAAATCGCATAAATAAAGTTACATTATAGAAAGTTCTATAACGATGCGAATACATAATCTTTTTTTCGCACGAATTAGTTGGAGTGATAATTTAAATGGCAAGGAACTATATTCAACTAACGGTGCAGGTTAGTTGAACAAGAATATTTGTTATACTTAAAAATCTAAGCTATATTTTCTGTTAAGCAAACAGATGTGGTGATTTGAAATAAAGGTTTTAAGGATATAGGTGATTAAATGAAAAGCAAATACAAATTAAAAGACCCTTCAAAACAATATATTAAAGTGGTGGAACAAGCTAGTTCTTTCTATGGTTTGTTTTCGCGGAAGAAAAAATTAAGAGAGATAGAGTTATTAAAAAATAAATTAAATGACGAAGATTTCGAAGTAGACGAATTAGCTAGTGGATTTATATTGATAGCTTATAAATATGAAGAAATTAAAGATTATGAATCTGCAGCATTTTACTTTAATAAAGGTTTAAACTTTGGTAAAGACGTCCTATTTCCTTATAACCCTTTTTTTAAAAGAGTATTAAAAACTTTTCTAAAAGCAAGTCGAAAAGATTTATATGATTATTGGCGTTCAGATTTTTTAAAGCGAAGTCTTTACGACAAAAAAATTAACAAATTGATGAAATCGTAAATCCTCTTATTCAACTCCCATGAAAGAACGTAGAAATCTTTCATTTTCTGTGGTGTAGCGCCGATTTTGCGCTACATGGATGACTAACGGGTAGTTTTTCTTGAAGATCATTGAGTTGCCTGAGCAGCTCTTTTTTCTTTATTGAACTAACGGAGCAGGTTACTTGAAGAAGGATATGATAGAGGGGGTTGAGTATGAAGCGTTTAATTATAGTTTTAGCAGTAATTTGGTTGATTTTATTAGCTATGTGGTTTTTAACTTCAGGGTCACCAAGTTAGAGTGTTATTAGATTATTCAACTCCCATGAAAGAACTTAATCATCTTTCATTTTCTGTGGTGAAGTGCTGATTTTTGCACTTCATGGATGGCTAACGGGTGCTTTACTTGAGAGCAATTTAGACAACTCTTTTTTCTTATTGTGCTAACGGAGCAGGTTAGTTTAATAAGGTGTTTGTTTTATCATTAAACAATAAAGATAGATGATCAAAGAAAAGAAGTAATACAATTTAATATTA
>NZ_JBNNUX010000071.1:0-9793 GCF_050280145.1 Lysinibacillus sp. NPDC093688
TCTGCTTTCGCACCGTTGCGTCTGCCGTTTCCAGCTCCGCTTTGGTCACAAGGCTTTAGGAGTTAAAAGCAATTAACGTGGAGTTCGCACCAATCACTTGATACGAAGGGTATTCTGTTATAAATCTATGCTTCTATACAGGTCTGTATAGTTTTGTTTAAATTTGTTGTAACAGGTTAGGTACCCAATGATACGCGAAGGCAGCCCTTTTATCGAACCAATTCAGGCTAAAATAGCGGTCAAAGCGTATGGCGACAGGTCGCCCTGCATCTATTTCTTGCATAGCCTCCTTTAAAGTACAATTACGAATATCCCATGTCGGACGGAGCCGCCGAAGATTGCGAATTAGACGCCACTTAAATAACCCAATTTTCGTGCCACCGAGAAGTTTATAAAGCTCATTTACCGAAGGAGCTTGATCTTCAAAGTAGTTTAAAATTACGTGTACAGTTGTAGGTCCACAAGCGGAATTACGATAGTTGGGTGAAATGGCTGCATCATATTGTGATTTTCCAAGTAGCGACAATTGTTGGCCCATCATAATCTCCTTTCTAAAAAGAGCCGCATTTCAAAAAGAAATGCAGCTCCGTTTTTCGATTATTTTTGTGCAGATAAGGAATCTGTTGCTTGCGGCTGAAGCTTCGCTTTCGCCACAGCTCAGTAGACCTTCTACATTAACTTTGCTATTTTAGCCTAGTTAATTATTTTTGTTCAGATAAGAAATCTGTAACTTGCTGAGGTGTTTTAGCATTAGCGCTATGTAAATGTGCTAATTTTTCACCGTTTTGGAAAATTAGTAGGCTTGGAATACCCATTACATCATATTTGTCCGCAATTTCTGGAAGCTCATCACGGTTAAGTTCATACCAGTCAAATTGGTTGTACTCTTCGATAATTGGATCGATGAACATATTCATGCGTGTGCAATCTGGGCACCATCCAGCGTAAAATTTCACTAGAACTTTTTGATCACCAGAGATCAGTTCGTTAAATTGGTCAGCAGTTGTAATTGTTTTCATTAGTATTTCACTCTCCTCGCTTTCCATTTTACACATTTTTGACGCAACCTGAAAGTTTTCTGTTTGGAATAATCGCTATCTGCTTATTGTCTTGTTTTCGCTCGTAAAAAACGAAAAAAGTTGTATATTGCAAAAATAATTGGTGAAAAAAGATTGCTAAATGAAACAAAATATTCTACACTAAAAACAGAAAAAGTAGTTTTATCTTCATTCAGCGGAAAATAGTACCTCAAAAACTAAAATGGTAGTTGAACGGAGATAAGCCTTAGTTGTATGTCACAGAAAACAACTAAATTTGAATCGAGCTAGACCAATTCAAATTCTGGACAAAAATACACTAAGGTAAACTTGATATTTTTTTGGTCAAAAAATGAATGGCTATTCATTCAATGGGAGAATAAGGGGGAATTGCTTGTGACGTACAACATTAAAAAAGCAGCTGTTCTAGGTTCTGGGGTAATGGGTTCTGGAATTGCAGCACATTTAGCAAACATCGGTATTCCAACATTATTATTAGACATTGCACCGAAGGAACTAACAAAAGAGGAAGAAGCGAAGGGGCTTTCCTTAGAGCATCCTGCTGTAAGAAATCGTATCGTCAACGGAGCTCTTCAAAAGTTATTAAAGCAAAAGCCAGCACCACTTACTTCTAAGAAAAATTTATCACTACTATCGGTTGGTAACTTTGAGGACGATTTAGAGAAATTAAAAGATGTAGATTGGATTATTGAAGTTGTTGTTGAAAATTTAGCGATTAAACAAAACTTATATGAAAAAGTTGATGCTGTACGTAAGCCAGGCACAATTATTAGTTCAAACACATCTGGCATAAGTATCGATGCAATGGCAGAAGGGCGTTCAGAAGATTTTAAAAAGCATTTCCTAGGAACTCACTTCTTCAATCCGCCACGCTATTTAAAATTACTTGAAGTCATCCCAGCAAACACAACAGCGCCAGAAGTTGTCAGCTTTATGAAAACATTTGGCGAAGATGTACTTGGGAAAGGTGTCGTACTTGCTAAGGATACACCGAACTTCATTGCCAACCGTATCGGAACGTACGGTTTACTAATTACTTTACAAGAAATGATGAAGGGTAGCTATTCAGTTGGTGAGGTGGATTCTGTAACCGGTCCCCTAATTGGTCGTCCGAAATCTGCAACCTTCCGAACGTTGGATGTTGTTGGTTTAGATACATTTATCCATGTAGCGAAAAACGTTTATGATCAAACAACTGGTGAAGAGCAGCAAGTATTTGCAGTACCCGAATTCTTACAGAAAATGGTCACAAACGGCTGGCTCGGAGCAAAATCAGGTCAAGGATTCTTCTTAAAGCAAGGTAAAGAAATCCTTGAAATTGATCCAAACACTTTAGAATATAGCCCTGCTAAAAAGTTAAAAACACCTTCTATCGAAATGGCAAAACAAACACGTGGATTAGCAAATAAAGTGAAAGCATTAACATATGCTAAGGATCGTACCGGAGAGTTATTATGGGGTATCTTCGCTCCGACGCTAATCTACTCTGCACAGCTCCACGGTGAAATTGCTGATGATATTGTTGCCATTGACAATGCTATGAAATGGGGCTTCGGCTGGCAGCAAGGTCCATTTGAAATATGGGATGCAATTGGCGTCAAAGAGTCTGTAGCTAAAATGGAGGCAGAAGGTCGTGAGGTGCCGGCATTCGTAAAAGATATGTTAGCAAGCGGCTTTGAAACTTTCTATTCAGACATGGACGGTGAACTTGCCTATTATAATGGCTCTGAATACGTAAAAGTGCCAGTCAATGAAAAGGAAATTAACTTAAAACGCTATAAGAAAAAGCACGGTGTTATTAAATCAAATACAGGTGCTAGTTTAATAGATATAGGTGATGGAATTGCATTACTTGAATTCCATTCCCAATCAAATGCAATTGGCTTAGACATTATCCAAATGATTAACTTTGCAATCGATGAAGTAGAAGCGAACTATAAAGGCTTAGTCATCGGTAACCAAGGGAAAAACTTCTGTGTTGGTGCAAATCTAGGAATGATTTTAGTAGAAGCACAGGATGATAATATTTTTGAACTAGATTTCGTTATTAAAGCATTCCAAGATGCGATGCAAAAGATTAAATACTCTCGCAAGCCTGTTGTGGCAGCGCCTTTTGCTATGACACTTGGTGGCGGAGCAGAGGTTTGCTTACCAGCCGCACATATTCAAGCAACAATGGAAACGTATATGGGCTTAGTCGAAGTCGGTGTAGGATTAGTTCCTGGCGGTGGCGGTAATAAAGCACTTTACCAAAAATTCCTCAAAGGGTTACCAAATGGCGTTGAGGTAGACTATCAACATATTGCTAATAAAGTATTTGAATCGGTTGCGATGGCGAAAGTTTCGACATCTGGTGAAGAAGCACGTGAAAATAACTTCTTAAACTTTGCTGACGGGATTTCTGTTAACCCAGATCACCAACTATATGATGCAAAACAAGCTGCACTAGCGCTTTTTGAAGCTGGCTATTTACCGCCTGTACCTACGAAAGTTCCTGTAGTCGGTGCATCAGGATACGGTACGCTATTAATCGGTGCGCAAGGAATGTTTGAATCAGGCTATATTAGTGAACACGATTTAAAAATCGCTAAAAAATTAGCGTATGTCATTGCTGGTGGTAAAGTTCCATATGGCACATTAGTAGATGAACAATACCTATTAAACCTTGAGCGTGAGGCGTTCCTAAGCTTAGTAGCAGATCCATTATCTCAACAAAGAATGCAGCACATGCTTTTAAAGGGAAAACCACTGCGTAACTAACTTTATGACTGAAATGACCATACTTGCACATGAAACAAAGGGGGATTTATACGATGCGTGAAGCCGTTATTGTAGCAGGAGCACGAACTCCGATTGGGAAAGCGAAGAAAGGTTCTTTAGCAACCGTTAGACCAGATGATTTTGGAGCGGTTGTTGTCAAAGAAACATTAAAAAGAGCGGGCTATGAAGGTCCGATTGACGATTTAATTTTAGGGTGTGCAATGCCAGAAGCTGAGCAGGGCATGAACGTAGCACGTAATATTGGAGCGCTTGCTGGATTACCAGATACAACGCCAGCGCAGACAATTAATAGATTCTGTTCTTCAGGTTTACAGGCAATTGCTTTTGCAGCAGAGCGTATTATGCTAGGACATTCTAAGGCAATTCTTGCTGGTGGCGTCGAGTCTATGAGTATGGTGCCAATGGTTGGCAATACGCCTCGCTTAAATCCAACGTTAGCAGAAACTGCTCCTCAATATTATATGGGGATGGGGCACACAGCTGAGGAAGTGGCACGTCAATACAATGTAAGTAGAGAAGATCAGGATGCATTTGCTGTTCGTTCACATGAGCTTGCAGAAAAGGCGATTAAAGAAGGCAAATTCAATGATGAAATCGTACCAATCGAAGTGGAGCAACATTATGTAGATGACAACAACAAACCACAGGTGAAAAAATTCACGTTTAGCATGGATGAAGGTGTACGTCCAGGTACATCTGTAGAAGGTTTAGCAAAGCTTCGTCCAGCCTTCCATGTTAAGGGGAGTGTTACAGCTGGTAATTCTTCTCAAACTTCGGACGGTGCAGCAGCGGTACTTGTGATGGATCGTGAGGAAGCTGAAAAGCAAGGGCTTAAACCGATGGCGAAGTTTTTAGGCTTTGCAGTGGGTGGAGTACCTCCTGAGGTGATGGGTATTGGCCCAATCGTGGCAGTACCGAAAGCACTTGAAATTGCAGGCTTATCAATAGATGACATTGATTTATGGGAAATTAACGAAGCATTTGCGTCACAATCTTTACAAGTCGTACGTCATTTAGGTATCGACCAAAACAAAGTAAATGTCAATGGTGGAGCAATTGCCGTAGGTCACCCACTTGGTGCAACGGGAGCTATTTTAACATTAAAGCTTATTCATGAATTGAAGCGTCAAGGTAAGAAATATGGTGTCGTGACAATGTGTATCGGCGGCGGTATGGGTGCTGCGGGAGTATTTGAACTTCTATAATTTTTGCTAGATCAGCTTGGAGTGCTACGTTTCTGGTTGCCTCCGAACACAGTACTTCAAGCTTTTCTATATATTGGGGATAAAAACTATTACTAATAGATGCATAGGGAGGAATTTTGAATGACAGAAAAAACAACGGATTTCATTAAAGGCGGCGGATTTATTATTGAAGATGTGGAGTTAGATCGTGTATTTACACCAGAAGATTTCACAGATGAGCATAAGATGATTGCTAAAACTACTGAAGAGTATGTAGCAAATGAAGTGTTACCAGTCGTTGAAAATTTAGAAAACCATGAATTTGAGCATTCGGTTCGCCTACTAAAAAGTGCAGGTAAACTCGGCTTACTAAGCGCAGATGTACCTGAAGAATATGAAGGTCTAGGATTAGACAAAGTTTCTTCTGCATTAATTGCAGAAAAAATGTCTGTTGCTGGCGGTTTCTCTATTACACATGGTGCACATGTAGGTATTGGTTCTTTACCAATCGTCCTATTCGGAAATGAAGATCAAAAGAAGGCGTATTTACCAAAGCTTTCGTCAGGTGAATTAATCGCTGCTTACGCATTAACAGAGCCAGGTTCAGGTTCTGATGCATTAGGTGCAAAAACGACTGCAAAGTTAAACGATGCAGGGACACACTATATTTTAAATGGTGAAAAGCAATGGATTACAAATGCAGGCTTTGCAGATGTATTTGTTGTCTATGCAAAAATCGATGGCGATAAATTCACAGCATTTATCGTAGAACGTGCCTTCAATGGCGTTTCAGTTGGCGCAGAAGAGAAAAAAATGGGGATCAAATCTTCATCGACACGTACATTAATACTTGAAGATGCAGAAGTACCTGTAGAAAACCTTTTAGGTGAAGTAGGTCGCGGACACGTTATTGCCTTTAATATTTTAAATATCGGTCGCTATAAATTAGGGGTTGGAACAATCGGTGGCTCGAAGCGTGCATTAGAGCTTGCTATTCAATATACAAATCAACGTCAGCAGTTTAAAACGAAGCTGTCTGATTTCAATCTAACAAAAGAAAAATTATCGACTATGGCTTCACAATTATATGCATCTGAGTCATTAAATTACCGTACAGTAGGTTTATTTGAGGACCGCTTAAGTCAACTAAGCCCAGAGGAGCAAAAGCAAGGGAAAGTGATTGCTGGTGCTATTGCTGAGTATGCGATTGAATGTTCTATTGCTAAAGTATTTGGTTCAGAGACTTTAGATTATATTGCAGATGAAGCGCTTCAATTACATGGTGGTTACGGCTTTATGGCTGAATACGAAGTAGAACGTATTTACCGTGATTCTCGTATTAATCGTATTTTTGAAGGTACAAATGAAATTAACCGCATGATTGTACCAGGTACATTTATGAAAAAGGCATTAAAAGGCGAATTACCATTACTAAAAGTCGCTCAAAATTTACAGCAAGAACTTCTTATGTTAATGCCTGAGGATGTAGGCACAGAGCCGTTAGCACAGGAAAAATATCTTGTGAAAAATGCGAAGAAAATTGCTGTATTGGCAGCAGGTTTAGCAGCACAACGCTTCGGCGCGAAGCTTGATCAAGAGCAAGAAGTATTAGTGAAGATTGCAAATATCGCAAACCAACTATTTGCTATGGAATCTGCTGTATTGCGTACAGAAAAAGCGATTGCTCGTGACGGTGCTGAAAAAGCTCATCAAAAGTTACTGTACACTCAAATCTTCTGCCAAGAAGCATTTGCAGAAATTGAAAAAGAAGCAAAAGATACGATTCTTGCTTCAGCAGACGGCGACGCTGCACGCATGACATTGTCTGCACTACGTAAATTAACTCGCAACAACCCATACAACTTAATCGTGAAGAAACGTGAAGCTTCTGTTAAATTAATTGAAGCAGAAAAATTTGTAGTTTAATATCGCAGGTTAACCTAGCTATCCGCAGAGATGTGATAGCTAGGTTTTTTTGTTGGAAATAATAGTATGGCTCTTGCAAAATGAGGAGGTGATTTCCTGGGGGCATCCAAATGTCATCCAACTTTTGAGTTTTATCGGAGCACTTTTCCGTTTTATTGCCCAACTTTTGAATTTTATCGATCAACTTTTCAGTTTTATCGCCCAACTTTTGAGTTTTATCGATCAACTTTCACGTTTTATCACCCAACTTTTGAATTATATCGACATCCACCTTCCAAAGAGAAAAAAAGGATTCATACAAAATTGTGTGCGAATCCTTTAACTTTATTGTGTCGTCCAGTCTTCACTCTAATCAACTAATTAGCATAGCATTTATCCTCTGACATGTCGTTTTATAGCAAAAGGGTTTTGTCTGTGCGAAAGTGAAGGGCAATAACGAAAAGTACAATTACGTCACTGTTATGATCTATTCAATTATGGTGCGTTGGTTGCCAGAGCGTTCACTTTTGAAATACATAAATTTAATAAAAGTTCTACACTATTGCTGATTGTAGTGGAAGGCTACTTGACTCCCGTGGAAAAGCGAGACAGGCGAGACCCTGCACGAAGCGTAGCGGAGGAAGCGGCTCGACGCTCGCCCACAGGAAAGCGAGTAGCCTGGAACGGAAATCAACCTCCGCTCTATTCCGTTATGAAGTAATTGTTTCATTTTGGTTCGTACCGGTTATGATGGTATACTACAGAAAATGAGGGGGACGCTGAAAATATAGTGTCCTAAAAAGATAGTAGAGGAGCCTTATAAATGACGATTCAATTTATTCAATATCCTAAATGTACTACTTGTAAAAAAGCTCAAAAATGGCTAAATGACAATGGAATTTCATACGAAGAGGTACACATTGTCGAACAAACGCCTACAAAGGACGAATTATCAAACTTATGGCAAGCAAGTGGACAACCTTTAAAGAAATTTTTTAATACTTCTGGTATGAAATATCGCGAGCTTGGCTTGAAGGATAAACTTGCTGAAATGACTGAAGAGGAGCAGCTTGAACTGCTTGCATCAGATGGTATGTTAATTAAACGTCCGATTGTAACTGATGGAAATAAAGTTACTTTAGGGTTTAAAGAATCAGATTTTGAGCAAGCTTGGAAATAACTGCTTTTAATCGCTTTTAATCTTGTTTTTATGGAAGAAGTATGGCACACTGAAAGTGAATATATTACATATTTATGGAGGGGTTTTTTGCATGAGCACACCTAAAGACTTACGATACTCTGAAGAGCACGAATGGGTAAAAATGGAAGATGGTAAAGTACGTATCGGTATTTCTCACTTCGCACAATCTGAACTTGGAGATATCGTTTTCGTTGAACTTCCACAAGTTGGCGACGAAATCAAAACAGATGATCCATTCGGTAGCGTAGAATCTGTAAAAACAGTTTCTGAATTATATGCACCAATCTCAGGTACAGTAGTTGAAGTAAATGCAGATTTAGAAGATAGCCCAGAATTCGTTAATGAATCACCATATGAAAAAGCATGGATGGTCGTTGTAGAGCCTGCTGATGCATCAGAAGTTGAAAAACTTATGACAGCTGAGCAATACGATGAAATGATTGCAGAATAATACAAGCCTGTAAGACAAGCCTGTAATAGAAAAACGTCGGAAACTACCGACGTTTTTTATTATCTTCATTCATCCTGCCAGCATAGTCGATGAGGGTGAATGCAAGTATATTCCCATATCAATAGGTGTCTAACAGTATCAAAGACAAGATTTATTGATATAATGAATGATAAGGGATATGTCTAAACGGGGGTGGCGTTATGTTCGAGGGGAAATGCTTAATTGTAGAAGGCCGTTCGGATAAGCTTCAAATTGAACCTATTTTAAATGAACATGTTAAAATACTTTGCACGAATGGTACAATTGGTGTGCATCAATTAGAAGAGTTACTCGATCCATATGAAGGCTGTGAGCTTTATACATTTTTTGATGCAGATACATCGGGTGATAAGCTACGAGCATTAATGGACAGACATTATCCAGAGGCTGAGCATTTACGTACAATGCCAACATATAAGGAAGTTGAGACAACTCCGAGGAAGGTGCTAGCGGCGATTTTGCTTCGTGCACATTTCTCAATCCATAATGAATATATTTTGTAAGGTTGCGTGAAAAAGATGGAAGAATGGTCAAAAGAGCAGTGGGACGCGGCTATCCAGTCTGGTGAAAAAGCTGCTTTTTATTTATATACGCCAATGTGTGGAACGTGTGTAGTTGCATCGAAAATGATGTCGGTTGTAGAGCAATTGCTGCCACAGCTACAGGTTGGTAAAGCGAATATTAATTTTATCGAGCAAATCGCTTATGAGAATAAAATTGAAAGTGTACCGTGTTTACTTGTATGTGAAGGCGGAGAAGTGACGGAAAAGGTTTATGCCTTTCAATCCGTACCATATTTATACGAATTGTTAAAAAAATCAATTGACTGAACTTTACTCACGTGGTAAAGTACGAATATACTAAAAAATATAAATATATCGAACTCTTATAAAGAGCGGCGGAGGGAAGTGCCCTATGAAGCCCGGCAACCATCACTAAGTGAAAAGGTGCCAAATCACCCAAAGATTTTATCTTTGACAGATGAGAGAACGGTTTAGCGTATAAGTTACGTGACCCCTTCTACTTGTCTTTAAGTGAAGGGGTTTTTTTAACTTCTTTCAACGGGTGTCCAGACACCCGCTGAAATAGAGGAACTCAGTCTAAGAACGCCACGTCCTGTGGCAATTTATCTGTGCGAAAGCGTAGCGACAGCAACACACGACTGAGTGACCAA
>NZ_JBNNUX010000072.1:0-9342 GCF_050280145.1 Lysinibacillus sp. NPDC093688
GAGCCGCTTCGCTTCGCTGCAGGGTCTCGGGCCAACACGATGTTGGTCACGAAGGCGTTATCACAGGATGTGATGCTTTTAGCCTTCGTTCCTCTGACGTTAATCCCCAAGGAGTCGCCCAGCCTCCACTCCAATCAACTTATATATGAAATATGTTTTTTAAAAATATAATACCTAACATTTGGTAATGATCCAATTAAATCCATCCTCCCTAAACAATACCGTGTCACCTCGTAAAGACAGTGACACGGTATTTTCTAGTTTTTCATTTCTTCTTTTTGATTCACCATAAATGTTACAACGATGAATAGAGCGAAACTAATTAATAGTGTTGTCCCACCTATGATAAAGAAAATCAATGTAAATGTATTGCTAAAATGAAATGGATTTATATTGTAGAACCACATGCCTAGTGTTAAACCAAAAACTCCGAGAATAGCTGTCCAACCATGTGCTGTTACTAATTTTTGCGATTTCACTTTAAAAGCCCGATAGAAAATCCCCCATGCAAACATACTTAACCAACCTACCAGCAAAATATGTGCATGTATCGGTCTATATTCATAACTACCTGAAGCAGAAATATGTGATCCTAGATACGTTCCCAATAAGGCAAAAATCGCAGCAAGGCGAATAAGGCGTATACTCCATTTTAGTTCCATACAATAACTCCCCCTAAGTTTTTTCAACTTAGTCAGCAGTTTATCCCGTGAACATGAACTTTACATGAACTCCTCATTACAATTTTGGTAAGTGAACACGGACCTTTGTACCGGAATTCATAACACTTTCAATATGAACCGTTCCTCCATGTAGCTCAGCAATTTGCTTCACAATGGCTAGTCCAAGCCCAGTACCCTGCTTTGTTCTGGAAGCATCTACTCGATAAAAGCGATCAAATACCTTTTGTAGTTGTTCAGCAGTTAAACCTATGCCACTGTCCTCAATAAGCACTTCAATTGAGGTTGAGAATTCTTGCAAGTGAATATGAATTTCTCCACCTTCGACATTATATTTAATAGCGTTCGTCAATAAATTATCCCAAACATTTTGTAATAGCCCAGCATCACCATTACATGTTACTGGTTCAAGCTGATACGATAATTGTACATTTGCGTCTTCAAGCTGCCAGCGGTATTTTCTTACTGTTTCCTTTAATTGCTCATCTAAACGATAAGGTTCACGCTTTAACAATCTTGTAGATTGATCGAGTGACGTTAATAACAGTAATTGCTTAGTTAACGTCGACATACGCTTCGTTTCTAGCTCAATAATCGTGGTATATTCCTGCCTTTCCTTGTCGGTCAGCAAGGGATTCTTTAGTAAATCTACATAGCCTTGAATATTCAACAACGGCGACTGAAAATCATGAGACACATTACTTATAAACTCTTTACGAATTCGATCATTTTCCTGTAATTTTTCGGTCATAACATTAAAGCTAACTGCTAATTGTCCAATCTCATCTGCTCGATCTATATCCAGTAGCGTATCGAATTTTTCATGTGCAAGCTGATGTGTTGCCTCTGTTAGTTGTGTAATAGGGCGAATTAGTGCCTTAGCAAAAAGTAGCATTGCCAATAGACTAAGTACTGTCATCACAAGAATTAGTCCGCCAAGTATCGTATGCACCTCAGAAAACAACAAGCGAATATCAGGTCTAATGAACAGTGCATATTGCTTATTTTCATAAGTGAATGGCACACCTATCGTATTAATTAACTCATTCGCAAAAAAGCCTGTTACAAAAGTCTCTTTTGGAAAATCACGCATACCATGATAAATCTCCCCGTTTAAAACACGCTCGACTGTTTTAGGCGGCAGTGCTTTATCACGATACTTACCGCCGAAGAAATATCCTTCGTCACCAGTTGTTGCATAAATTTGATAACCTATTTCACCCAGAGTCGTAAAATAATTATCTAAATCGTTAGGCTTTGATGACTCAATGTATTTCGCAATATCCTGCGCAATCTTCACATTTTTAGCATCATTTTTTTCCTTCACAACTTGATGATAATAGGTATTTGTCGCTAAAAAACCGATACACAAGCTACCGATCATAACGAGCATCGTCGTGACAACAAATTTGCTATATAACGTTTTCATCATGCAATAACCTCAAGCTTATAGCCAACGCCACGCACCGTTGTAATCTCAACACCTGGTTCATAACGATGCAGACGCTCACGAATCCGCTTCACATGTGTATTTAAAGTCTGCTCATCTCCATCGTAGTCATAGCCCCACACTTGCTCCATAATAAAACTACGTGTAAACACCTGATTCGGGCGTGATGCTAGTAATGCCAATAGTTCAAATTCCTTTAAAGGCAGAACAAGTGTATCTTCCCCAATGACAACCTCAAAGCTTCGACGATCAATAACGAGCCTACCCACCTTGATGGTTACTTGATTTTTCTTATCGAGTCTACGCAATATCGCGGCTATGCGAAACAGCAATTCTTTAGGTTCAAAAGGCTTCACAACATAGTCGTCTGAGCCTGCCAAAAATCCTCGTTCCTTGTCCTCAAGCTCGCCTTTTGCTGTTAATAACAATACAGGAATATCGTAATCCTGACTCAATATCTCGGTTAATGTATAACCATCCATTCCCGGCATCATAACATCTACAATTGCCAAATCAGGCAAGTTTCCCTCAAGTAATTTAAGGGCCTGTTGTCCGTTTTCCGCCTGCATCACCTGATAGCCCTCTCTTGTCAAATAAATATTTACAAGCTGTAAAATATGTACATCATCATCTACAACGAGAATTTTCATTTAAGTCTACCCCCTCCAATTTGTTTCCGGTACACTATTTTAACAAAAAATCCGCTCCATTCCGCGGGCGATCTGCAAGCCTTGCGTTGCTCGTTGTCCAGCAAGAGTGTAGCGAATTTTCAACTTCTTTCAGCGGAAGTCCCTCCTCTATAGGTGGTGAGATAATGCAGATTTAGCAACTATTCTGCGAATGTTAAAACACCGCTGAAATAAAGGAACTCAGTCTAAGAACGCCACGTCCTGTGGCAACGACTGAGTGACCAACATCTTGTTGACCCAAAGCCTCCGGCGGATGTCACGGAATCGGTAAGGAGTTCTTTGTGCAAGCACAAAGCCGATTCCGGACACAATTATGCCGAGGCATAATTGATTAACAACATTTATATTATAACGAAAAAAAAGAAATCAGCAGCAATATAAGTAACGGCAAAACAATTACGATATAGCCTCGTGGATTTGCAAAATTCATCGTCCAACCGACCCCAAAGCGTTTCTCGACAAAAACGGAGGGATCTTGACGATTCACATAAATTAATCCACCCTTCCAATAGCGATCCTCATCAACATCCATTACTTCTGCAACGACATTATCTCCATATGACACCCTCAGCTTGCGCTTTTTCCACGCGTACACAAGGACTGAGCCAAAAACAAGGCATAAAAATAAAATAAATACCGGTAATAGCCTACGCCCTGTAATCATCGAAGGATAAATATTGCTTAGCTGTAATACTGTAAATAATATAGTAAAGGTATAGCTCAATAACATAATGCTCCAGCTCATATACTTTCGACTTTTCAGCTGATCTTCCAATGATTCTTCCTTACGATTAACAGCTAACTTGATTGCTGAACGCTTGATGGAATCTACAATTCCCCACATCATACATTGCATCATTAGCATGACAAGCGGTAGTGAAATCGCAGTAAAATATGTTTTACTTCTCCAAGAATCCGCTTCACCACTTGGCCCCCAGTGTACAGCAATGTGATCTGGTATTTGGTCATAATGGAGGAATGTAAAGATAATTAGAAACACCGTAACACCAAAAGGGACTACATAAAATGGCCATGGAAGCATTTCATCACGACTACGTGCCGTTAAATCAACAGTACGAACTTGTTTTATATTTAAGCCCCATTGCTCTTCCTTTTTAAGCTTTAAAACTTTTTGATGGTATATCCAATATAATGTCATACTGACTGTAAGCATCGCAAATAAGCATCCAAGCAGAAAATAACCTTGCATAAACTCAGATGGTGCAAGGTAATAATAGCTAACAATCATCATCATTAATAACATGACACCAGAAATTCCAACAATTTGAGCGTAATGCTTTTTCATATTACGTAATGCAGGATGTTTTACATTTTGTTCCGGTACTGTAACGCCAAAAGCGATTGTCTCTCGTACTATAAACGGAACAAATAATTGTAGAGCTAGTGTTATGATGTAGACGGTTGAAAAAATGCCAAGTTGCATGTGCTACACCCCTTCTGCAGGTATTTGCAAATCAGAAAATACCTTTTTCATCATGTGCTCGATTTGCTCAACTGTTGCGCCGAGCACCATTCCTTCTACCACAACAGGCTTTAAGTTTTTTTCAATTTGTTGTAATTGTTCAGGCGTTAACGCTCGCTCCTCTGTTGAACGAATAATAGCACCTGATTTAGCTCTAATTGTAATAATCCCCTTCTCCTCTAACTCATGATAGCTTTTATTAACCGTGTGCATATTGACGCCCAAATCAGCCGCTAAATTACGTACAGATGGCAGAGTATCTCCTGGTTTCATTTCCCCTCTTGCAATACCTTCCATAATTTGTCGTGTTACCTGTTCATAAATTGGTACATCAGATTGAGGTTCTATTTGAATAAACATTACTATCATCTCCAAAATTGTTATATAGCTAATATAACAAATAATCATTCTTTGTGCATAAAGAATGAGACCAATTTAACAATCAAAAAAAGAGATGTCTCATGATTAATTTGAGACATCCCCTTCAACTATTGTTAATGCATCATAAACTTCATCAACTACCGGTATCAGTCCAGGAACATTTTTTAAAGGGTAAAAAAATGCCTTACAAGCTCCCCATCTAAGCTCGTAAGACATCCTTCACCTTTTTTAATCTCTTTATTAATGACCCCTTTTTTGTAACCGTGTTCAATTTTCAGTAAGGAACGGGGGAACAGACCCCGCTCGTTACATTAGTGGAATACAGTGGACTCCATTCGAGTTTAGTCCACAACAATTTAGGAAAGTTTGGATATGTTCGTTTAGTAGATTCGTATCTCAAATCATTATGCCTCGGCATAATTCCGTGACATCCGCTGGAGGCTTTATTACTGAAAGTAAGTTAAGCTAATTTTTCGTAACCTGGAAGCGTCAAGAATTCCGCAAATTCGTCTTGTTCAATTAAAGATTTAAACAGCTCAGCAGCTTCTTCATAGCGGCCACTGTTATAGACTTGTTCCCCAACAGCCTCTTTAATTTTCACAAGCTCTTCCTCCAAGATTGCTAGGACAAAGGCCAATGTAATACCACGACCATCATCCAAGATACCTTTTGAATGACGAATCCATTGCCATACTTGTGTACGAGAGATTTCTGCAGTTGCAGCATCCTCCATTAAGTTGTTAATCGGTGCAGCTCCGTTGCCTCGTAGCCAAGAAGCAATGTACTGAACTCCTACACTACAGTTAATACGAAGACCTTCAAGTGTAATTGTACCTTCTGGAACAGCTACTAGATTTTCTGCTGTAACATTTACATCCTCACGCTTTTTATGGATTTGGTTTGGTGTCGTCATAATCGCATCAAACTGTTCCATTGCCGTTGCAACCATACCCGGGTGCGCTACCCAAGTTCCATCATGGCCATCTGTTGCTTCACGACGTTTATCTTCTGCAACCTTTGCAAACGCTACAGCATTCGCATCGTCATCCCCTTTAACAGGAATTTGTGCTGCCATACCGCCCATCGCAGGAGCATTACGTTTATGACATGTTTGAATACATAAAGACGTATATGCCTTCATGAATGGTACAGTCATTGTTACTTGTCCGCGGTCCGGTAAAATTACATCAGGTTGATTACGCAGACGCTTGATATAGCTGAAAATGTAATCCCAGCGTCCACAATTCAGACCAGCTGAATGTTCACGCAGTTCATATAAAATTTCATCCATTTCAAATGCAGCTAAAATTGTTTCGATTAATACAGTAGCCTTAATTGTCCCTTGTGGAATTCCGATATAATCTTGTGCAAACACAAAGACATCATTCCATAAGCGAGCCTCTAAATGACTTTCAAGCTTCGGCAGGTAGAAATAAGGTCCCGTACCTTGTGCCAATGCATTTTTAGCATTGTGGAATAAATACAGACCGAAATCAAAGAAGCTACCAGAGATCGGTTCGCCATCTACTAGTACATGCTTTTCAAGTAAATGAAGGCCACGTGGGCGAACTAATAACACAGCTGTGTTTTCGCTTAACTTATACGTCTTACCATTAGATGCTTGTGTAAATTCAATTGTCTTATTAATAGCATCACGCATATTCACTTGGCCGCCAATCATGTTTTCCCATGTCGGAGCAGATGCATCCTCAAAGCAAGCCATAAACATTTTTGCACCAGAGTTTAAAGCATTAATAACCATTTTGCGGTCAACAGGTCCTGTAATTTCTACACGACGGTCTTGCAAATCTGCTGGAAGTGATGCAATTGCCCAATCACCCTCACGGATATGCTTTGTTTCTGGTAAGAAGTCGAGTTTCTCACCTGCATCAAGACGCTTTTGGCGTTCTTGACGAGCCTCTAACAGCTCTTTTCGACGAGCATCAAATTTTTCGTGCAGGGCAAGAACAAACTCAAGGGCTTCTGGTGTCAAAATTTCTTTTGTTTGCTCGTTTTGTTCCCCAACAATTTTAAGCTTACCTGTTGTTGCTTGTTCCATCAGTTATTTCCCCCACTTTTGCGATTTTAAGTAGTCTTCCCCCGCTTTAGGAGGGGCGGGGGAGACTAATCTATGATTATGAATTTAGGAATACACGTACTTTATGAAACTTATACGAATTGTTCTGTTTCAGTAGAGCCAGCCATCGCTGTTGTAGAAGAAGTACCACCAGAGATAGCTTGAGATACGTCATCAAAGTAACCAGTACCAACTTCACGTTGATGACGTGTAGCTGTATAGCCTTTTGATTCTGATGCAAACTCAGCTTGCTGTAGCTTAGAGTATGCAGCCATACCATTATCTTTATAGTCCTGCGCAAGCTCAAACATAGAGTGGTTTAATGCGTGGAAACCAGCTAATGTTACAAATTGGAATTTGTATCCCAATTTACCTAACTCGCGTTGATATTCTGCAATTTCTTCTTCTGATAGATTTGCTTTCCAGTTGAATGAAGGTGAGCAGTTGTATGCTAGCAATTTACCAGGGAATTCCGCATGAATAGCTGCCGCAAATTCACGAGCTTCCTCAAGAGATGGTTTAGAAGTTTCACACCAAATTAAATCTGCATATGGCGCATAAGCTAAACCGCGAGCAATCGCTTGTTTGATGCCTGGTGTTGTACGGAAGAAGCCTTCTGGAGTACGTTCACCAGTAATAAACTCAGCATCACGTGGATCGATATCAGATGTTACCATATCAGCAGCATCAGCATCTGTACGAGCGATTAAAATTGTATCAACACCCATTACGTCTGTTGCAAGACGAGCAGCAATTAAGTTACGAACAGCATTTTGTGTTGGAAGTAAAACTTTACCGCCTAAGTGACCACATTTTTTCTCAGAAGCTAATTGGTCTTCTAAGTGAACACCAGCAGCTCCAGCTTCGATCATGCCTTTTACAAGCTCAAATACGTTTAGAGGACCACCGAAGCCTGCCTCAGCATCTGCCACGATCGGAGCGAACCAATCAAATTGATCAACACGGCCTTCAGCATGATCGATTTGATCTGCACGTTGTAAAGCTTGGTTAATACGCTTTACTACTGCTGGTACAGAGTTTGCTGGATATAAGGATTGGTCAGGGTACATTTGACCAGAAAGGTTAGCATCAGCAGCTACTTGCCAGCCTGATAAGTAGATTGCTTTTAATCCGGCTTTCACTTGTTGTACAGCTTGATTACCAGTTAATGCACCTAATGCATTAATGAACGGTTCTTCGTGTAAAGAGTTCCAAAGTCGAGCCGCACCTTTAGTTGCTAAAGTTTGTTCAAGTACAACAGAGCCCTGTAACTTAACAACCTCTTCAGCTGAATATGCACGTTCAATACCTGCCCAACGAGAGTTCTCAGCCCATTGTTTTTCTAATGCTTGAATTTTTTCTTGACGTGTTGACATATTGAAATTCCACCTTCCCCTTTGTAGACAATATACTCTGTTAAAAAACTTTTAATCCACTGTTCCATAACAGGTTTATTTGTTGTAAATTAATATATAACAGAACATCTGAATTTTCATTATTTTTAGATAAAATACCAAATTTTTATGATGAAACCGCTTTTTTTGGCGACGAAATTTGGTAAACTGTTTACAAACAAGGGGGATATTCACAATGAATAACGAGTTTAATTCTTTGCCAAAAGATATTTCACAACAGTTTATTTCAATGTTAAAGGACTGGGTTCCAGTCAATTCATCCATTGCAATTGCCGCTGAAAGCTCCTATATTTACTTTCATTCTGGACATCAAAACATTAACTTAGAAGTAGGCCAACAAGTACAATCTGGCAGCATTGCTGAACAAGTACTACGTACAAGGAAACGAACAGACGCCGTTTTAGATAATTCCTTATTTGAAACACCGTATTATGGGATAGGTTATCCTATAAACATTTTAGATGTGCCTGCAGCACTTATTGTAGTATTACCTTCAACCTTTACCGAAAAGAAATTAGAGCCCTTTCAATTTTTAACTGGAAAGCAAGATGAGGAATGGAATCCTGTTGCAATTGAAAAAATCTCTCATATTGAAAGCCTGCAGAAAAAAACGTGGTTTTATGTGGAGGGAGAACAATTTAAAACAAGTATTACACTGAAAGAACTTCAAATGCGTCTACCGTCATCTTTTATTCGTATTCATAGATCTTATATTGTTAATATTCATTTCATAAAAAAAATGGCTCGTGATCTTACTTCCAATTTTATTGTCACTCTAAAGGATGGAAGTGAACTACCCGTTAGCCAATCTTATTTAAATAATCTTCGAAACGCTCTTGAATTTTAGATTTTGTCTTGGCGTAATTGTTATTATTGTTGCTGCCGCTTTGCTTTCGCACAGAAAATATTTGTTGCTGTCGCTTCGCTTTCGCACAGAAAACATTTGTTGCTGTCGCTTTGCTTTCGCACAGAAAATATTTGCTGAATGAAGATAAAAGGCTGTCCTATACATTGGTTGTATAAGACAGCCTAAAAAAATAAAAAAGCCTGAGAAAAAATTCTCAGACTTTAGATTGCCTAGCGACGTCCTACTCTCACAGGGGGAAGCCCCCAACTACCATCGGCGCTAAAGAGCTTAACTTCCGTGTTCGGTATGGGAACGGGTGT
>NZ_JBNNUX010000073.1:0-9017 GCF_050280145.1 Lysinibacillus sp. NPDC093688
TGTCATAGCCAAACGTTTCCCAAGTGTCATCATAATAATCAGCTCGAATGACATTCCCTAAATTGTCATGTTCGTATGCTGTCCAACGATCACCCAGACGTTGAATCTTCCGAACCAATCCTGCCAGACTTCGCTCATACGTTCTTTCCATCTCACCAAAGCCAATTTCCTTGATGATATTCCCTTTTGTATCACGTTCAAACTGATACACTTCACCTTTCTCATTGATAACAGTATTTAACTGCTCTTCTGTATCATAGGTGAATTTGACTTTCTTCCCACCTTGTTCTCGAGACACCAAGCTGCCAAGAATGGTGTAATCAAAGGCTACTTGCGTATGGTTATCTTGCGCAAAAATGACATCATCGTAGGCATTGTACTTTAATTGAACATCGTTACCATCTGAAAGATCTGCCCTTATAAGGCGATTCAAGTTATCATAACGGAATTTCTCTGTGGCCCCTAGCGGATTCGTCGTTGTTGTGCAGTTCCCACGACCGTCATACGCCCATGTCGAACTTGTACCGTCTGGCAATGTCACTTGACTCAAGTTTAGATCAGCATCATAAGCTAAGCTTACCATATGACCTTGCCCATTTGTCACCGTTTTAATTAAATATTTCTCATTATAGGAAAATTCTGTTTTTGTTCCATCTTCTAAAACATTCGTCTGTAATGTCCCATCTTCATTATAAATCCATTGACGACTTCCGCCCTCTGCATTTACAACTTGAATCAACCTATCTTTCTCATCATACTGAGAGGATACGGTACTGCCATCTGCAAGAGTAATTGTTACTGGATTTGCCCACTCATCATAGCTATATGACGTGACACGTCCATCTTCATCTACTACTTGCAGTAATTCAAAGTCCTCATTATATTCATAGCTGATTTCACTACCATCTGGATGAACAATTTTCGTACAGAGGTTATCTTCGTTAAAATAGTAATAACTCTTATGGCCTAAGCTATTCGTAATTTCATTATAGCCTTCGTGATAGGAAAGCTCCCCTGCAAGGACATTGCCATCACCCCATGTTTTGATGACTCGTGCACCTGTAGTTGGACCATCGTAGCGCCAGAAGAAGCTATTTTTATTACGATCTGTTTTTTGTATCATTAAGTGATTAACATATTTAATATGCGTACTTTGCCCTAACGCATCTTGGATTTCGATTAAATCTTGTCCATCATTGTAATCATAGCGAACTAAGACTTCACGACTCATCTGGTTACGTAAGGCGACTTCTGTCATTCTACCTACCTCATTCGTCGTAACTTCTAGCACTCTACCAACACTGTCTGTTACTTTGGATAAGAAGCCTTTAAGGTTATACGCAAATTGAATATGATGATTTTGCTCATTTCTTACTTCTTTTAATCGGTATTTTGTTTCTGTTGTTTGTTCAAATACATAAATCAATCGTGTATCATGCTCAAACAAATGATACTCCTCGCCCGTATTTGTTAAGGTCATCCTTTCTCTTTTGTTAAAATAAGGCAAGTTTATTGGTAAAATTGGAAACCCAATTGCGCGACCATCCGTCACAACAATCCCAATCAGGTCTTCTTCTTCAAATATCTCTAAGGCTAGATCGTATGTAAAGTGCATACCATGACCTGTTAAGCCAATGCGACTACTATCACTGTACCAAGCGCGTTCCCATGAAAGGGGGATAGGTCCAGGTAGTTCAAAGTCGACGCCTTCATAAATCATACGCCCTGTAATTAAATCAACGGGCTCAAATCCTCTTTTACAGAATTTTTTACTTAACCCTTGTGTACAATTAAATTTCTTTAATACCCCATGATTTAATTTCGTTAGCCCAGCTTTGGCCATAGCTTTCATTCCGTCTACTGCCTTCGACACAGCGAGCAATTCATCCATCGATGAGATGACTTTATCAGCTGCCGTCTTCACGGCTTTAGATCCTTTGTTGGCTAGCGCCGATACTGTATCTAGTGTTTTAGACACTTTTGTGTAAGCTGCTTTCATCCCTTTTATTGCTTTGGATGCATCCACTGCTTTATCTGCAGCTTTTGCGGCTGTAATTGCTTTATCTGCAGCTTTTGCCGCTTTACCGGCCTTATAGGCTGTTTTGGCTGCATCACCAACTACTGGGACTGCACCTACAATGTTCATGGCTGCCCCCATGTAATCTCCCCTTGCCAAGCTAATACCTGCATTCGCAATATCTGCAAATGTACCGATGACAGGGATAAACCCAGCGATATCCAGCGCTGTACTTACGCCATCTACTAAACTACTAAACCAGCCTTTCTTCTCTTTCTTCTCTTCGGCCTTTTGCGGGAAAATTAAGTCAACTTTACTCATAGCTTCGATTGCTTCTTCATTTAACTTCGGTGGTTGACTCTGCTTCTCTATACCTTCTTGATCAATGAGCGTACTAATTAATTGTGTGTCAGCGGCCATAATCACATGACTTTGTTCCTTCGCTGATATAGCAATCCATTCTTCCGCCTCTACGGCTAGCTCTTTCATTCCACTAATTTCGAGTGTTTCATCGGCCGCAAGCATGATGGTACTGTTACTTTGAAATGTTACGCCATCTCCATCATCCATCTTTAAGTCCAATACCCCATCTACTGCACTAAAGGTAATATCACCAACACCTAATGTCACATCTTTCCCAACATTGGTCGCCAATGATTTAACGGTAGTGTCCGCCATTTTCTTCGTCTGCTTTTGCCCGCCCTCTGGTGTGGCTGGATTAACACGCACCGAGCTGATAACGATGGCATCTTCTTCAACTGCACTTGGAAAATGCAATTGAGCACGTGCACCTATTTGAGGCATTAAATACATAACACCATTGGCATCTGCTGAATAAGCAAACCAATGTGCTTTTGCTTGATCTTGGCTTCTATCTATATCTAAATGAATTTTAACGGTGTTTTGCGTAACATCAATGATCTTTCCTGTAAACGCTGCACCAATGAGATCTAAATTGCGTGCTAATCGCTGACGAATACTTTTCTCTGGTTGGACAGTATATTGAAACTTCAACACACCTTCATCAAGATGGGTTTCCCTAGCCGTTACGATATAGGAACTTCCCTTGAATTGCACCAACGTGCCCAGCTCATGGGCCTCTGTGCTTTCAAACTCACAAAAAGTATAATCTGCTTCACTCACATCCGTACCATCGTTTTCAGTTATTAACCGATACGCATCGACGTCCATCCGTACTATAGAAGGCAGATGATCGATCGTTATGCTTTTTCTACTTTGAGGTGTACCAAGCCAAAATCGAGCACCCTTTCCTTTTAAATCAGGAAAAACAACGGCGTGCAAACGGGAGGCCATTCTTTTAATGAATTCCCAATCTGTTTCTAAGTATTGAATCGCAATACTACCAATGGCTTGACCGTTAGAAGCTTGGTCGATGTAATCCCCATTAGGATAGGCGCTTACGATATTTTTTATTAACTGCACGTACGTCATGTTCACATCTTGAAAAGAACGTGAGCGCTTTGCAATATCCATATTTGCCGTAAATGATACGGCCTCAACGGAGACATAATGCACCCCTTGTGATGCCTGCAACTCCGCATTTTCAATTCTTCCTGAGAACAAAATGGCACTGTCTCGTCCAAATTTCACAACAACTTCATCTGTATGATTGACCCGCTGAATATATTTTTGCGCTTGCTCTTCAGCAATCATTCCCGTAAAGTACAATCTCGCATGGTCATTGGCATTATGTTTGATGGTTAGTTTATCTAAATGAATAAGTGGATATGGCCATTCGAGCACAAGATCCTCATACGTACTGACCGTGTGTACTTCCTTTTCTTCTAGCGATTTCATTACTTACCTCCTTTCAATCAACCTTGCCTTTTAAAAACCTTGTTTCGGTATTTCTACTTCCTCTTGACCGTCATGAATAATTTCAATTTTGCCTCCTCCTGCTGAGCATTGTGTATGGCAGCGGCTTAATAACGCTTGCTTTCCCTCGATATTGACATTTTCCATTCCTTCCATCCAATCAATGGAACATGTTGGTGTACATGGCTTTTGCAACTGTAAACAAACACCAAAGGTTGGGATGTTGTCAGGGTTTCGATCTCCTACATTCATTACGGCTTTCTCTTTAATATAAACGCCATGGTCTTGCGGCAAATTTAAATAATTGAGGTGGCTACCATGCTCACAGGAAATGATGGCTCCATGTACCACATAACTAAATTGCTCCTGTTCCGAACCTTCTGTTTCCAAACTTTCTACAACTTGAGCCATTAAATATCCTTCCTTTCGTATCGCTTGAACACTGTTTCAAACTACCACAGTGTCTTGGAATGATTTATTAGAATGATCTATCGTCCTTGTAGTTTTACTCGCTGCAACTGAATCCCTAGATATGGTCGTCGCAGCATACTTTCTGCCACGTCTAAATTGACGATGGTGAACGATTCCTTTTTGCCGTCGACTTGAAAAATACAATCCAGTTCCACTTTCTTCGGGTCAATTACGAGCTCCTTTATTTGTCCGTCTGGATAATAAGCCGTCTCATCGGAAATACAGTTCTTCTTGACAATGTCCATAAGCCAATGCACACGCTGTGTTCCTTTCTTCACATCCGTAAAGACAATGGCTGTAAATTCTAAGTTATCCTCATATTTCACCAATAACCCTTTTAAATCATCCGACACGATTCTTCGAGGCTTCTCTAAATAATCCAGATATACCGCATTCTCTTTTTCTATTACTTCCCCGAATACAGATGAACAGACAAAGTTATCATCGAGGTCTGTCTTGAAAGGAATAATTGGATTTGTAATGCTTTGATCTTGCCGAACAATAAAATACTCCATCTTTTCCTCCTGTAACTATCACTTCTGCCGATCTCAAAGTTAATGAATCCACTGAATGTCTTTTATCTGGTCTGGGCTAAATAGACATTTCTCTTGATCGCGTTTAAAGAAGGTAGCTCCTTTTAAATTGGCACCTGTGAAATTAGCGCCTGCAATCTGCGCAAACCCAAATTTTGCATTTTCCAAATTTGCATGACTGAAATCAGTGCCTAGGTAACACGCAACTTCGTCATCGGGAAGCAATAGCGTTTTTCCTTGTGCATGCGTAAAATTAGCGCCTGCTAAATTGGCATTTCGAAAATCAGCATCTTGAATGGCTGCATATGAAAAATCAACATTCGCTAACCTACAATCTACAAAACTAGTCCCGACACAAACACTTTGTTTTAATGAAGCCCCTTCTAAGTCACTGCCATTGAAATTCGCATAAGAAAAGTCCATTTGATCGAAAAGTTTTTGCTGTAACTGTAGGCTTGAGAAATTTTCAAACGTATATGATTTATCCATCTCATTTTTCCCTAACCATGAGAGAAGATTTTGTTCCACCCGTTCCCGTTCGTCGAACATCGCAACATCTTCACTAAATCCTTTATATTCACCGACACGAAATCGCAAACATGCTGCTCGTTGGAAATCTATTTCAGGTACGCTTTCTTGTTGATAGCGGAAAAGATAGCGTACCAATTGAATAATATACTGATGAAACAGAATCACAGTCTGTTGAATAATTCCTCGAACGTCAGCTGCTTGGATAGCGAGATATGGTTTTCTTTCTTTTTCAAGCGTTTTGTGTAAATCTATAATCGCCCCACTAAGCCATCCCGCTTCATACTGGGCCGTACATTCTCCCCAGTCGTAGTACCATTTTTCTCCATACGCTTCTAGCAAATACGTACACTTGTTATCTAGTAATGATGTTCGTAGCAATGAAAAATGAATAAAGGCAACTGGTGCTAACTTCCCTTGCTCTTGCTGATTTCCAATATTTGCAAACAGCTGTTCAAGCGAGTTAATGATTGGTTTTAGTAAGACTTCCTTCTCTTGGCGAAACTGTCGATCAACCTTCTCTTGTAATCGGCTGACATGAACTGACACGCATTCATCCATAAAATGCTGTAATGCTTCTTCTCGTTTCATGCGTCCACATCCTCACTAATTTGCTCGTACTTCTGTTCCTTTAATCTCCATTTTGTCTTCCATCTTGATTGAACTGTCTTTACAAGTCATCTCAATTTTCTCGGTCGCATTAATCATAATTTGCTTCGCATTGATGGCGACTTTATCTGTTGCTTGTAAGGTAATATTTTTATCACTTATGATGGAGATCCCATTATCATCCATAAGCGAAATCATTAATCCTCCACCAGATATGACAATCCGATCAGGTGCAAGTAGAATTTGTTTGCCGTGCTTTGTTCTGAGGGTTTTGACATCTGGATCGGCCATCCGCGCTGGGTCTTGGCGACTATCCTCTGGTGGTGCAGGTCTTGATCCGCCGCCACCTCCGCCTCCGCCACTGGCACTGGCACTTCCACCGCCTCCTGGACTAGGCGGATTCGTCGCTGCTAACATCGAACCAGATTGTGGTGGTGCTTTTGATACAGAACTAATCGCAATCCCCTCATCCTCACGATTGCCTGGGAAATAGATTCTCACATTATCAGATAGCTCCGGCATGAAGTACCATCCTGTATTATCTTCTGATGCATAGATCGTAGAATACGGAAACCAATACGCTGTATCTTTATCTTGACCCTCGTCGAAATCGACATGAATACGAATTTTGTCCCCCGCAACATCAATTACTTTTCCTTGAATGGAGGCGCCAATAATAGCTTGATTATAAGTACTGTGGACACTGAAGCCGTTCTGAGGTGTTAACGTGTAGATATGCTTGAACAAGCCATCTTTTAAAATTGAGTAGATTTTATAGACATACAATTTTTTTGATTGGAATGTAACTTCATTGCCTATTTTGAATGGTTGGAACGATTCTACTTCATAGTACATGTAGTCACTATCAGTAATACCGTCGAGATGATTTTTACTAGACACAAGGAAATTGCCGATCGCCTTTTTAACTCGATAATTGATGGCCTCCATTTTCTGCGTGCCCCCAGCTTGAAATGGTACGCCGAAGTAAAACTTGGCGGCTGGGTGAACCGTATCTGGCACCAGACCTGTATGGAATCTTGATGCCATACGTTTAAGAAACTCCCAATCTGTTTCTATATATTGCATCGTAAAACGACCAATAGAAGCGCCCTTTGAGGCATAATCCATGAAATCTGCACCTTTTTGATCGGCAATACATGCATTTATTAATTCACTATAGGGCATACTCGCATTTTGATAAGTTTGATTTTTCTTCTTCACATCTAACAAATACGTATGCGAAACTGCTTTAACCTCCAAATAATAGGTGCCCAAAACCGATTTCACTTGTACATCTAATGCCAGCCCATTGAAAATAGGAATAGTTTGTCCAACACTGCCGATTTGCACTACTTCAATAGCCGTTTCTGCATCCGTCATATATACATAGGAATCTTCGAGTTCATCAGGAATCACGCCCGTTAAATGCAATGTAGCATGCTCATTCATTTGTTGCGTAATTTCGATTTGATTGACGCGAATATTATAGGGCATCACGATGATATCTTTGTACGTCAAGGCTGTTTCCTTACTCATTCGACAACACCTTCCCCATCTAATAATTTGTTTTCAACAAAGATAGACTCCATCATGCCGTAAGCAATGGGCTTCCAAATATCCATCTCTTTTTTCAAACAATTAACCGAGCCCATCGTCACATTCTCGCCTACTATAAACAAAAACATTAAATTATAAATCTTGTTATCTAGTGCTGGCGAAATGAAATCAAAGTAACCAATTTGTAGACCATTAATTTCATTCATGCCAATATCCAACATTTTTGTAGTTGGCTGCGTTTTTTGAAGGATGTTCCTCATGGCCTCTGTGAAGTCTTCTAATTCCTCTTCTTTTACTTGTTGTTCCATGATTTTCAGTGTGACATTGATGGACGTACTTTCGCTTGTATAAATATAATCGGGTCTACGACTGGATGGATATTTAATATCCATTAATTCAGGCTCCATCACATCAAAGGCTGCAGGCATACACATCCGGATTTTCCCCTCATAAAAACTCATTTCTTTAAACTCAATCGTTTCATCTTCAATCATGAGTTGACCATCTTTAATCGCTTTCACAATATCCGTATTTAATAATTGGTTTTCGATGTTCTCCATTCGTTTCTTCTGCCTTGCATGTTTCGTCATCTCGATAACTTCTTCATCCATAAAATTCATTGTTTTCGCTCCTTTGTTTTATCTACTATTCGTTCTATTTCATAACCTTGTATTCTTTTGTTTTCCTATTAAATAGCACCGATTATTTATCAGTAATAAATCAATAGTTATTGTTATTAATTTAATTTTTTTCAGTAATATTCCATCATAAAATATATTTATGACAATATAACCATTAATTGGTTATTTTCATCATTAAATATGCTAATAAACCATAGATAAAAAGTCAACATCCATAAGTTCTATTATTTGGAATAGACAAAAAAATAATCCTGAAGATCTGAAAAATTTGAAATTTAGTAGTTAGATATACTGTGTGAGGAAAAGAAAATGTAGAACTTTAATCATTGTGGTATAGAAATGTAACTCGATCGAACGACGAATACATTCATGATGAAGAGAATAATTTTAATTTGTAACCTTGAGCCACGCAAACGTGGTGGTGCCACTAAGAAACTAGGAATATCAAAGGAACAAATATGTGTGGTCGTTGCTTACGACAGTGGTAGAGGAATCCTCTCTCAAATGGAAAGTAAGGGTCGGATTAATGTACAAGAATTGGACGGGTTGTTAGGTCGCTACATCGACACCTCAGTTTTGTTATGTACAGATTCTACAACGAACTATAAGAATTTTGTTAAAATGAAAGGTATACAACACAAAGCCGTTAATGTGCAACAAGGCAAATAAGTTAGAAAAGGGATTTACCATATTCAATACGTAATAGTTACCCAAGCGTTTAAAGGAATGATAACCATTCCGTTTACGTTGGTCGCTTCTACCAAAATATCGTGTTGTATCAAAGTGTGTCATATTCCTCCGTGTATCTGTCGGTATCACCACTAT
>NZ_JBNNUX010000074.1:0-8915 GCF_050280145.1 Lysinibacillus sp. NPDC093688
TCATTTAATAATTGAAGAACGTTTAATTTCACTTCAATCGTATGCTTACTTCGAGCCATAAAAAAACTCCCCTTAGATAAACAGATTTTATTTTTAAATCTGTCTACCTAATGGGGAGCATATCACTAAGGAAGGTGGCTAATTCTATGAACTTTAACTTGGTCTGCGGCTATGTTTGCGGCATGATTGTTGCTTTTGGCTGGATGTTAACGCATCCAGTCTTTTTTATTCTATAGTCAGTGTATCATATTTATTCTAAAAAACATTTTGTATAGTCTTAAATGAATGTTGCAATGTCATTTAGCGCTAAACGAGAAGAGCCGTGAGCCGGTGTTGCTGCTTTTCCGATGGCGATTAAGACAATTGGCACTAGATTGTTTGATAATTCAAAGCGTTTCGCAAAAGCCTCCTTATTGAAGCCACCCATTGTAACCGTATCATAGCCCATATCTTTTGCTAAAAGCATGATTTGCATAGAAATTAAGCCCGCATCAAATGTAGCAATATTTTTTAGAACTTCTTTAGGAAGGTTTGAATAAAGCTTTAATGAATTTTCAATCATCATATTTTTCGTTGCTTCATCCATGTAGCCAAGCTCGAAGTTTTTTGTATAGACTTCCTCTACGTTATTGTACATTTCAGTATCGCCTAATACCGCAATGATGGCAGAAGCAGTTTCTACTTGTTCCTGGTTATTAGCAATCATACGTAGTTCTTTTTTTACTGCTTCATCTTGGATTACTAAAAAGCGCCAAGGTTGTAAATTGCTTGATGAGGGAGCGGTTGTTGCCTCAACAAGTAATTCCTCTAATTCAGATTGTGGAATTTTAAAATTTGTCTCATATTTACGAACAGATTTACGATCGTGCATTACTTTATTTAAATAACTTTTAGTTGTAGTCATGTTAAAAAATCTCCTTTAATTTTGGTGAGATTTTTACTATACGATATCTTTTTTTAAATTCCAAGTAAATTGCTCGAATTAGAGAGTTTTAACTTCTTTCAGCGGGTATCCAAACACCCGCTGAAATATAGGAACTCAGTCTAAGAACGCCAAGTCCTGTGGCAACGACTGAGTGACCAACATCGTGTTGGCCTAAAGCCTCCGGCGGATGTCACGGAATCGGAAAGGAATTCTTAGAGGATGTTAGCCTAAAATCATCGCATCCATGCGATAACGGCTAACTGACCTGCATCGGCAAAAACGCCACGTCCTGTGGCATTACCGAAATGACCGACATCGTGTCGGCCCTCGTGCAGGCCTAAGCACAAAGCCGATTCCTGACGCAATTATGCCAAGGCATAATTGATTAATTACTTAAATTTAAATGCTTCGAAGTGAATGCTTAGATCTTTATTGCAGGTTTTCAATTGCTTGGCAAAATGTTTAAGCATTTTTTGGGGGCCACACATAAAAATACTCGTATGTGCTGGCACTGATAAATGTTCAAATGAAAGCCTGTCCATTTGGGCTGTATCAATAAAGTTCACTCTAAATTGTTGATTAGTTTGTGCATACTCCTGTAAAAATTCTTTATAGATAGCATTGTCTTCACCATGATAAGTATAAAATAACTCGATATTACGATCGACGGGCTGTGATTGCAAATAAGATAAAAATGGAGTAATGCCTATGCCACCTGCTATCCAAACTTGTTGTTGGGACGCATTTTCAAAATTAAAATGACCATAAGGACCATCAAGTGTGACTGGTGTATTCAGTTGAACGGTATCATATACTTTTTTTGTGAAATCACCAAGTACCTTCATAGAGATAAATACTTTTTTTCCATCGCCACCTGAAATAGAAAATGGATGAGGTGCCTTTTCAATGCCATCTTGTAAAATCTTGATAAAAATAAATTGTCCATGTCGATACGGTATTGTTTTATCAAGTGTTAGCTCCAGTTCAATAACATTGGGTCCCAATTTTTTGATCCCCGTAATGTTGCCATTATATTTAAAAAACATATCCTGATACATCGTCAACATATATAATGCTGACATAAATCCGATAGTCGCCGTTATTGCGGTGAAAATTCCTAAAGCTGTAGGCTGTAATAAATCGTATCTGCTTGAAAAATAGGCATGATAAATTCCGAATGTATAAGGGATAAGCAATAACCGATGAAAGATCCGCCAATGTTCATATTTTAGAAATTTAGCCAAAAGAGCAATTAAAATAAGCGCAATGAAACCATATTGACCAAGTGACCCTAGTTCTTTCGCAAATTCGCTGAATGAAGTTCTTTCTACTTTATCCAAGCGGGGGACTAGACCTTGTAATTGTCCATGGATAATCACCAATACTAGTGAAAATATTGCTATATATTTATGATAAAAATAAACATTCTCTAGCCCGTGGAACCAACGTTCAAAAGTTTTCATTCTTGTTGCTAATAAAAAGACAAGAAAGAAGCCCGTAATGGCCATGCCTCCAATGATGTGACTAAGCCTGTTAACAGCATGGATAGGCTCTATAGGTGTAGCAAAATACCACAGGTAAGCACTACTAGTCATTATTAGTATAATAAACAAAATTCCTTTGATAGATTTCATAAATAACCTCCAATACTCATTTTTATCTCTAATCATCCTATATATACAATAAGAACCTGAAATGTTTCTGATTTTTATGAGAGTTTTTCTCGAGTAGTCATAAAAAAAGGGGATTGTCTGTTCGGAATATATGTTCCCTTTCGGGGTGTAGTGTGATAAATTAAGAAAGGTAAAAATATAGAGACATAAGGAGTGGAAGTAAATCATGCAAGGGAATACACATATTATCGGAGGCATCACTGCAAGCCTTGCTTTTGCACAAATTTCTAATGATAATCCGCTTGTTTTAGTAGGAGCAGGCGTTATCGGTGCGTTACTTCCAGATATTTGCCATGGAGGCAGCAAAATCGGGAGGAAGTTTCCTATCATTTCAAAAATGGTCAATACTTTGTTTGGACATCGTTCCTTTACACATAGTTTGCTTTTTTTATTTTTGATTTGGATGCTACTACATACATTAATACCTTACGAATCCATTTCATTAGGTATTTTATTAGGGATGGCAAGTCATATTTTCCTTGATATGGGGACGAAGAAGGGTGTTAAGCTGTTCTTCCCAGTATCTATTTCAGTACGTCTACCAATTACTACAAAAACGGGTAGTAAAGCTGAAAAGGTAGTGTATATGATGTTAACAATACTTTCAGTTTTTTTTAGTTATGAAATTATTATTAAGCTTATTGATATCGTATAATCAAAGAAACCCAATACTAGAGTGAGATACTCCTTTTTAGGTAGACAGATAAATAAATCTGTTTATTTAAGGGGAGTATTTTTTTTTTCATTCAAGGGAGCATAAAGGATTGATTTTTTTTAGGAGATTTAAGGATTGATAGTATTGCTCATAAAAAAGGTTCGTCGAAAATGTAGCTTTACTTCGCTAGAGTCCTTAATCACTGCGCATTTTGCTGCATTTTCATGGAGTGTTTTTTCATGACCGAAAATATTAATCTTGTTGTTGACCTTTGTGTAACACAAACCTTTATAGTCAATATCAATAGAAATCCGGATCTTCAGAAGATTGTAATTATAAATGCGGGTGGGGGAGCTAATATGAAACGACAAACATTAATGCGAACACTGACTTTGTCTCAAGTTGTATTTTTAGGGATTGCGTGGAATAACCCGATGGTATTCTTCAACACATATGGAATCGCAACTGTCACTTCACAAGGTGTCATTATGGGGGCGTATATTATCGCTTTTCTTGCAATACTGTTCACTGCGTTTAGTTATGGAAAGATGGCAAAAGCATTTCCAATTGCCGGTTCCGCTTATACGTTCACTCAAAAATCAATTAATCCACAACTTGGGTTTCTTATCGGTTGGACAATCATGTTGGATTATATGTTGACACCAATGGTCACTTGTTTATTTTATTAAAAGTCAAGAACAAATAAATATTAACTGTACTATATCATCTTCAACAACCAATATTTTAAACATATAAAATGCCTCCATATAGTTAGTATTACATAATAAACTATAATTATTGATTCATTGTTTGAATATGCTTTGATTTCCTTGCTGTCAACTACCACTGGTTGTGTTGGAATCGAGTTAACCACACCATTACTTACTGTAATTGGAAAACCTGACAACATTTCAGATTCATATTCCGAAATTTTTTCACTGAAACCATTGGAAAGTGCAAGTACTAGAGCCACTCCTATGATTCCCACACTGGATGCAAATGCAGTTAATCCTGTTAAATTTAAGAAAAAACGGATATGCTTCTTTATTGGTCAAAGAAACGATAAATAAATTAGAACAGGAAGAAAACTGTAACAACTTTTTCCTTTATAGTGATATTGGGATAGAATTTTACAAAGGATTAGGTTTTATTGTACTACCTAATGATAGTCAAAAATATAAAGACAGTGTTTGTATGTATTACTCAAAAGAAAATGATATCGACTCCATATCACTTGATATCCCCGATTACTTTTAATGCACATCCTTATTGAAGTAACGGAGGCGTTAATTTAAGATCATTGAGTTGCATATGCAGCTCTTTTTTTCTTTATTGAACTCCCATGAAAGAATTTAATCATCTTTCATTTTCTGTGGTGAAGAGCTTATTTTTGCGCTACATGAATGGCTAACGGGGCAGTTTAGTTGAAGAAGAAGGGTTTTAGGGAATGGTATTGAATAAGTTAATATATTTAAATTGTTACTTGAGGGCGATATGACAATAAAGAACATTTGTGCCATAACAAAATTATAGAAATCAACCTTGTATCGAGCACTTGATAAAAGAAAAAATAGGGGATACTTATGAAAATAGAGCGCTTATTAAAAATTATATTTATTTTATTGAATAAACAAAAAGTGACAGCTGAGGAAGTTGCCAAACATTTGGCTGTCTCAACCCGAACAGTTTATCGAGATATGGATACTCTATCACTTGCTGGATTTCCAATCTATGCCGAACAAGGAAATCTCGGGGGATATCGCCTAATCGAAGATTATTATTTTCCTCATAGTTACTTTACAGAAGAGGATTTACGTCTAATCAAGGAAACACTAACGAGTACGATGACTTTACATACTGACAAGGCGTTACAGAATATCCTTGCAAAAATAACCTTACTTAATGAGTCCAAACCAGAAAATTCAATTGATTTTTCTTTCTTAAATAAAAAGGACGGAGTTAAGGTAACCGATATTCGACAAGCGATTAAAGATAAAAAGTGTCTTACTTTTTCTTATGCAAAAAAAGAACAGCTTGAAACTAAAAAAGTAAAACCAATTCAAGTATTCTTCTATCATTTGAGTTGGTACCTGTTCGGTTGGCCAGAAAATGAGACGAAACCAAAATTTTATCGTTTATCCCGAATACATGAACTGAAAGTTGGTAATTCAGTATTTACCGAATACTTTGAATACTTAGACGGTTATCAGGAATTTTCAAATTGGATGAAATCATTAGAATCAGAAATAGTTAAAATCGAAATAGTTTTACGATTCCCTCTAACCAGTTCTCAAGAGGTGTTTGATTCGTTTCCCGAAACAAACATTGACAAAAGTGGCGTTGACCATTTACTAGTTAGAATTTCTTATCCTGATGAAGAGTGGGTTGTAAAGTTAATTCTTAGTTTTGGATCCCAGGTCGAAGTCCTTTCGCCCAAGAGTTTTAAAAATAAAATAATGGCTCATATAGAAAAAATGACTCGAATTTATTTTACCTAACTTGACAATTAGTTGTCAGGTTAGTGATGGTATATTATGTTTAAGAGTTGTTACTAACTCCGCAAATTTTAACGAAAGAAGATGAAATAACTATGGTGCTGAAAAGCGATTTAAATCTTTTAAGTTGGACAGAAACAGAACCCGTTCATTCCATTGCTCAAGCAACAGCTGAATATTCAATCGAAGGAGAATTTAGTGGGATCTTGCATTCAAACTATACGATTTTTTATTCGGAATATAATAAAGAAGATATCCATAAATCAACATCAACTTTTATTGGATACAGCTTTTTTGAAAGTTCAGATAATAAAATAGTTGATAGTATGTTCTTTGAAGAAAAAGGAATCTTTGCTGAAGGCGTCACTTCTGGAAAGTTGAAAAGTAAGATGGCCAATGGAAATTATTTTTTAGAACAAGGAAAAATGATCATCACAATAGAAAAAAAGAATAGCTAAAACTGAACCAGAACAACTTTGAGTATTATTTAAATGTTGTTCTGGTTTCTATTGGATTCTCTGTACAAATGATACACTGACCCCTAGTATTGCATACTGGTGCGATAACTAATGGTGGGGTAAGAGTGAAAGTGCTAAAGAAAGAATTGATTTATACATCAAACAAAAAAAAGAACAAACCTTCTTGGACTAACGGGGTGCTTTGCTTGAAGATCATTGAGTTGCATATGCAGCTCTTTTTTTCTTATTGAACTCCCATGAAAGAACGCAACCATCTTTCATTTTCTGTGGTGTAGTGTTAATTTTACACGACATGGATGGCTAAGGCTAACGGGGCAGGTTAGTTGAAGAAGGATTAGAATAGAAGAACAAAATTAAATAACATTAGACCTTTGAGTGAAATGAAAGTTTTTTATTACTAGGAAATTTACAAGTATTAATAGAGTTTTATAAAAAATTAAGTCTTATACTTTATAAAAGATAATAGAGCAGCTTTATTGAATTAATAATGAAGAAGAGAGTTGGATTGGATATAGGTAGGGAAGGCTCAGAAATCCCTTACCACGCTTCATAAAAACATATTGCATTTAATGTTGATTTAGAGGGTTTAAAGAAAGCTAAAATTTCGTTAAAATAGCATGGAATCATTGCAAAAATAGGAGAACGCTCAATATATAAAAAGATTGAGCGTAGTATTTTGATCCTAAAAAGGAATTATTTAACCTGTATTCACTTAAGACAATAATAGAATTTCTATTACTCTTCTTTTTTTAGATTCAAGAAATTACTAATTACCTTTACATATTCATTTTTTGGATATTTCTTATATAAATCGCTGGATAATCGAATCGGGTCGCCAAAAAAGTATCGCTCATACTGGGTTTGTCTTGTTCCAAATGAACTCATCGTTAGATCCCAAGCTAAACGAAATATTTTTACTCGTTCCACTGCGGTCTTAGTAGCTCCTTGAAGATAAAAATCTAAGTCATTTCTAATAATAGAATGAAATGCTTTCTCGGTTGGCAATGTAATCATTCCACTAGCTCCGACAAGCTGGATAATTTCAGTGAAACGAGGATAGATTTTAGGAAAGATGTTACCAGCAACTTGAAGCGGGAAAATTTCTGGACGCATATATCCCCATTCATCTAATTTTGCGTTATTTTCCGATTTTTCTAATAAGGCTTTCATCGTTTCTAGACCAATGATGATTTCTGACATCTTTTCTTGGATATGGTGATACTCGCTTATATTAATCGTTTCGATAAGTAGCTCAGCAATACCTAAGACGAACTCTGTTTTTACAATTTGTCTAGTTAATACTTGGTGCTTAGTAAAGGGATGGAAAGAGCTTTGATTTGGGAATTCTTCGGCTACTTCTGCATTGTTGTAATAAAATACCCTATTCCAAGGTACTAATACATTGTCAAAGACAACGATAGAATCCATTTCTTCGAACCGCGAGCTTAATGGATAATTAAAAGAAGATTGTCCGCCGCTGAATGTTTCCCTACAAATAAACTTTAATCCTTTTGTGTTAGAAGGGATCGAAAAAGCAAAAGCTTCATCTTCATTAAATAGAAATTTACCTACGCTAAATACTAATACTTCATCTGTTAAACCACCTTGAGTAGCAAGAAGACGTGCACCTTTAATGATGATTCCTTTTTCATTTTTATCAATAACTTTTGCGGCGATTGGCTCATCCGTATTTTCAATGTAGATATAAGAACGATTCACTTGAGGAGAAATAAAGGTATGTGTAAACGACAGGTCCTTTTCCCTAGCCAATTCATAAAATGCTTGCAGATTTTTTGGAAAACATTTGTCCTTATTATTTAAAAAGGATACTGAAGAGGCAAAGCTCATTAAAACTGTGTTCAAATAATCTGGGCTTCTTCCCATGATACCCCCTGAATACCTAGCCCAATGTTCAATCATCTTTCTTCTTCTTATTAAGTCCTCTTTCGTTTTTGGTTGCAAATAGGAAAGACCAATAAGCTCTCCTGATGCTGGAGAAATAAAAGTCATCTCATCTTTTATTTTTGGATCATGTTGCAAATCATAAAGATCCGCTTTGGACTGAATAAGACCTTTGAAGACAGGGTGCTCAGATAACAACCCCTCAATTTTTTCACCGTCGTACCAAATTTCATTATTTAGCTGATTTAATCGGTTAATGTAATCTTTTCCGTTAATAACCCCCATGTTCCACCCCCAAATTTTAATTGATATTTAAATAAAATTATTCGTTTATAGCTGTTTTAACAAGTAAATTCGTCGAATATTTTATTACTATTACTAAAATTATTCTATGTAACTTGAGCATGCTAATATTCTTTCTTTAACTAGTGCAGCATGATAGTTGAACAATAAGGAAATATCGAAAGAATTGGAGTAACTAATTTGATATTACCTCTGAATGTGGTATCAGAATTTTTGAAAGGGAGGGCGCCCTACAGTAATCTTCTTACTTACGTAGAAGAAATTATTAAGCAAAATACTTAAAAAAATTGTTATTCCATTAAAGGGCGCGATTCTGTAACAAGGATCAGCGCTCGTTTTCATTAAAGGGCCATTTAATTGAATAACACTTCTAAATTAAAAATGGTATTGGTATGTCAACACTAAACTGGACAAAAATTATAAGGACTGTTGCTTGAATTCCACTGGTGTTAAATAGCCTAGTGTTCCGTGAATTCGAATGTT
>NZ_JBNNUX010000075.1:0-8821 GCF_050280145.1 Lysinibacillus sp. NPDC093688
TTGTTTCTCGACAATTCAAGTATATATAAATCGGTGAATCTGTGCTTTTTTTATGCGTGGAATTGTGCGAATACCCCAAAAAATATTATAGAACCGTTAAAAAAGCAACTAGCCCTGGCTTGGACTAGTTGCTTTTTAAAAATTCCAATTATTTTTGGAATTTATTCATTTGTGACATCATTTGGCGTACCTGCTTTTCAGACGGCGTACGACCCATTTGCGCCATCATCATACGAATCATTTGCTCATTAATCGGTGGGTTTTCTTTTAAATATTTCATCATAGCTTGACGAGCTAAAAAGAACCCAAGTGCCGCGCCCGCTGCTAATGCGATAATTACAATAATAATCCAGCCCCATGTAGGCATACAACCAACCTCCTCCACTACAATATATACCGAGAAAAAAACTCTCCACGCTCCATTATACACCAAATATTAGCGTGTTACTATATTTTGTAGTGAATTTTCCTAATGCATTGTATACTTCATTGGCTTTAGCCACCCACATTCATTATCTTGTTTATTAAATGCAATAAAGCGCTCGCTCATTTTCGCAAGCATTTGGAATAGATCCAAATCAAGCATCCGTGAACCCTCACAATAGACACAAATTTTGCGTTCCACTAAATAAATAGCCATTTTTCCTTTTATAGGATGTTCTAAAAATAATGCATTACGAGCTCTCTCTAAATGTGCATACTTGGAATCTAGTTGCGCCTCTAGCATCGTAGCTATCTCATCGAAGCGAACGGTTTCACATATATATGCAAGTTCTTTTAAGGATTTCTCGTTAGCGTCTTCACAGCCTTGCATCATCTCTAATAACTTACGCTCTCTGCCGAAAATAAACGTTAAATGCTCTTCTTTTATTTTATATATGGAATAGGTTCTCACTAGAAATCCTCCTTCGCTCATTTCTTTTTCATAAGTATAGCTCATCCAAACTCTTTAATTTGTCAAACGAAGGAGGTATTCATCTTCTATTTTTGTCGAAAACTTTCTACTTTCAGTTCTATTAAATACATTATGGCTAATTGCATTTTTACCAATTTAGCTTCTTGTATAGAGCTTAGAATACTCTCAGCCTCAAGACCTAGAGTAAAATCAATTCCCAGTCCGTTTTAGCAAAGCGCGTTAATAGGTAATATAAAAGTACAAACGAAAGGAGCTAAAACATATGAGAAAATTTCTTTTATTTACAGGAGGCTTCATCGCAGCATGTGTTGCACTTGCCTTAGTTGGACCACTAGCAGGCTTACTATTTTCTGGTTTATTTGTAGCGCTTGGCATGCACTTCTACATTGCAAGCAAGTCGACATTCGGCAAAATCATTTGGTTTACAGTTGGTCTGATGGGTGTTCTATCAGCAATATCTAATATCCCAGCTATGGTTGGTTTAGCAGCAATCGCTATTATCTATGTTATCTACAAAAAATGGAATAACGCAGATGTAAAAATTCCAACGATTGAAGCTAAAGAAGAAGATCCGTTTACAAACTTTGAAAAAGAATGGTCAAACTTAACAAAATAAAAGGAGCGAATTTACATGAACTTATTTCAACGTTTTAAATATACAATAGAGGCAGATTTACATCATGTATTTGATAAGAAGGAACAAAAAAATCCAATTGCGATGTTAAACCAATACATTCGTGAAGCAGAAAAACAAACAGAGCAAACTGGGAAATTATTAGAGCGTCAAGGTCAGTTAAAGGAAAAATTAGAGCAGGAATTTAAGCAAAATGCAGATTTACTAGCTAAACGTGAGGCTCAACTTAAATTGGCTACTACTAGTGGGGAACAAGATTTAATCGATTTTGCTACTGATGAAGTAGCTGCTTATACAGCACGTAACAATACATTACAAACTAGTATTGAAGTAAGCACACGTGAATACTTCGAACTTGAACGCAAATTCGAAACGATGAAACACAAAATTAAAGATATGAAAGTGCGTCAATTACAGCTTATGGGCAAAGAAAACGTCACACGCGCTCACCATCAAATGGACGGTATGATTGCTAAAAACAATAAAACCAACTTTGAAGATTTAGAATCATATATCGATAAGCTTGCTTACCAAATCGACAAAGATCATGAAGTAACATCTTTCGAAACTCGTCTTGCACAGTTAGAAAAAAATGTCGCAGAAGATAACGCACCACTGCTAATTGAAAACAAATAACATGTTATAATGAAAGAAATGCGCCATGTTTAGAGGCGCATTCTTTCACGTTTTGAAATAGAGGGACCTATTCCCTCTCTAATACTCTTAGTAGAAAGAAGGGTGACCCTCTTGCAAAATTTCACAACTAATAAGCTCACTTTTTGGGTAGTATGCTTCTTTTTACTCGTTTTTGTGGAGCTCACTATTTTTAATAACGGTGGCGCCTTTTGTCTATTGATTGGGGTAGGACTTCTTTATTTAAGTTTCTCGAAAAAAAATCGTTTCTTTAAATGGACAGGAATTTTCTTTATTTCGATTGCACTCTTTACGATGTGGAGCTTACGCTTATTTATCGTCATCATTCTTTTATATATGCTCTATCAATACTTGCAAAGAGAAAACGTAGCCAAAGTTGTTGGTGTGGAGCTTTTCGAAAAGCTTCCCGCTACGAAAAATGAATTATTCGGTACATTGCCGGCACCAGTAGAAGCTTATAAATGGCAAGATGTCCAAATACAGCGACTTGCAGGCGACATTACGGTTGACACAACACAAACCATTTTACCTACTGGCACAAGTATTATTACGATTCGACAAGGGATTGGTAAAGTACAAATTTATATCCCATATGAAATTCCATTCCGCTTACACTATACAACCTTATTTGGTGAATTAAAGTGCCTACATGTTGGGCCACAGCGTATACTTAATGAAAGTGTAAGTTTCTCAGATGGAAACCCTGAGGATGCAAAGCGTACCCTAGTTATACATGTTGCAACATGGCTTGGGGACTTGGAGGTGCTACGTAAATGATTGCCTTTATCTCAAGAATATTTACCTTACTTTTTATTTTGATGAGTGCAGCATTCGGTCTCCTTGTCGTTGTTTGGGGCGAGCCAAACGAGAAAACATGGGAGCCCTTATGGCAACAGAATTATAATCATATCCCACTCGGTGGTTTTATTGTCGTCATTCTTTTTGCGCTTAGTTTATTGATTGCAAGCTGGATTAGTATGACAGCCCGTGCCAGAGAGGCTCAAGCAACCCGTATCGTGAAACAGTTAGTTGAACCTGATTTTGTCTTACCTAACAAACAACCTTTACCAAAATCCTTGAAGAAAGCTTTAGTTCAAACAAGTGAGTTAATTGATACTCAACGAAAAAGCTTACAGCGCTTATCCCATGAACGTGCAGAAGCTAATGATAAAATTATTCAAGAACGAATTGTTGCTGAACGTCAACGTCTTGCGCGTGAGCTCCATGATTCTGTTTCACAGCAATTATTCGCAGCTTCGATGTTACTTTCCGCCTTAACCGAAACCGATGAAAATGCTACAAGCTTAAAGCAGGTCGAAAAAGTTGTGCAACAGGCACAGCTTGAAATGCGCGCATTATTATTACATTTACGCCCGGTAGCTCTGCATAATAAAACGCTGGCACAAGGTCTTGAGGAGCTAATAATTGAGCTACAACAAAAAGTATTTTTTCATATTGAATATGAACTTGAGGAAATGTCGTTATCCAAAGCGGAGGAAGATCATTTATTCCGTATTGCACAGGAGGCGTTATCGAATACTCTACGTCATGCCAAAGCGAGCGAAGTTGAATTATTGCTCGTTGCTCGCGATGATTTAGCGATATTACGCATTCAGGACAATGGCCTAGGCTTTGATGTCGAAGCCGATAAATCTACTTCTTATGGTCTACAAAACATTGCTGAACGCGCTGTGGAAATAGGCTGTACGTACAAAATTGTGTCAGTACCTGGAGAAGGAACAATTGTAGAGGTGAAAACCCCTTTACAAAAGGAGGTTGAAGTGAATGATTCAAGTGTTAATAGTGGATGACCATGAGATGGTGCGTATCGGTGTATCTGCCTATCTATCAGCACAACCAGATATCACCGTTGTAGGTGAAGCTGAAAATGGTCAAGAGGCAGTGGAACGTGCTCTCGCCTTACGTCCAGACATTATTTTAATGGACAATGTGATGCCAATCATGACAGGAGCTGAGGCGACAGTTGAAATTTTAGCAGCCTGGCCAGAAGCAAAAATTATGATGGTGACAAGTTTTTTAGATGATGACAAAGTCTATCCTGCATTAGAGGCTGGAGCAGTCAGTTATATTTTAAAAACGTCAAATGCGAAGCAAATCGCCGATGCCATTCGTAAAACAATGGGCGGCGAAACCGTTTTAGAGCCAGAAGTAACATCAAAAATGATGCATCGTATGCGCCATGGCTCTAGTACCCCACTGTATGAGCAGCTTACCGATCGTGAAATGGAAGTATTATTGCTAATGGCTAAAGGCAAAGCAAATCAGGAAATCGCCGATGACCTATATATTGCATTAAAAACCGTAAAGACTCATGTCAGCAATATTTTAGCGAAGCTCGATGTTCAAGATCGCACCCAAGCGGTTGTCTACGCTTTTCAAAATGGGCTTGCAAAGTAAGTTATTCCCCAAAATACGACGAAACTGCATTTCTACCAATGCAGTTTCGTATTTTTTTAATTTAATCGATTAAAAAGTTCTTGAAGATCGCTTACACTGTTAACTATGTATGTTGCTTGTGCATCCGATAATTCTTCACGTGAGCCATAGCCATAAGTAACACCGATAGAATCCATGTGGTTTTCATGTGCCCCAACAATATCGTATTTGCGATCTCCTATCATAATAAATTGATCGATATTCGCTTCGTTAAAATGTTTACGTGCAAATGTGATGACTTCCCCTTTTGCTGAACGTGTACCATCTAAATTGCTGCCAGCGACGAGGTCAAAAAAATCTTCTAGATTGAAATATTGTAAAATTTGTTCTGCAAATACAGTTGGCTTAGATGTAGCTATTGCTAACTGATATCCTTCTTTCTGTAAATATTCTAATAATGAGGATATATTTTGATACAACTTATTCTCATACATGACGATTTGGATAAATCGTTCACGGTAATAAGCAATTGTTGCCATACTTCTAATTCATTGTGCAACTATTTGGATTTCTTTAATGAAATCTTCTAAACGCAAAAAAATACCGCAGCACTCAGTGGAGAATTAACCCCCATTGAGTATTGCGGTATTTAATAAATTATAGCGCTTTTACCTTCGCTACAACATTTTCTACTGTGAATCCGTATTTTTCCATTACTAATTCACCTGGTGCAGAAGCGCCGAACTTGTCAATTGCAAGAACGTCTCCTTCAAAACCAGTGTATTTATGCCAGCCGAATGATGATCCCATTTCGATTGCAAGGCGTTTTGTTACAGCTTTTGGAAGAACAGATTCTTTGTAAGCTGCGTCTTGTTTTTCGAAGCGATCCATAGATGGCATTGAAACAACTGCTACATCCATGCCTTCAGCTTTTAGTGCTTTTTGTGCTTCAACTGCAAGCGAAACCTCAGATCCAGTTGCAATTAAAATGGCATCTGCCACATCTTTTGTAGCAGGAGACACTGTATAAGCACCTTTAGTAACACCTTCACGTACTGTATCAATAGATGCGTCAAGAACAGGTAAGTTTTGACGAGATAATACTAACACAGTTGGTGTTTTTTCAGATGCTACTGCTAGCTCCCATGCAACTGCTGATTCATTTGCATCAGCTGGGCGAACAACAGATAGATTTGGCATTGCACGTAAAGATGCAAGGTGTTCGATTGGTTCATGTGTTGGACCATCTTCCCCTACAGCAATTGAGTCATGTGTAAATACATAAGTAACAGGAAGACCCATTAATGCAGAAAGACGTACAGCTGGACGAACATAATCAGAGAATACGAAGAATGTACCACCGAATACGTTAAGACCACCGTGAAGTGCCATACCGTTCATAGCTGCACCCATAGCAAATTCACGTACGCCGAACCAAATATTACGGCCAGCATAATTGTCTGCAGAGAAATCTCCAGCGTCTTTCATCGTAGTTTTGTTTGAGCCAGCAAGGTCAGCTGAACCACCGAAGAATGATGGTGTCTTCTTCGCAATGGCATTGATTGCATCTCCAGAAGATGAACGAGTAGCTACTGATTTACCTGCTTCATAAACTGGTAATTCTGAAGCGAAATCCTCTGGTAATTGACCATTCATTGCGTTTTCAAATTGTGCTGCTAATTCTGGGAACTCTTGCTTATATGCTTCAAACTTAGCATTCCAAGCTTCTTCAGGTTGTGCCCCTTGAACCTCAGCAGCAGCTGCGAATGTATCATATGCTTCAGCAGGAATTTGGAATGGCTCGTGTGCCCATTCATAAGCTGCTTTTGTTAAAACGACCTCATCTTGACCAAGTGGTGCACCGTGAGAAGCTGCTTTACCTGATTTGTTTGGTGAACCAAAACCGATAACAGTTTTCACTTCGATAAGTGTTGGCTTGCCAGTTGATTTTTTAGCTTCTTCGATAGCTACGTTAATTGCTTCAACATCTGTACCATCAGCAACTTTTAAATAGTTCCAGCCATAAGATTCAAAACGCTTTTGGACATTTTCTGAGAATGATTTTTCTAAATCACCATCTAAAGAAATATCGTTTGAATCGTATAAAACGATTAACTTTTCAAGTTTTAAGTGACCTGCTAAAGAGATAGCTTCAGCTGCTACACCTTCCATTAAATCGCCATCGCCACAAAGTGCAAATGTATAGTGATCAACGATGTCATGTCCTGGTTTATTGTAAGTAGCTGCTAAATGGCGTTCAGCCATTGCCATACCAACTGTCATAGCAATACCTTGACCTAGAGGACCTGTCGTTGCCTCTACCCCAACTGTATGACCATATTCAGGATGTCCTGGCGTTAATGAATCCCATTGACGGAAGTTTTGAATTTCTTCCATTGGTAAACCGTAGCCCCCAAGATGAAGTAGGCTGTATAGAAGCATCGAGCCATGACCTGCAGAAAGTACAAAACGATCGCGGTTATACCATTTTGGATTAGCCGGATTATGGCGAAGTTGTTTTGTCCAAAGCGTATAAGCCATTGGCGCAGCCCCCATCGGTAAACCTGGGTGACCTGAGTTTGCTTTTTCAATTGCATCGATTGACAAAGTTCGGATAGCATTAATCGCTAGTTGATCCGCATGTTGAGTCATTATTTTGTGACATCCTTTCTCGTCCTATATATTGTTCTTATACAGTTTAGTCAACATTGCTTTAGAAAACAATATTTTTGTTATACTATTTAAGTTTTATTACATACTTTATCTTTATTCAGTAGAAATATTTATTTTAAATTTAATATTTTCACAGCAGTGAAACCGTATAAGACTAACTGAATAAAGATAATGCCTCCGGCGGATGTCACGGATTTTGAAAGGAATTAATTGTGCAAGCACAATTCAAAATCCAGACGCAATTACGCCGAGGCGTAATTGATTTAAATGTGACACATTAATTTAGAAATTTATTTTTTTTCGCTTGTTTAACTTTTTCTGGTGTTACATCATTTCCTTCAGGATCTACCACTTTTACGTTTTCAATTGTATCACGCATCGTTGCTCTAAATGTATCTAGGTATTCCTTACGGAGCGCAGTACGTTCTTTAGCTTCTGCCTCTGTTAAAGTACCATTTTTAGACTTAGCAGAAAGTTCATTGATTCGGTTAATTTTTTCTTTTGATAACATAATTACACACCTTTCAATACATATCTTAATGAATATGGTATGCAAAGTATAGCATGTATTCCCTTAAAATGCAGTAATACCAACCTTTCTAGTATTCTTATATTTTTGAAATAAATACCATTAATTGCATGACTTTGAGAAATTACAAGTGTATAACTAATTTATAGGGTTCCAAAATAACATTTAATTTATGCTTGGGGGAAAATGAAATGTTTATCAAAACGAACAGACTATTAATAAGAGAATTTGAGGTTCGAGATTGGCAAGCTGTCTATGAATATACTTCAAGCCCAAATGTGATGAAGTATATTCCAGAGGGCGTTTTTAATGAGGAGCAAGCAAAAAAGTTTGTTTCAGAAAATAGCGGTGAAAATGCAAAATACTTCCCTGTTATTTTACTAAGCGAAAATATAGTTATTGGTCATATTGTTTTCCATCCATATTTCGGTGATCATACGTACGAAATTGGCTGGGTATTGAATCCGAGCTATTACAACAATGGATACGCATCTGAAGCAGCAAAAGCTGTACTGGACTATGGATTTAAAGAAATGAAACTTCATAGAATTATTGCTACATGCCAGCCAGAAAATATCCCTTCCTATAAAGTGATGGAGAAAATCGGCATGAGACGCGAGGGTTATTTTAAAAAATGTATACCAAATGGAGATGAGTGGTGGGTAACTAAACTGTTACGACAAATTTAAACAAAACTATACAACCTGTATAGAAGCATAGATTTATTACAGAATACCCTTCGTATCAAGCGATTGGTGCGAACTCCACGTTAATTGCTTTTAACTCCTAAAGCCTTGTGACCAACGCGGAGCTGGAAACGGCAGACGTAACGGTGCGAAAGCAGAAAAAACAACAAGGATGGCATAAGCTGAAAAAAATTACTCAGTGTCCGTAAAGGATCATCGTGACAACTGAAAACGGTAGCGCTAAGTGCTTTGACAATGGATGTTTAGCAGCGAACTCCTAAATCTCTAATGAGACAAGGAAGACGTTCAACGACTATCTCCTTGAGGGAGAG
>NZ_JBNNUX010000076.1:0-7661 GCF_050280145.1 Lysinibacillus sp. NPDC093688
GTCGGGGCAACAAATGTTTTCTGTGCGAAAGCGCAGTGCAACGTAGCGGCAGCAACAGGATGTTGGTCACGAAGGCGTTATCACAGGATGTGATGGTTTTAGCCTTCGTTCCTCTATCGCTAATCCCCAAGGAGTCACCCAGTCGTAACGAAGATCAACTTTTATACATCGCATACGATTTAACAAATGACATCCCAAACTTTTGGTGATTTTGCTCGGCGAATTCTAATCTTTTTGAATCTGATCGAATATTCGCCGGCAAAATTACGAAAATTATTTTGTGATTTCTGCTTTAATGTTGGCTAAGAAGTCTTGGAAGCTAATTGTTTCTGAATCTTTTGAGCCGTAACGACGTACGTTTACGCCACCAGCCTCTACTTCTTTGTCTCCGATAACAAGCATATACGGGATTTTTTTCATTTGTGCTTCACGGATTTTGTAGCCTAATTTTTCTTCACGGTCATCCATTTCAACACGTAAGCCCGCTGCAGTTAATTGCTCTTCAATTTGTTTTGCATAATCGAAGTGTGCTTCGTTTGAAACTGGGATAACTTCAACTTGTACTGGTGCTAACCATGTTGGGAATGCACCTTTGTACTCTTCGATTAAGAAGGCAACGAAGCGTTCCATTGTTGATACTACACCACGGTGAATAACAACTGGACGATGTGGTTTACCATCTTCTCCTACATAAGTTAAGTCAAAGCGTTCTGGTAATAAGAAGTCAAGCTGAACTGTTGATAAAGTTTCTTCTTTACCAATTGCAGTTTTTACTTGTACGTCAAGTTTAGGACCGTAGAATGCAGCTTCACCTTCAGCTTCAAAGTAATCTAAGCCAAGCTCATCCATTGCCTCTTTTAACATGCTTTGTGCTTTTTCCCACATTGCATCGTCGTCGAAGTATTTTTCAGTATCCGCTGGGTCACGGTAAGATAAACGGAATGAGTAATCATTTAAATCGAAGTCTTTGTAAACTTCTAAAATTAATTGTACTACTTTTTGGAATTCGACTTTAATTTGGTCGGGACGAACGAAAATATGTGCATCATTTAAAGTCATCCCACGTACACGTTGTAAACCTGAAACAGCACCTGACATTTCGTAACGGTGCATAGTACCAAGCTCTGCAATACGTAATGGTAGGTTACGATAAGAATGCATGCTGTTTTTGTACACCATCATATGGTGAGGGCAGTTCATCGGACGCATAATTAATGTTTCATTGTCCATTTCCATTGGTGGGAAAATAGAATCTTGGTAATGATCCCAGTGACCAGAAGTTTGGTACAGCTCTTTAGAACCAAGTACTGGTGTATAAACATGCTTATAACCAAGCGATAATTCTTTATCTACAATATAGCGCTCAATAACACGACGGATTGTCGCACCATTTGGTAGCCATAGCGGTAAACCTTGACCAACTTTTTGAGAAGTTGTAAATAACTCTAATTCTTTACCGATTTTACGGTGATCACGTTCTTTTGCTTCTTCAAGCATTTGTAGGTGATGTTTTAATTCTTCTTTTTTAAAGAATGCAGTACCATAAATACGTTGTAGCATTTTGTTATCTGAGTTACCTCTCCAGTAAGCACCCGCTAATGAAAGAAGTTTGAACTCACGAAGCTTGCCAGTCGATGGTGCGTGGATACCACGGCAAAGGTCGAAAAATTCACCTTGATGGTAAATAGAAACTTGCTCATCTGCTGGAATCGCTTCAAGTAATTCTAATTTATATTCATCGCCGATTTTTTCATAAATCGCTTGTGCTTCTGCACGGCTAACATTTTTGCGCTCTATCTCTAAGTTTTCAGCGATAATTTTTTTCATTTCTTTTTCGATTGCCGGTAGGTCTTCTGCAGTGATGGCTGTTGGTGCATCTATATCATAGTAGAAGCCACCTTCAATAACTGGACCGATACCAAGTTTAACATCTGGGAATAAACGTTTAATCGCTTGTGCTGTTAAGTGCGCAGTAGAGTGACGTAAGATTTCCAGTGCTTCCTGATCATCCTGTGTAATAATTGAGATTGTTGCATCCTCTTCAATTGGTGTTTTTAAATCGACTAAGACACCATTCACTTTACCCGCATATGCTTTTTTACGAAGTCCTGTGCTAATTGATAATGCTACGTCATCAGTAGATGTGCCTTTTGCAAATTCCTTTACAGCGCCATCTGGGAAAGTTAATTTAATCATATCTGACATTTTTCTGCACTCCTTATAGTTTTGTTGTGATGCATGATTGAAGTCAAAGAATCCCCGGAATTGATCCTCATTCAATAGGTGTTTGGACACCCACTGAAAAGGAACTACATCCGCATTCGTTCACCACTATTTTCCACTGAACAAAATAAAAAAAGCTCCGTCCCTACGAAAGGGACGAAGCGTATGCTCGTGGTTCCACCCTTCTTCCTTCCGACTTTTTATAGTCAGACGAAGCTCAAGGCTAGCTAACGGGCTAGGGACCGGCGAAAGATTATCCCTTTCGCTGCTCAGCAGGTAGTAAATAGTGTGCTCAAACTAGGAAGCTTACAGCCAATGACTTCCCTCTCTAAAAGCCTTACACAAAATTCATGTCCTCATCAATGCATTTGATCAATTATGCCTCGGCATAATCCGGAGGCTTTAACTTTTTCAGCAAGTGTTTTTTGTAGCGAAAGCGAAGCGTCAGCTACAAGTGTTTGGACACCAGTTGAAGGAAGTTAATTATTATATGTGACAGTATACGCTCGATTGTCATAAAATGCAACTGCCAATCTTACATACGTCTATTTTGCCCACTCATTTTAATCGGCTCTGTCAAGGCTTTGATACGTTCCATAACACGTCCAGCCTTCACGACCTCAATGTCACCTTTTTGTGACTGTGCTAAATGATGCTCCAACTCATCATAATTAAAATTAGATGTAATGAATGTTGGCAATTGCTCTGCCATGCGGTAATGGAAAATAGTCCCCAAAATTTCATCTCGCGTCCAAGCAGTCATTGTTTCGGCTCCTAAATCATCAAGCATTAGTACTGGTGCCTTTTTCACATAGTCTATTTTTTCATTCAATGTGTTGTCGCCAATTGCATTTTTCATTTCTCGTAAAAATTCAGGCACGAAAACTACAACTGACTTTACTTTAGCCTTCGCAAGTTCATTAGCTAATGCGCCTAGCACAAAAGATTTCCCCACGCCAAATTGGCCATATAAATAAAAGCCCTTAGCAGGCAAATTCCCTGTATCTAGTACATTTTGAACAAAATCAGCCGCACGGTTTGCAATGTCAATACGTGTATGATCATCAATAAATAGATCACTTATAGTAGCTTGTAGCACATCCTTTGGCATATGCATACTTGCTATCATATTAGCAACATCTCGGCGCTCATCTTCACGTATCTTTTGCTCGCATCTTACATAATCAATTTCAACAGTACTCCTTACTACACGTAAAGTAGGTAAAAAACCTTTTAAGTAATTTGTACAACTTTCTGTATTGTCACAGCCACAGCAGACTGTAGATTGGCTAATAAATTCATGGAGCTTCGGTAAATTACGTTCAACCGCATCATAGCTTAACTCATCCATATGCTCAGCTAAAAACTCTTGCACACGAGGGTTTTCTAAAATCTCTCGACGCATCGCTTCATATCGTTCTTGAAATGATGGTACAGAAATTGCTCTTTTTAATGGTCCATTAATCGGTTCGATTGTCATTCACCTACCTTATTTTGAATATTACCTAATTTTTCTAATATCTTTTGTCTTTCCTTTTCAAAATCAGTAGTGTCAGTATTCGTTGTATCTTTTAATACTTCCTCTGATTTTTCATTACGCTTATAAAACCAATCTGGTACTTTTTCCTCTCGGCGATTTTTTGTGTAAGAGTTCTTTTTTGCCGAAGACTGGGGTTTATTTTTCCACGTAGTGTACTTATCATGCTCTTTACGTGCTAGCTCCATTGCTTCTTTTGCTGTTTGAATATTTTTACGTACCCAATGATCCGCAATCGTTTCCACATATTTCTTAGGTAGCTTCATATCAGTTGTTAGCATTACATATTCCAGAAGAGCATTAACAACCCCTACTGGCATTCCATGCTGGACAATTAAACTCTCAGCAAGCCGTACGGAGGTCTGTAGAGGTTCTTTGCCATTATTGATATCTCGCAGCACTTGCACTGGGGGAGTCGTCTCCAAATATTGCTGAAGCTCCTGATCCTTTGTTTTTTGGCCTGATTCTTCTATGGCTGACGGCTCACTCACTCTAGCGAGCTTTGGTGGTTCTTTTGATACCGTTAGCTTATAAAAATCCGCAGCAGCCTTACGTAAACGTTCCAGTGAAATACCTAGATCATCATCTAATGCCAGAATCACTACTTTTTGCATATCGAGTGCCGTTAAGCGGTATAAAAATGCTAATTTCGCTATTGTTTCTCGCACCTCAAATGTTAGTAAGCTAGCCGGTACTAGTTGCTCCGATAAGCCCGCTTGCAGCAGTTCAAAGTCAAACTGGTCAAAATAAAACGGATATATCTTTTGCTGTGTATCCTTACGACTAGTATCAACTTGTAAATCATCTGGAATCCTTGTACTTACAGGCTTGAAAACATCTATGAAGGCACGCGATACATCTTTAAATTCTGCATCTCTCGCAGCAGGAATAAAACGCTGACGTAACTTCCGATAAGCTTGCTCCCCAATTTTACTAAACAAAAACATCGACAGCAGTGGGTCTTTCATAAAACTATCCGCATCAAGTGGACGTATCAGCTCATATAAAAAGCTTCGCTCGTCATCTCCCTCTTTTTTCCATGTGTGTAACAAGCCAATTGCTTCAAGCGCAATACGTGCTTCAAATACTTTTCCAATAGGAAGCCCTAGCACATTCATTAAATAATAATGTGTCATTTGCTGCTTTGGCATTTGCTCAGCCTCTGCCCATAATGTTAAATAAAGGCTGATTGGTTCCGCACCAATTAAAGGCTGATAAAAAAGCGTTACTAATTGACGCTCCTGCGTAGAAAGTGCATGAGGTAGACGAATGTCAAAAGAATCAGCAGGCTGTAATTCCTTATACAAATGGATCAACGTCATTCCCCTCTCTGTTTCCTATAATTTCTGCTCTGTCTGGCGTTGGATAATTTCTTTAATTTCTTCAATAAAGACATTGATATCCTTAAATTGACGATAAACCGATGCAAAGCGCACATACGCAACCTCATCGATTTTCGCTAAGCGATCCATTACCATTTCTCCTACATCCTCAGATCGGACTTCAGAATTCCCAATACGGCGAAGATCTTTTTCAATAGACATTACTAGTCCTTCAAGTACTTCAAGAGAAACAGGTCGTTTTTCGCAAGCACGAATAAGTCCACGAAGTACCTTTTCACGGCTAAATTCTTCTCGTGAACCTTCTTTTTTCACTACAACTAACGGTGTCTCTTCAATTTTTTCAAACGTTGTAAAGCGGAAGCCACATGACTCACATTCACGACGTCTACGAATTTCTTTATTATCATCAACCGGCCTCGAATCCACAACACGCGTTCCGTTAAATTGGCAAGATGGACATCTCATATAATTACTCTCCTGATTTCACAACAATTTAATATTTCTATTATAACAAATTTCCTATGTAGAAGAAAAGCGCATTGACGCTAGTGTGCTCATGATAATCCTTGAAAGTAGAAAGCACAAGCCTAGATTCTGCAATCTAACAAAAAAAGCACATTGAAATCACTCGGATTTCAATGTGCTTAGTTTAACTTCTTTCAGCGGATGTCACAGAATCGGTCAGGAGTTCTTTGTGCAGGCACAAAGCCGATTCCGGACGCAATTATGCCGAGGCATAATTGATTTATTAATGATTAAGCATTAACCGTTTCTAATGCTTTTGCCACTTTTTTCACAAGATCTACAACGCGTGCTGAATAACCCCACTCATTGTCGTACCAAGCAAGTACTTTCACTTTGCGGTTACCCATTACCATTGTAGATAGTCCATCTACTGTTGAAGAGTAAGTTGTTGTATTGTAATCAGAAGAAACTAGAGGCTCAACTGAGAAGTTTAAGATACCTTTCATTGGACCTTCAGTAGCAGCCTTAACGAATGCAGCATTGATAGAATCTACAGTTACGTCTGTGTTTAAATCAACTACTAGGTCAACTAATGATACGTTTGGTGTTGGAACACGAAGTGCCATACCATGAATTTTACCTTCTAATTCAGGTAACACTAACTTTAATGCTTTGGCAGCACCTGTAGATGTTGGAATGATTGATTGTGCGCAACCACGTGCACGACGTAAATCTTTATGTGGATTGTCTAAATTCTTTTGGTCATTTGTATAAGCGTGAACTGTTGTCATTAATCCGTTTTCGATACCAAATGTATCATTTAACACTTTAGCAACTGGTGCTAAGCAGTTTGTTGTACAAGAAGCATTTGAAATAACATCATGTTTTGAGATATCAAGTTTCTCATCATTTACACCTAAAACAATTGTTACGTCCTCGTTTTTACCAGGTGCTGTTAAGATTACTTTCTTTGCGCCTGCTTCTAAGTGCATTGCTGCTTTTTCACGATCATTAAATTTACCAGTTGCTTCAATAACGATATCCACACCCATAGTTGCCCATGGTAATTTTAATGGGTCGCGTTCGCTAATAATTTGAACACGTTTACCATTTACAATTAAAGCATCGCCTGCAGGCTCCACTGAACCCTCGAATGTTCCGTGATTTGTGTCATACTTAATCAAATGTGCTAACGTTTCAGCTGGATAGCTAGCGTTAATTGCAACGATATTTAAACCTTCTTGCACGATCGCTTGGCGGAAAACCATACGTCCGATACGTCCGAAACCATTAATAGCAACTGATACTGTCATTTATAAAATCCTCCTGTGAGTCATACTCAGATTAATTATATACTTTATGCGAATAGTATAACACAATTTCAAAAAAGATGAACATTATATATTCATAATATTAAAGTTCTTATTTTCTGAAAAATAAAATCGCCTAAATTAGTCCTTATTATGGTATAAACTCACAAAAAAATGCATATCAAAATGTTCTTGCTACGCACCCATGTTGTTGAAAAAACATGGCAAGGAAATCTCGGTGAATTGTGTGGCACTTTAAAGGGTGATTTCCGTTCCAGGCTACTCGCTTTGTCGCTGACGCTTCGCTTTCGCGCAGAGCAGAGCTTCCTGTGGGCGAACGTCGAGCCGCTTCCTCCGCTGCGCTCCGTCCAGGGTCTCGCCTGTCTCGCTTTCCCACGGGAGTCGAGTAGCCTTCCACTCCAATCAGCAATAGCGTAGAATTTTTATGAATTTCTTTCATTTCAAAAGTAACACTATTGCTTATCCAACAGGAAAGACTTATAACAGTGACGCATTGTAACTATTGCTAATGCTTCGCTTTTTCACAAAACTGCTGTAGTCTAATTTTATAACTATAAATTAGAGTGCCCTTCAAGAAAATACTTGCTATGTAAAGTGTTGATTGGAGTGGAGGCTGGGCGACTCCTTGGGGATTAGCGATAGAGGAACGAAGGCTAAAAGCATCACGTCCTGTGATAACGCCTTCGTGACCAACATCGTGTTGGCCCGAGACCCTGCAGCGAGCAGCGCGAGTGAAGCGGCTCATCGGACGCCCCCAGGAAG
>NZ_JBNNUX010000077.1:0-7633 GCF_050280145.1 Lysinibacillus sp. NPDC093688
TTAGCCATCCATGTAGCGCAAAATCAACACTACACCACAGAAAATGAAAGATTTTTACGTTCTTTCATGGGAGTTTAATAAGAACAGCGACGCTTATCCCACAATCGCGCCCGATTATTGAAGATCGTTATTCAACTCAAGCCTCCATTAGTTTAAAAAAACTTTCAAAATCTCAATAAAAATACAAAAAACGACCATGTTATACATGACCGTTTTTGATTTATTAATTTTTTTTCAATATTCGCTGTAAAAAGGCAGAGAATTGTTCTCTTGTGACTGGTTCATTAGGCATAAAATTTCCATTTGCTCCAACAGTAATGCCGTTACTTGCTAGGATTTGAATTTCTTTATAAAAAATATTCGATGACTTCACGTCTTTAAAAGGGATTCCATTTCCATTCATTTTCAAATTAAACGTATTCACTAAAATTTTTGCAAGTTCTCCACGTGTGACATTAGATTTAGGACTCATATAATTACCATATCCACTAATAATACCTGCTTCGTAAAACTTCTTAATTTCTGGATAAAAAGGCTGACTAGTACTTACGTCTGTAAAAGATTTCATGTTACGGATTTTAGGAAAATTCAGTCCTTCAATACGACTGATGAAGGCAAAAACGTGTTGCCTCTGAATGGGCTCTTTAGGATGGAAACTTCCATCAGAATATCCTTTATTGATACCTACTTGTGCAAGAGATTCTATTGCTTCATAATACGGATGCATTGCAGGTACGTCTGTAAACCTTTGAATACGGAGAGTTAAATCGTATTCTTCATAGCCATTAATTCCATACCTTGGTCGAAAAGATACATAATATGTACCTGCTTTTAACTCTTTTGTTTCTACGATTTGACTTGTATTGCTTGTTACATAGCCACCAGAGTGGAGTTGACCTTCTTCATCTTCAAATATAAGTGCACCAAAACCTTCACGGTCATTGGCAATAAACGTCACTTTTTCAGCATTTTCTAAAGTAAACTTATAATAATCTGTAGTTTGGTTGTAGCTATATCCTGCATTATATAAAAAGCCTCTTACAGTTTTATTATTTTGGATAACATCGGCAGTTATTTTATTTGAATTCCTACCGCTTTCCCACTCATTTTCGTCTAATGGAACAAATTGCGTTGATACTAAGTAATTAACATCAGGTGTATTTTCGGCTTGAAGACCTATATTAAAATAGTAAGTTCCTGCTTGTAGTAATACGTCAACTTCACTCGGCTCATTAGAATTTTTAACGGTAATCACTTTTTCACTATTTTCATTCGTCACTACTAGTTTAAGGTCACTTTTACGAATGCCTGTATCTTGAATTATTAATTTTACCTTTCCAAAGGATGGAACCTCTACTTTATATATATCAATATCATTAGAACTCGTTGTACCATAAAGTGTCCCCTCTAATGTTGTACCTATCTTATATGAATTCGCATTTGCATATTCATTGTTAGGTTCTACATCTTGCCCTTCAATATGACTCGTTTCATAACTCACTTGATATTCTCCCTTAGATATGAAACCAGCTGAAACACTAATCTGATAAGTACCCTTCTTTAAATTAATGGACTTAACCGTCTTTTCCGTATCTCCATCTTCTAAACTTGTTGTTGCACTTGCGATACGATTCCCATTACTATCCATCAAAAGGATATGATAAGTATTGGGATACACGTCTTCAAGATTAAGGTCAACACCATCCTTTAATGTAAACGTCACTTTTGCATCTTCTTTTAGGTCTAAAGTGTATTTATCATCTTCGACAATATTAGAATAAATACCCTTGATGATTTCACCTTCTAGCCAATTGGAGTCATCAGCTTTCGCATTAATCATTGGTATTGAAAAAGAAAGCAATATAAAAACCAAAAAGGTAGTTTTTTTCATAATAACACCTCTTAATTTCAATTATCACTATTTTAATAGTAATGGAGATTGATAAATAGCGGTATATATTGGGTATTTTCAAGGAATTGATCTGAGTAAAATATGTCCGACAAAATAAGTGTAAATCCCTGTTGGATAAACGCCTCCCATAGTTTAAGTACAATCCTCCACGATATGACCCATAAACGTAAAAAAGAGCCTCTCCTTATTCAAGAAAATGGCCCGAATGTTGAACAACGAGTTAAATAACACTATTCAACTAAACTGCTCCGTTAGTTTAAGTGAAAATTTTCACAAGCTAAACTTCAAAAAATTACCTCGAAAAATACTAAAAAAGTGATTTTTATCAATCTTTATTATAAACAATCAATCTTTTTTACAAAGCAATATCAGGGTAAGTCTAAAGACTTTATGCAGAAAGAGAGGATAACTCTATTTATCTGATAAAAAGATGAGTATATTCGATAAAACGTATGTAAGAAAACCTTACATAGATATTGTGTTTTTCATCCTTGTGATGTATTTTAAAAGCAGTTGTAAAAGAATTGTGTAAACTAAAATTACATTGGAGTGGTGGGAAATGAAACATTATACAAAAGAAGATATTAAACGTCGTGTTAAGGAAGAAAATGTGAAATTCATTCGCCTACAATTTACTGATATATTAGGAACAATAAAAAACGTTGAAGTACCAGTTAGTCAATTAGAAAAAGCGTTGGACAATAAAATTATGTTTGATGGCTCATCGATTGAAGGATTTGTACGCATTGAAGAATCAGATATGTACTTGTGTCCAGACCGTGATACATTCGTCATTTTTCCATGGACTGCGGAGAAAGGTAAAGTGGCCCGTTTTATTTGTGATATTGTTAGACCGGATAGTACACCGTTTGAAGGCGACCCCCGTTCCAATCTGAAGAGGGTTTTAAAGGAGATGGAGGAGTTAGGTTTTAGCTCATTTAATTTAGGACCAGAGCCAGAGTTTTTCTTATTTAAGCTAGATGAAAAAGGGCATCCAACGCTCGAGTTAAATGATAGTGGTGGATACTTCGACTTAGCCCCAACTGACTTAGGGGAGAACTGTCGACGTGATATCGTATTAGAGCTAGAGGAAATGGGTTTTGAAATTGAGGCATCTCATCATGAGGTTGCTCCTGGTCAACATGAAATTGACTTTAAATATGCAAATGCTATCGAAGCATGTGATAATATTCAAACGTTTAAGCTTGTTGTAAAAACGATAGCTGCACAGCATGGACTGCACGCAACGTTTATGCCAAAACCACTATTTGGTGTTAACGGTTCTGGAATGCACTTCAACTTATCGTTATTTGAAGGGGATAAAAATGCGTTTTATGATGAAAATGCAGAATTGCAATTAAGCGAAACAGCGCGTAGCTTTATGGCAGGAATACTAAAACATGTACATGGTTTTACAGCTGTCACAAACCCACTTGTTAATTCCTATAAACGATTAGTGCCGGGCTATGAGGCTCCTTGCTATGTAGCATGGTCTGCACAAAACCGTTCACCACTTATTCGAATTCCAGCTGCACGAGGATTATCAACACGTATCGAGCTTCGTTCTGTCGATCCGGCAGCAAATCCTTATTTAGCAATGACTGTTATTTTAGCAGCTGGGCTCGATGGAATTCGCAAAAATCTCACACCACCGGATGCTGTAAATCGAAATATTTATAAAATGTCACGAGCTGAACGTGAATTGAATGGTATCGATAGTCTCCCATCGTCATTGGAATACGCACTCCTTGAACTCGAAATGAATCATATCATACGTGAAGCACTTGGAGACCATATCTTTGAAAAATTCACTGCTGCTAAAGAAATAGAATGGAATAAATACCGTACACGTGTCCATAACTGGGAGCGGGAAGAATATTTAAGAATGTATTAGAAGGGGAGTGTTGGGGCTTTGGGGCTCCGACACTTTTTTTGATCCGAAATACGATGGATTGAGTGTCAAAGAAGAAGGCTATCCCTATTTTTCATTGATAGGGATAGCCATTTTTAGTTAGGGAGTTCACTTTGGATAATTAATTTGTATTTATTATTTGGGAGCTCTTGGTCATAGATATAAATATCATTTTCAGCTGAAAATCTAAAAAAATAATGTGTTTCTAACAAACCATCCTCAACTAATAGATAATCCTGTATCTTAAATTTTTTATAGTATCCATTATCATTGAAATATAAAAATACTTCATTATTAAAATCAGTGTTAAGTTCACTTACCGAGTCAATATCCGAAACAACTTCTTGCGAATGATTGGTCACAGCGTCATAAAAAATTAGCTTACCATCACCAGTTGAAGGTTCAGATGGGTCGCCAAATGTTAGATAAACCCATTGTTGATCATTCAGAAGCCTTGCCCAACCAATAAATTCATATGAACTCTTAAATTCTTTTATTTCTTTACTTTTCAGATCATACAAATAGATATATCCAAAATGATCTTTTTTATCAGTAAATAATAATTTTCCATCCTTTGCAGACAAAGATGTAAAGCTATTTAAATTAAATATACTTGTTGTTTCGTCTGTTTTGAGATTCTTAAGCATAACTTCAGCTTTTTCACTTTTTCTGTCCATTTTAATCCAAGCTGCGTAGTCTCCAATTAATATGGGAAAATCATTAGTAACGTTTTCTTCATTTTCTTTTGTCAATGGCTGAATTTCTTGTGTCTTTAAATTCATAAAATATGGATTCAGATACCCTCCATTTTCATCGGTATCTACCCATAATAACCAAGTATCATTTAATTCTACCCCTTGAACTGATGGCAACTTAAATCTGCTATTAAATATAGTTTTGTATTTCTGAGTCTTTCGATTATATTCAACAATTTTATTATCAAGAGAAGGACTCTCTTGATCTACACTCATATAAATATAGTCAGCATTACCCCTGTAAGAGTTAATATTAGTAAAAGGTACGTCTACCGTTTTATTAAAATCTTTATCGATTATTTGGTAAAAATTTGAACTTTGGGGTTTAATCAAAGATCTATTTGACTGTACACCATTATATACGGCTTTAAAAACAATAAATAGGAATATAGCTGCACATGATAGTATTATTGTTCTCTCTATTATTTTCAATTGAATCTCTCCATTTAGACTAAGGTAATAACATTTAGATTGATTTAAAGCAGATCTTTCTGTCTAGGTAAGAGTTGAATTTTTAGTAGCGAATAACATCTACAAAAGCTCAATATCTTGTCCTGTTTTAAAGGATTGTAATTTTTCTTTTAAAACGGTTTTGAGAATATTAAATCCTTTTGTTCCAGTACAATGGCAAGAATAAATACAGTCAATCTCCATTTCGTTTAATGTATTACCAATTGAGATTACTTCTTCTCTTGACTTTCCTAAAGTGTTAACTATGGGGAGATCAATTAAATGAAATCCCCCAATAATAGCGTTGATATTCTTATTTGGAAATTTTTCAGTTATCGTTTTAGTTATGTTTACAATTCCATGATGACTACAACCGCTAAATAATACTAACTCGTTTTCGTTTTCAATCACTAACACGATTTCGTGATTAAAATCATCTAATTCCTTCTTATCCCCTTTATAAAGATTGTTCCTATATTCATTTGTGGGCTCTAAATGAATAATATGAATTCCCTTTGTAAGTTCTATACCCTCGTAAATAAACTTCAAACGATTATCGACATTTTTTATTGTATCCTTTGCACCTACATTATGATAATAAGGTCCAATTTTTAACCAATGTGATTCTAATGCATTCGAAGACAAATAAATGGGAGCATGTTTATTTACTTCATCCAAATAACTTAATCCTCCAATATGATCAGAATGCCCGTGTGAAATAATTACTGCATTCGCTCTGTTTAAATCGATACCTAAAGCTTGTGCATTTTTTATATAAGAGTGATTGGAACCTAAGTCAAAAATAATGTTCAGTTGTTCGGTCTCTATATACAATGATAAACCATGCTTTGCTGTTAATTTTTTATCTAACTTCGAATTTTCGAGGATAGCAGTAATTTTCAAAAAAAACCTACTTTCTAATGAAGATTAATCATGAATGCTAGACATATTAATTTAGTATATTGTTGTAACTCTTCAATTTAATGTTTGTATTCTAAATGGGGAATATTCCAAATCCTTACATTCTATTTTACCATATAAATGGTTATTTACTTTTTTTATCAATGGGAAAAGGGAGGAAATTTAGCTTTGTGAATTATTATCTCTAGGGTTATTTGATTTCTTATTAACTAGAGAAAGAGATGAACTACTTTAATTTAAAGGGGGCTAAGGTGTTTTACAACGAAAACATTTTGTTGTGACAATTACTTCCTTTTGACCTATGATTAGAAGAAACGGGGGGAAATGTATGACGCAAGCTACTCAAGTTGTAACGATCCAAAACAATGATATTGTGCAATTTGAACATGATATTAATAACGCATTACTGGATTTGAGCGATTATTTAATAGTGGATATTAAATATAATACGTTATATATAGGGGAGCATACAGTTATACATTCAGCTTTAATTATTTATAAATAATTGATTAAAAGGGGGATACACCTTGTCAAAAATATATTGGGTAACCATTGCTAAAAGAACAGATGAATTTGAAGTGAAGCAGAATGTCATTGAAAAAATATTTGCTAAGAAATCTGAGCTAAAGGATTTTCTAGAGAAAGAAGGCTATTGTAGGGAAGCGAAAAATCAATATATTAAAATCGATGATGGATCGATATACGAAGCGGTCGTTGAAAAAGTAAAAATTAAATAATCGATATGATAAGTGGTTACCCGTGGGTGAAAGGGAAATACCCGTGAGAGGTAATGCCAAGCACTAAGTATACTTTTCTAATCTTTGTTGTCCATAGGTATCTCCCTACTACTATTAATCATAATGCATGACGATTCAATTATTGAAATAATGATAAAAGAAATTGCCTATCTTCAGGGAAGGATAATATTAAATCGAGTATTTCATCTTTTGATTTCCACGCAATTTCATAAATTAATTCATCGGGATCATGTATCATCATTTGTCCACCAGTAATGATCGTCTCAAAATATCGAACTTCCACTGCATCATTATTTTTATGTAACACTTCTCTGATGATGTCTACTACATATCCTGTTTCTTCATACACTTCACGAATACAACACCTCTCAAAACTTTCAGCAGTTTCTTTTCCTCCCGATGGTACTGCCCATGTTTTTATTTCTTCTTTAGTACCCTGCAAAACCATTAATAATTGATTGTCTTCATTGAAGCAAATTCCTGCAGCCCCTTGCCATTTAACCAATATCAAAACCTCCAATCTAATTACGCTATTTAATGATAATTTTAACATATTATGGATGATTATTAGGTGCTGAAGCTGACATTTTGTTAAAACGTATGTCATGTGAAGAAGTTGATTGTAGTGGAGGCTGGGCGACTCCTCGGGGATCAGCAATAGAGGAACGAAGGCTAAAACCATCACATCCTGTGATAACGCCTTCGTGACCAACATCGGTGCTGTTGCTGTCGCTGTCGCTGTGCTTTCGCACAAACAAAACCCTCTGCTGCCGCTACGTTAGCACTACGCTTTCGCGCAGAAAACACCTGTTGGCCCGAGACCTTGCAGCGAAGCGAAGCGGGAGGGGAACGAAGGCTAAAAGCATCACGTCCTGTGATAACGCCTTCGTGACCAACATCCTGTTGCTGCCGCTACGTTGCACTG
>NZ_JBNNUX010000078.1:0-7483 GCF_050280145.1 Lysinibacillus sp. NPDC093688
ACCTGATTTTAAAGAGTAGTTTGCTTTATCAGTTGCTGTTTCTTTATCAACTTTACCGTCAAACGCTACTACTACTTCTTTAAGGTTAGTTGCAGTTTCAGTTTGAATAAGAAAATAAAAAAACAAACCCAATCTCAATCATATCAAGGGTTTGAGCTTATTATATCAGTGTTAACAATTCAGGTTAATTACAATATTATGAGTTTTTTGGGGCATGAACGACTAGATACAACCCTTATTTAGAATATTGGCCAAGAGCCACATGGAAGTCATCCTTGAAAAAATATATTTATGATTATTTAAAGAGTAAATAAATTTAAAAATAATCTTCAAAATATATCTAACAAAACACGAAATAGAAGTACTGTATTTTACCACAAAAAAACAGGATGTGACAATCCTCTATAGATTGTCACATCCAATTATCATAAATTTCTTTTCTAGCTTGATTATATAATTTAGCATACAACTGGGTTGAATGAGTGGTCTCGTGTCCTAGTAGCTGCTGAATACTTTCAAGAGGCATCCCTCTTTCGGCAAGGTGAGCAGCAAAGGTATGTCTCAACATATGAGGGGTTACCCTAAATCCCAGATGTTTAGAATAGGAACGAAAGAGAGCAGTAATTTTCTGAACATAAATCTTATTTGTCCCCTGTTGGTTGATAAAAACATAAGGTAATTGGTCAGTTCGACTATTCAAATATTCGTACAAATATTGAGCACAACCAAGATTGAATAATACAATCCTACTTTTTTTTCCTTTTCCCTCTGAAATAAGAATACTTCGTTCAGACCAGTTGATATCTTCTTTTTTCATTTTTATCAGTTCGCTAATTCTTACCCCTGTTGCATAAAGCACTTCAATAATTGTCCTCTCATAAAGTCTTCCTTCCACAAGCGCTAATAGACTTGAGATTTGTTTTTTTGTTAAATAACGAGGCATTGTTTCCATAATCTTTGGGATTGGTATTTCCTTAACAGGATTCTTAGTAAGAACCCCTTCTTCTATACAGTATTGATAAAAGGTTTTTAATCCTATCAATTTTTTATTTATTGAATTACGTTTATATCCGTTTTCTTCTAATGTTATTAACCAGTTTCGTATATCCTTTTTAGTAATAATATCGAATGACTTTTCCATATTATCTTGCATTTGTCTTACTGTCTGTTGATAATCGCTTATTGTACTAGGAGCCAATCGAAACTCATAATCCACCTTGAATTTTTCGATATATTTACTTTTTTCCATACTTTCCGCATCATCCTATCCCTTAAATTTTCGATATAGATTAATAAGCTTCCAATTCGGTAGACAAGCGTAGATTTTCGTCGTTTGAAGTTGTTTATGTCCTAATTCATCTGCTATAAAAGAAAGATCAGCTCCTTTTGTCAATAATTCTGTTGCAAACGTATGCCGCAGACGGTGGGGATATAAAGGTTTCTCAATCTCTGCTTCTTTTCCAATCTCCTCTACAATTTGTTGCATTCTCCTAACACTCAGTCTAGTTCCCCATTCAGAGACAAAAAGTGCAGGATGTTCAATTTCATAAGACTCCAGTAATCGTTCTAACAAAATAGCACATTTTTCAGAAAAGTGAACCTCCCGAATTTTCTTTCCTTTTCCCAATACATGAGCTATTCTATTTTCTAAATCTATATCACTTTTATTTAACATGTTAACTTCACTGATTCGACAACCCGATGTAAGAAGCAGTTCTACGATAACCCTGTTTCTAAGCCCCTTTTGCTTTTCGCATATCTGCCGAATTTTCGCAATTTCTCCTTTTTCCAAATACTTTGGAACTGATTTCGGTAATCGTGGAAACCATCTTGTCTTGATGGGCGACTTCATCATATAACCCTCATCCACACAGAATTTATAAAATGATGAGAGAACTATTAAGCGTTTTTTAATTGTTCCTTCTTCTAATCCCTTTTGATGAGGAATAAACCACTCTCGAATTTCCTCTGAAGTCAGAGAAAAACAATTTTCACACTTATCTTTAAAAAATTTGTTAAGAAAAAACCGATATTGGTAAATAGTTCCTGAACTTAAGTTTTCCAATTTCATGCTTAGTAGATATTCATTAATTATCACTCTGTTCTCATTGTTTGCAAATGAATTACTTATCTCCCAATATTTATTATCCTTTCCTTTCTCCCGTTTATATGTGATTGGTGACTTCTCTAAATAATCCTTCCTGACGCAAAATGCATAAAAAGAACGGAAGATACTCATATAGTTACCTACGGTTGTCTCTTTTGCTCTTTTTTTATATATCTGAATCCACTGTTGAAAATCATTATTTTTAAGAAGAGAGAAATGGATATTTGTAGCTCTAAAATATGCTTGTAAAATAAATCTATATTCTTCAATGGTGCGATGGCTCTTATTTCTTTCTTTTAGGTTAAGCAAATACTCATTAATTACTTTTTGATTTTCAGTGTTGGGTAACCGAATCTGTATTATGCTATCCTTTTCTGAATAGTTCCTAACTTTCCTTTTGTTTCTTAATGGCGGATTTTCTATAGTCCCTTCCTCCCAACAAAAGTCGTAGAAGGTTCTAAGTGCACTTAGAATTGCACTTATTGTTTTATCACTCCAGATATCCCCATTTTTTATAAGCCACTTTTCAATCTCCTCTAAAGTAATAAAAGAAAATGATTTATCAAAATCCTTGAAAAAATGTTGTAAAAATATTCTTTTACAAATAATGGTCCTCTTACTTCTTTCTAGATTCTTTAAATTAACCAAAAATTTATTGATTACATATTGGTTCTCTTGATTAGGTAAAGTTAACTTTAACTCCCAGTACCTTTCAGGGCAAGACAACGATTTTTCATTATCTTGGAGTGGAGATACCTCAATAAACTTTTCCGTTGCACAAAAGTAATAGAAGGCGCGTAAGATTGCTAAATAATTTCTAATTGTTATTTCTTTACGTCCAGTTTGTTGTTCAGTAAGCCAATGTTGAATATCGTTTGAGGTTATAAAATTATATGGTTTCTTTTTTTTCCTAAAAAATAGCTTTAATATATTACGTTGTCTTATGATGGTTTGCTTGCTTCTATTTTTCTTTTTCAAGCTTAGTAAAAATAAATTTACTATTTCCGTATTTTCCGAGTTAGATAATTCTTTCTCTAATACCCAATACTTCATGGACTTTCTCTCCCATTCTATGTTTGGAATTGATCATATTGTTTTTTTCTTGCGTGATTCATTAATCTAGTATAAATTCTTGTACTATTGATATTGGCATGCCCCAGCAAATCTTGAATATAGATAAATTCCATTCCCTTTTCTGCTAAATGTGCCGCAAAGGTGTGTCTTAAAGTGTGAGGAGTGACTTTGAATCCTAGTTCTTTTGAATAATTCCTAAATAACAGTTGTACTAAATCACAACTAATATGTTGACCTCTAGGACTAGAAAACAAAAAATCACTATTCTCGTACCGCACATTCATATAACTTTTCATACGTACAGCACATTCATGACTGAATAAAACAAAACGTTCTTTATTTCCTTTGCCCTTACGAATCCATATTTGGCGGGTATCCCACTTTATATCTTCTAGTTTAATATTCAATAATTCACTAATTCTTACCCCAGTTGCATATAAGACTTCTACAATTGCTCGTTCTCTTAAATTGTCTTTGGTTAACTCCTGAAGTAATGCTAATTGACGTTTGTTTAAATAGTAAGGAAGTGAGTCTTCACTTTTTGGGGTTTTTACCTTCTTAGTGGGATTATGATTAATCTTATTTTCTTCGATACAATATTGATAAAACGATTTTAATGCAGTTAATTTCAGTTGAATACTACGTATTTTCAACCCTTTTTCACTTAGAGTTGCCAGCCAAATACGTATATCCTTTGCCTTTACTTCATCATAGTTTTTTTCACTCTCCGAAAAAAATTGAGAGAGTGAAATTTTATAAGATCGAATTGTTTCTGAGCTGAACTGATTACAATTATCATCATAGAAGGCTTGTAAGACTTCCTGATTCAAAGAAATCACCCCATTATATTCTGATATTTTAATCTCTTATCTTCCGATGGTATTTGTGCATAGATACGTGTTGTATTCAAATCGGCATGTCCCATTTCATCCGCTATAAACTGAAGGTCTGCTCCTCTTGCCAACAAATTGGTGGCAAATGTATGTCTACAACAATGAGGATGGAAATTTTTTTTAAGGTCCGCTTGTTTCCCCACTTTTTTTAGAACCCCTCGTATTCCACCACTTAAAAGACGTTCTCCAAATTTATTCATGAATAATGGCTCTTTTGGGTTATAAGAGCGAGCATGTAAATAATCTTGTAATGCTAATGCACACTCTATAGAAAAATGGATAGTTCTTATTTTATTACCTTTTCCTATTACTTTTGCTGTACGTTTATCCATATTAATATCTTCAATATTTAACGCTGACATTTCTGAGACACGGCAACCCGAAGTAAGAAGAAATAAAATAATAGCTCTATCACGAATTGGTAATTGTTCAGAGATAAGTTTAATACGAGAAAACTCATACTCATCTAGATAATTAGGGAGAGATTTTGGTAATTGAGGTCTCCAACGTTTTTTTATTATCATTCTTTCTATATATTCTTCATCAAAACAAAATTGAAAAAAGGAAGATAGTGTTGCAAGTACAAGCGCTATTGTATTTGGTTTTTTATCTACTGAAAATTCATTGATCCATTCTCTAACATCTTCTGAGGTCATATCCATCAAGGGAACCTTACATTCACGTAGGAAGCGTTCCAGTATCCATTTATATTTAGTTATAGTTGCAACTGCTTTATTTTCTAACTTTAAACACAGAAGATACTCATTCAATATCGTTTTAGTTTTTGATGAGATACAAATATCAGTACTCTTCCAATATTCATCTATAATTTTCATTATCTCACCACCAATCTAATAGAAATGATTTTTTATAATTAAAAATAGCATTACCATATTTCATTGAAATTATTCTAAAGTATAAGTCGTTTCAGATCTAGATTAACTAGAGTTCAAAAAAATATTGGTTATGGCAAACTAAAAATGTACCATTCGGACGTGAATTCGATGTGTTATGAAAAGCGTAGCATCATTATTACGACTAATCTTCAATTTGGTTAATAGAATCATGTATTTGGGAATCAAATTCTAACAGAGGCGGTAATCAATCGCTTAATCCTCCGTCATATTTACTCGAGAAAGCTATCGTTACCGTAATTCTAGTATTCGAAAATAAGTAATAGTGTTGGCAAGTGGCAACAAAATTAATGACCATTTACTACATTTTTTAATTGCCAAATGCATTCTTGATAGTAATGTAATGACAGTAAGAAAAAAACGATATACAAGCTTAGCAAAATTAATAAATGCTACAGAATTATCTAAGCTACAACGTCTTGTCTATACGTATATAACGAAAAGGCCATCACAATTAAGTGATGGCCTCTACTTTTGGACTTATTAAGTTATGATATATTTTTCAAAGTCAATTATATGCATATCTATCTAATATTTTTCTAGCTTGAATCTTGGAATTACGCAATAGTGAATATTTATAATGTAGAAAAAAGGTTCTGTAGAGAATAACTCTCTACAGAACCTTTCTATTAAGAAATGATATTCAAATTTCTTTTTAATTATTATTTGAAATTAATTACAGCATTGTCTGTAGGAAGATTACCAGTAACTTTATCTTTAAGATTAGCTTTAGAAATAGTAATCGTTCCAGTTGTGTTAAAAGTTGCAATTTCAGCAGGTACAAAGTTAGCTTCAGCTGTTACAGTAACAACTGTTTTTCCAGCAGCTGTAGTTGTAGCTACAGTAAATCCTTCATCTGCAGTTCCAGGACCGAAAACACCTGCGAACTCTGTTACAAGATTAGCAGTAACACTTGGATCAATTTCAGTACTGAAATTAAATACTAATGTTTCACCAGCTTCAATCTTAGTAGTATCAGCATTTTTATATGTTCCAGTAACTGTTGCTGTCACAGCAGTTGAAGCACCAAAATCAATTTTGTTTGCAGATTCACGAGTTTTTTCACCAGCAATGAAGTTTTTAGCTGCAGACATATCAGAAATATATTTAGCATTATCTACTACATCAACTAAGTAAACAGAACCACCTTCTGTAGAATCTACTGCTTTAATAGTAATTAAAATACCTTTTCCATCAGGAGAAACTTCCGCAGTATAATCAGTACCTGCAGTTAGTTCTTTTGTATCACTGTGACGAACAACTTTAAAATCATTTGCAGCTGTCTCTTTAGAAGCACCATTAAGTGTAAGTTCTTCAGTAAATGGAACTAAAATTGTTTTATCAGCTTGATTTGTTACATAATTAGCGTCTCCATCCACTTCAGGAGCAACCTTATCCAATAGATTACCAGCTACTGTTTTTGTTGGCGCTTTGATTACATCAGAACCTGTAAATGAATCACCAGCTAAAGTAACTAATTTAGCAAAATTCACATCTAATCCGAAATTAGAAGCGTCAGCATTAATTTCTTTATCAAATTTCACTTTAACAGTTGAAGTACCGTTTGCTTCAATTGAAGAAATTGTATTTGTGCTACCTGCAGCTAAAGTAATACCGCCAGCTTTTACATCTTCGATACCAGCATTAAATTTGATTTCAACAGTTTTTCTATCAACTAATGCAGCAGAATATTTCGCACTACCAATTGTTTTATATTCGCCAAGTGCTAAACTTGAATTATCTTTTGTGAAATCGATATGGTTAGCACCTTTATTTTCAGAAAACTCTTTTAACACATTACCTGCAACGTCTTTAACTGAAAGAACTCGTAATTGTTTGATAATTGCTTTACCTGTGATATTATCTTTTCCAAATTCAACAGTTTCATTACTAATCTTTTCAGCGAATGTAATAGCTACAGTAGTTCCATCATGTAAAATGTCGATGTTAGCAATATCGCTGTTTAATGAACGTAATTGTCCATTAATATCTACAAGATAGTTAGAGTAGTTAGATAATGTTTCAACATCCATTTTTTCAGAGAATTTAATAACTACTCGTCTTTGAGATGTGTTCCATGATGATGAATCCATTTTAGGAGCTACTCTGTCAGCATTTTCAATAGCTTCTTTATAATCTAACATTGTATTCTCTAATTTTGTATTATCTTTTACATTCTTAACTTCTAATGTGTTTTTACCATCTGATAACTCTTTATATAGAGTTACTGTTACAGTTTTCTTATCATTAGATAATACTGCTTCTTTAACAGAAATTACTTTTCCGTCTTTATCAAGAACAGTATAGTTGTTTTTGTTTCCAGCTGAAGTACCTAATGTTTTAGAGAAAGTAATAGCTAAAGTTGTTGCATTTTTCACTTCTACTTTCTTAACTTCTGGGCGAGTTTGATCAACTTGTGGTGAAACAACTACTTTTGTATCTGCTGCAATTGTATTACCAGAGTAATCTTTTACACCTTCAACATAAGTTGTTAC
>NZ_JBNNUX010000079.1:0-7393 GCF_050280145.1 Lysinibacillus sp. NPDC093688
CCTTCGTGACCAACATCATGTTGGCCTCAGGGTCTCGTCTGTCTCGCTTTCCCGCGGGAGTCGAGTAGCCCTACGCTACAATCAGTTAAAATGGGTATACAATAGCAAAATATTAACAAAGATTTTATCGCTTAATAATAAAACTATTTTTCCTAATCAACACACCTGAGAAAATTATTTTTTCACGAGTCTTTTCACAATCGATGCTGTTTTTTCAGCCGCATGTTGTGCATCAGCTTCTGTTAAACCTTGACCGAAACTAAAGCGAATCGAGTTACGTAATTCCTCTGTGTCTTGTCCAAACATCGCAACTAACACGTGTGATGGATCAATGGAGCCAGCAGTGCATGCAGAACCACTAGATACGCAAATACCTGCCATATCAAGATTTACAAGGAATGATTCTACTTCCATACCAGAAAAACTTACATTTAAAACATGTGGGAGCGTATTTTCTAACTCTCCATTCACATGAAATGCTAGTTTTTCCTTCGTGAAAACATCCAGCATAATTTGCTTAAAGCGATTGTATAGTACACGCTTTTCTTCTCGCAACTCATTTGCAATTTGCACTGCAGTTGCAAAGCCAATCACTGCGGGTACATTTTCAGTACCTGCACGACGTTTTTTCTCATGTGCTCCACCTAATGCATAACTAGTAAATGGTGTCCCTGCTTTTTGGTATAGGAAACCAATACCTTTAGGCCCATTAATTTTATGTGCGGAAACACTTAGTAAATCAACATGTAAATCATCAACATTAATTGACTCTAAACCATATGCCTGAACAGCATCTGTATGGAAAACAGCCTTATGTTCGCGTAGTAAGCTACCAATTTCGGCAATCGGTTGAATTGTACCGACTTCATTATTACCGTACATAATCGTTACTAAAATTGTATCCTCACGCAATGCATTTCGCACGTCTTCTACAGAAACACGTCCTTTTTCATCCACCGGCAAATATGTCACATCAAAGCCATCTCGCTCAAGCTTTTCACAAGTATGTAACACCGCGTGATGTTCAATTTGTGTGGTAATAATGTGCTTCCCTTCAGTAGCCCGCGCATAAACAGTGCCAAAAATAGCCGTATTATCCGCCTCTGTTCCGCCACTTGCTATAATAATTTCCCCAGGTTGAGCACCAATTGATTTGGCAAGTATTTCACGTGCATCATCTAAATATTTGCGCGCCTCTCGACCTATCCCATGAATACTTGATGCATTCCCATAAACTTGTTGCATTGCTGTAGTCATAGCGTTTATTACGTTGTCATTCATTGGTGAAGACGCAGCATGATCAAGATAAATATATGAATTCATGTTGAAAACTCCTTTGTACGAAAAGCGCTAAAGATTCATCTCCATGCCATAGGGCAGGGAGCTGTGCTTTAGCCTAGACATTTTAAATGTAGAACATATAGCCTTCCGCTACATTTTCCTCAGTGTATTGTGCTAAATCTTCAATTGTCGTTGTATCTAATACATTTTTCACAGCATCACGAATGCGGAGCCATAATTCTCGCTGAGGCGCTTCTTCATTTTCAATACCTTCTACTGGTTGAATAGGACCCTCTAACACACTAATAACATTAGCCGCAGAAATTTCACTTGGTGGATTTGCTAGCATATACCCACCATATGCTCCGCGCACACTTTTCACTAAGCCTGAATTACGTAATGGTGAAACCAACTGCTCTAAGTATGCTTCAGACAGCTCCTTTTCTGCAGCAATTTTGCGTAGTGGAATAGGCCCTTCTCCATAATGCTTTGCTAATTCAATCATAATCGTTAGACCATAACGGCCCTTTGTAGAAATTTTCATTTTATCACCCTCAAATAGTCTAGTCAAAAATACTACCAACAGTATAACATAATCTCCTCTCGCAGAACTCGGAAATACTCTCGGGAGGTTATGATATACTATTAATTGCGCCTTAGTATAGTTAGGCAAATACTATGTAATGCTTCATTATAAGCACAAAAAAACATTTAGCAAATCGATTATGCCTCGGCATAATCAGTGGCATGATGTTGGTCACTCAGGCGTTTTCACAGGATGTGAAGTCTTACCCTGAGTTCTTCTATTTCAGAAAGTGCTTGGACACCCGCTGAAAAAAGATAAAAATCAATAAAAACAGTTGAAAGGGGGAATTTTCAATGCATAATGAACCACTCGCTTATCGCATGCGTCCTTTAACCCTTGATGAGATTGTAGGACACCAAGATTTTATCGGTCCTAATACCGCTCTTTATAAAATGATTCAAAATGAGCATGTTCCATCCATGCTGCTATTTGGTGAGCCAGGTATCGGCAAAACGTCAATAGCGAATGCCTTAGCAGGAAGCTCGAACCTTCCTTTTTTCGCGCTTAATGCTACTCGCGCTGGTAAAAAGGATGTCGAGGATATTGTACAGGAAGCTAGAATCTCAGGGAAAGTCCTTCTTTTTTTGGATGAAATTCATCGTTTTAATAAATTACAGCAGGATGCTTTGTTGCCACATGTGGAAAACGGCTCAATCGTGTTAATTGGAGCTACAACAGAAAATCCATACCATGATGTAAATCCCGCTATCCGCTCACGATGCGGAGAAATATATCAACTACAACGTTTAACGAAAGAAAATATAATCGAACTTATAAAAAAAGCGCTTTCTGATGATAAACGCGGGCTAGGTAAATATCATTTTGTCTTAACAGATAATCAAATTGAACAAATTGCTGAAGCAGCTAACGGTGACGCTCGGAAGGCATTAACTTTGCTTGAATCGCTTTATTATGCAAGTGATGAAGTGGACGGTCGAACAATTGCTGCTGATCATATCCTTAAGCATCTTATCGGCAGAATTGGTGTTTATGGTGATAAAAAAGGATCCCATTTTTATAATTTGCTATCTGCGTTGCAAAAATCTGTTCGTGGAAGTGATACGAATGCAGCATTGTTTTATTTAGCTCATTTATTGGAAATAGGTGATTTAGTAGCTGTTAGTCGACGCTTACTTGTTATGGCTTATGAAGATATAGGCCTTGCTAATCCTGATGTAGGGCCGCATATGCTTGCGGCTGTGCAAGCGGCTGAGCGTTTAGGGCTACCCGAGGCACGTATTCCGCTTGCAAGTGCTGTTATTGAAATGTGCCTAGCATCCAAATCTAATTCTGCAATTGCAGCCATCGATGCCGCCATTGCTAGCATTCATGAAGGAAAAACTGGCGATATTCCGCATCATCTACGTGATGCTCATTATGAAGGAGCAAAAGATTTAGGTCATGTAGGCTATCAATTTCCCCACAACAGCCCTATTGGCACATTTGGTGGCTGGGTCGACCAGCAATATTTACCTGATGAGCTTGTAGGTACAGAATTTTATAAACCTGTTATTGCGGGTGAAGAAAAACGAATGGCAGGAATCTACGAAAAGCTTAAATCTTTTCATAAGGATGAAAAGTAATATCTTTATTTGCTTAACTGAAAATCATAACATACTATTTTTTCATAAAAATAGGGCACTTCAATCTGAACTAGAAGCGCCTTATTTTTTCATTTCATTACTTTCCGAAAAAAATAGGAAGAGTGCTAAGCAATCATCCTGTAAAGGTCGCATTATTTGTTGTATAGCGTTTATTGTAAAATCGGTTCAATATATCTTCTACATTTCTCACTGAGGATAATTTAGTCGTTTCTTTCTGCTCTTTTTCTTTTTCGATATCATGTAAATAATGAAGAAAATTGTAGGTTTGATAAAGTAGACTAGCAAATTCCTGAGAGTTCTCCCGTACTTCAAAGCGAATTGCTTTTACAGCAATCGCTTGACCGATCGATTGCTCCCTTGACGGAGAGGTTTGATCATCCACAGTATCATCTGTAGTTCTATATAATAATTTTAATGCCTCATTAACTTCCTTGTTATCACTAAATCGTTCCTTTATCCACCGTAAGACAAATTGTACTAGGACAATGGCATAAATAAGTGACAGACATTCATCTCCAAAAGATTTTTTTGACAAACGTTTAAAGTACTCAGCTTGTGTCACCAGTTCGAATATGATTAAACGAATTGGATAAAGGAGCGCATGTCCACTGTTGATATATAATTTTTCTTGACCTTTATACAATGCCGACCAAAAATCTCTAACTAATGAGATGGATTTTCTTGTCGAGAGAGCTAATTGGTATTGAATAAGCTCATGTTCAAGTGTTGGTTGTATAAGCTGTAGAAATAAAAATTCCTCATCCTCACTTACTAATAAGAGTGGTTTTTCTAATTTCGCCAAATCGATTTCGATACCGTTTATTAACATTGAACGGCCCCCTTCCAATCAATTATGCCTCGGCATAATTGATTCCGCCGGAGGCTTTAACTTCTTTCAGCATGAATAAAACCTTAACCATCACCATAATGTAGGGTTGATTTTGGTTGTGATTGGCACTCCAATCAACTTGTACATAGTATACGTTTTTACAAAACGATGTTGAGCCATAAACCTTACACATAGATTTTCAATTTTTTAACTATATTTCGACAAAAATTTATAAATACCTTTTAAGAAAAAAGTCCTTTTTTTATTTTCGTACAACAAAATTTTAACATCACTTTAGCGTTCTTCTTTCAATAATCTATTATCATAAACAAAAAATCTGCAAAACTTTAAGAATCGGAAACCCAATCACCCCTCGCAAAGTAGAGTGCTGTAAGGATTGGTGGATTAACCGCAAAAAGTAAGCAGATTCTAAACTGTTATTCTATTTTCTGAAAGTGATGATTAAATCACTCCTAAATTATTTCGTAAATTCATGATCAACAAATATTTTAAATTGCTGCAAACATTGTTTGACTGCACCTTTTTGTTCAAGTACTGTATTTCGTAATGATACAGTTTTCTCTTCATCTTTTACGACTTCATTGTAAAGTGCGAAAATCGCTGATAATAATTGTTCATTCTCCTCCTGGTCAATACGAGGTAAAGAATAGGCTGCAATCGTTAATAATTGTTCAACTTTTTCAGGTGTTTTTTGTAACTCATTGGATGAATAATAAGTTGCTGCCGCTAAAAAGTAGCAAAGCTTTGCACTGCAATCTATAAACAAATGCCAATAGGTATTGGCACTTGGCAATTCCCCTGCTCTATTGTCTAAATACTCTTTATAAAATGTTGTAACTTGTGTATATAAAGGATTTAGTCCTCTCATAGCCTTTGGATAATTATTAGATGTATCCAAATAGTCAAATACAATATCATTCATTTTCTGCTGAAGTCTTACAATATCTAAATGATCACGAATTACTTGAATTTCCATTTTACCACTCTCCGATGTTCTCATTTGTTTTCTAAACGTCATTCCTACTTCCCTAAGTAGTCCTGTACATTCCAAACAAACTGATCTATTATCTATTGGAATTTATTCAAATTATAGCAATAAACCAAATAGAGAAGTGGCCACATGAAAAAAATAAGACAATTTCGTGAATTAATAGCATTTTGAGCACGTTAGGCGAACTATTTTGGTAAAATTATGTTCTTTGAACATAATAATCAAATAAAGATTGCTCTTTCGTTCGATCAATAATTTCTTTAATACTTCCTTGCGCATATTTTTTTATTCTTTTTTGCGGTATATAAAAATAGGCAGTGTTTGTAATTAACCACTCACTAAGTGTTAATTCATTACCAGGCTGTTGATTTGTCAATATACGTTTATGTCGGAGTATATCCGCCATTTTGTAAAAACCATCTGATAGCTCGTAAGCTGAAACATCAAAATTAAAAATAGGGCTAACAACTTGTCCAACATCAAAAATGTGTATTGTTTGCCCTTCTTCATCAATAGCTAATTCTACTGTGCTAATTTCATCGAATAGATTTAAGCCTCTATATTCCATTTGATAAATTTGCTCCATCATAAAATGCCCCCTTTTATAGGTTCTACAGCAAATATTGGAGGAGTCATAATGTGAAGCTGCCCTAACGTTCAGGCGACCGTCTCTCCCTCATTAATTACCTAACAAATATCTTAGACCTCTTTTTTACAACGCTCCTATTGTAACATATAAAAAGCAGCTGTCTTAAACGAGACAGCTGCTTCCATAAAATGGCTCATTGCCATAACTGACGGTGATTTTCGTTCCGTCTGGGCGCTTTCATGGTGGCGTCCGCTGATTCTTAAGAGATACCCTTTTTATCGAGAAATTATTTAAGATTATCGATAGATATTGTTAATTCATCGATGAACATTTTTAATTTATCGCCCAACTAACAAAAGTGTATTAGCCTTGTACACGTGTAATTTTTATATCCTTTACGATTGCATTCACTACCCAGCTTGCTGCAATTAAGCCTGCCACTGAAGGAACGAAGGCATTGGAAGATGGAGGCATTTTTGCTTTACGGATAGCTGCATCCGGTTTTCCGACATGCTCCACAACATCTGGACGCACTACAATAGGACTCTCATCCGAGAACACAACCGTTACTCCTTTATGAATACCATCCTTCCGTAATTTCGTACGGATTATTTTAGCCAATGGGTCTGTATGCGTTTTGGAAATATCCGCAATTTTGAAACGAGTAGGATCCATTTTATTGGCCGCACCCATACTAGAAATAATCGGTATATTTCGCTTTAGACATTCTTTCATAAGATGAATTTTATACATCACTGTGTCACTTGCATCAATAACATAATCTATGCCTTGTGCGAAAAATTGCTCATATGTTTCCTCCGTGTAAAACATATGCATATCAATTACTTCACATTCTGGATTAATATCAGCAATACGCTCTTTCATGACACCTGACTTAGATTTTCCGACCGTTGAAAGATAGGCAACTAATTGACGATTAACATTCGTAATATCTACATTATCCTTATCCACCAAAATAATGCGGCCAATACCACTTCGCGCACATGCCTCAGCAGCAAATGAACCTACACCGCCTACACCAAGAATGGCTACTGTTGTATTTTTTAATTTTTCGAGTCCCTCTGTTCCTATTGCGAGCTCATTACGTGAAAATTGATGTAACATCCTTACACTCTCCATCTATTGAATTTTGATTCCGCTTTAATGGGCAGTCATTTATCTGTATAACTGACCATTAAAGCCTTATTAGTGAAAATGAATAATCTACGGTAGATAAAGACCTACCACTGATTACTTTATTAGTAAACCTAGTTATATACTAAGATAAAATCAAACTTATCTTACATTTTATTACGATATTCATCAAGTAAAAATTATTAATATTTAGTATTCCTAATCAAAATACTTTTTAAATATGGCTCATCACCATAACGTGTGGTTGATTTCCGTTCCGACTGGGCGCTTTCCTGGGGGCGTCGGGGCAACAGGATGTTGGTCACGAAGGCGTTATCACAGGACGTGATGCTTTTAG
>NZ_JBNNUX010000080.1:0-7389 GCF_050280145.1 Lysinibacillus sp. NPDC093688
GGGGATTAGCAATAGAGGAACGAAGGCTAAAAGCATCACATCCTGTGATAACGCCTTCGTGACCAACATCGTGTTGGCCCGAGACCCTGGAGCGAAGCGAAGCGGCTCATCGGACGCCCCCAGGAAAGCGCCCAGTCGGAACGGAAATCAACCCTACGTTATGATAGCGAGCCATATAGTAGAGAAAGTTCCATAATTTTAGCATCGTTAATAGAACAAAAATATAGTAATTTATATCTATAAATCTTTTATTAATTCGATAGATTTTTATTATAAATTTATTTTAAGAAGAGGTTTTTAATATGTTGTTACGTAAAGCAGCTCCAATAATGCTTGGTTTTAGTATGGCTCTATGGACAAATACTTCTTTCAATCCAAATAAGTCAGCCCGTTCGAATGTAACAAAGACACAAAAAGCTTTGTCACTATCCAGCTTTCAAAGTGACTATAAAATGAAATGGCATCGAGTAGCGACGGACTATTCCGCATTTTCCCTCGTAGGAAAACATAATTCTAACGAGGTTGGAGGATATGAAACACATACTGGGCATAGCGTATTTGGCATTCGTATCGGTGCTAATCGAATAGATGTAAATACAAAATACGGTCTTCCGCTTAAAGCCATTCACTATGAAAATACAAGCTATTTGCTCGATTACAACGATTGTGAAGGTAATACTACACACGCGACCTATTTCATTGATGATTACTATGTTACTTTTTTCTATGATTTACACAAAAACAATATTGTTCGTTCTATCATTTGGATTAATGCCAAAACAGAATTAAGTAAACGTGGTTATTATAGTAAGCCTTCCAACGAACTACGAACAGGACTTGAAGATTTAATGGTTGACCTTATTAACCATGAGCGAGTTATAGAAGGTTTGCAACCACTCATTTATGACAAAGAATCTAATCCTATTGCTCGACAGCATAGTAACAATATGATCACACATCAATTTTTTAGTCATGAAGATCATAAAGGTAATCATTCCAACGACCGCCTCACTGCTGGTGGAGTTAATTACTATTGGTATGGCGAAAATATAGCACAAGGTCAGCACAATAGTATTTTTGCCCATGAAGCACTGATGAATTCAAAAGGACATCGTATCAATATTTTAAGGCAAGAGTTTACACATATTTTTGTTGGTGTTTGCTTTAAAGATAACGGTGCACCCTATTATACGGTTAACTTTTATTCTAAGTAGTTTGAATGGTGAAGTTAATCTTCATGACCAATATATACACAAAAAATCTCTATGCAGAAATCTATTGCATAGAGATTTTTTGCACTCTTATAATAACCGTTATCTGGAATATTCAACTAAGAGTCTTCTGTAACCACAGAAAATATTTGTTGCTGTCGCTTCGCTTTCGCACAGAAAAAAACATTTGTTGCTGTCGCTTCGCTTTCGTACAGAAAACACCTCTGCCCCAAGCATCAATTGGGAACGAAATCATCTCCTCGTTATAGCGGCAATTCTATTTTCTAAATTTTTTTACTTTTTTTGTTATTCTGACATATAATTTTTTGACTAATTATTTTATAATAAAATTTAACATAGTCAAGCCATCAATTCTTCTGTTATAATACTGATAATTTACATCCATCCTGTATTAATACAGTGATAATAAATGCTTTTCACAAAATGGGGATTATGAGAAAAGCGCTACAATGCATTCTTGAATGGATGACAATGTAGCCTACACAAAAAGGGGTTGGGAGATTTGGGTATTTTAAAGGGGTTAAAAATTCTCGATTTTTCTGCATTACTACCGGGGCCAATGGCGACAATGATATTTGCTGATTTAGGCGCAGAGGTTATTCACGTTGAATCCTCAAAGCGCGTAGATTTAACGCGTATTATGCCTCCTTACGACGATGATCATGAGGCGTATATTCATCAACATTTGAATCGCTCTAAAAAGTCATTAACATTAAATTTAAAATCGCCTGAAGCTATAGAAATTGTGAAGTCACTCGTTAAAGAGTACGACATAATTATCGAAGGATTTCGACCTGGTGTCATGCAACGGCTTGGCATTGGCTACGAAGCTCTAAAAGAAGTAAATCCTAAGGTTATATATTGTGCCATTACAGGCTATGGACAAACCGGACCATTTAGCAATCGGCCAGGACATGACAATAACTATTTATCATTAGCTGGCTTACTCGATTATTCACGCCATAAAGATAAAAAACCTGTCTCCATGGGTGTTCAGCTCGCTGATATTGCTGGAGGCACGATGCATGCGGCAATTGGAGTACTCGCTGCTGCTTTACATCGTGAAAAAACAGGTGAAGGACAATACATTGATATAAGTATGACCGATGCTGTATTTTCGCTCAATGCTATGTATGGATCTGCCTATATTGGCGGTGGTCGCGTGCCTCAGCCCGAGCAAGAAATTTTAAACGGTGGCAGCTACTATGACTTTTACAAAACAAAGGATGGTCGATTTTTCTCGGTAGGAAGTCTTGAGCCTCAATTCCGCAAATTGCTTTGTGAAGCGCTTGATATTCCCGAGCTCATTGATAATACTTTTAATGATTCATACTATACACAAATTCGTTTTAAAGAAGCCGTCCATGATGCATTCTTATCAAAAACTTACGAAGAATTGCTTGAAGTGTTTAACGAGGATTTCGAGGGATGTGTCGAACCAGTATTAACGTTTCCAGAAGCATGCGAGCATCCTCAACTCAAAGCTCGTAACATGATTGTTGATATTCCCAAAAGCGACGGTACTACGCAAAAACAAATTGCATCTGCGTTTAAGTTTGATGGTGTTCAACCGCAATACAAACATGTCGGTGCTAAGCTTGGAGAGCATAACGAGGAAGTGTTGTCTTCACTTGGCTATAGTGTCGAGCAAATTGCAGACTTACAGGACAAAGGAGTTTTAGAATAATATCCGCACAAAATTAAAAGAGTGTCTAATGCTGCATTTAACACACACATTAGACACTTTTTGTATTTCTAATCAATTATGCCTCTGCATAATTGTGTCCGGAATCGGCTGAAAGCAGTTAAACATATGCACTTATAAAGACACGTAACTTTTCGAAATGATCGTCAATGAGTAAATATTTTTTATATATTTCCATTAATTTTTCAAAAAGCTCGTACTGCTCCGTTACAAATAACACCTTTAAAATATTGAGCATATGCAAGGATGCGCTCTGTGCCACCAAAGAGTAAGGTATTTCTGGCTGACGATAATGTTGGCGCCACTCTTCCACAGACAAGCCAATATGCTGTAATGAATTATTAACATGTAGAGCAATATCCTGCTGAACTGACGCTTCAATCGCAATAAATTGTTCATTACTATAGTTGTTCTGTACTAAAGCAGCATGTATTTTTTTATTGGATGCTAGTACATGGTCCTTTAAAAGCTGAAGCCCCTCTTGATAACGCTCCATTTTTACATACTGATCGAGTAATACTGCATACAAGTTTTCTAAAAAATTTAGTTCATAATTTTTTATAATGGCAGGAGGCGTTGGCTTGCGATTCGGCAATAACTCCTTATATTCCAACAAAATCTCTATCGCGTAATTATTAAGTCGTTCATCTTCTAATAAGTACTCACCGTAGTGAATAACAGTTTCAGGATTCTTCTCCTTGTGCGCTATATGAAACAGAAGATAGGCAATCAGAACTTTTTCTTTCTCTGTTAATGCATACATCGAATAACGCCAATCCGCTTCAAAGGAAGTAATTAGAGTTTTAACGCATGAATACTCTCCTTCAGATAGACGATAATGCGTTACAATTTGGTAAAGATGTAACTGCTTTTTTGCTAAACAAGTAGCATTATAGTTATCCACGTGAGTTATACACTTATCCAGAGTTCCTCTGTAATTATTCACAAAGTTATCCACATATCCACAAACTTTTCTTGTGGATTGTTCAATATGACCCATCATTTCATGAATAAATGTGAATTGTTCTAATGGTTTGTGGATAAACAGTGAATAAACTTTTTTCATGAAAAGCCAATGCCAAAATTGAGCATCTTCTTTATAAATCATATGCACTAAATATTCATCTTCAAATTTATATAAAAATATAGTTTGTAGTTCGTTGACTGGCATTGTAATTTGCATTCGCTTCCCGAAAATTAGCCAGATTAATCGCTCTAAGTCCATTGTATGCTGTGCAAAAAGCTGATCAAAAAAGGTCTCCTTGCCTTTTTGCGTATAAAAAAAAGCATTGAGACGTTCATTCACAAATTCAGTATCCAAACCATACTTGGTAAAAAAAGTTTGCATCTCTATCGTTACACGACCCCAATATTTTCGCGCAGTTGAAAACGCAATATTCATCGCAGCTTCCTCATTCACTAAAAATAATTTCGGTGAAAGTGCAGTACCTAGAATTTTCGGGTCTGCCGGTGAATCACTCTCTGCCTCTAACCATTTTGACAGTAATTTTTCAGCACCCTTTTCACCACTTTTTTTATATGTCATGAATAACTGCTCATCACAATCCAACAGCATGCAACTGGAGCCCCCCATCAAATTCAACCAACAACGATCTTCCCCTATTCTGTAGAATACTTGCCAAATTTTTTAACACTCTTTCTTCAATATAACAAATCTTATCCATCATATGCTAAAAAATCGTAATATGCATAAAAGAAGACAACAAAAGTATTCGTGCAAAATCGACAACTTCAGCTACAGCAGCATAAAAAAAGCCATCTATAAAGGGTAAATACCTCATAGATGGCTTAAAAAATTCAGTTTGCGGTTTAAAAGAAAAACGGCAAATGAGCTCATTGGACAATCACTCATAAGTTGGTAGCCCCTTTTAACATTAGCTCTATCAAAGCTAGCGCCATAGTTCGCACAACTAAAGAAAGCTATGCATCATTCACCAATACAATCAGGAAAAATTAATTTTCACAACAGTAGACGAGCGACCAATAAAATAGTTACGAATGCAGAGCGGCAGGGGCCAGGTCAAATTTTTGAGGGATGTTTCTGCATCGAAAACGCACAACAATGTTTATCTGCCCCAAAAACGAAACTCCCCCACTTGCTAGAATTTATTCCTCACCAAAATAAAGGATACTTTCGCGTTTCACGTAGATTATTTATCATAAGACCAAAAAATACGATAATGAGAGCACCAATAAGAACGGGCATTACTAGATAGCTCCATCCATAGCCTCCTAAAATAATAATAATCGGATTTGCTCCTGCAGGGGGATGAATGATTCCTAATAGGGCCATAAAAAAAATGGTTAAACCTACGCCAATGCTAATGGAGACAATGCTCGTCCCTAGCAGCGAATACATGATCAAGCCGACAAAGGCTGAAATTAAATGACCTCCAATAATATTTCGAGGTTGGGATAACGGCGCATTCCAAACGACAAACACGAGTACACAGCTCCCACCAAGTGACGCCATTAACCATGGAGCCCCTGTATAGTTCGTCAACCAAAGCAATACGGAAATACATATTAATCCACCGATTGCACCTGTTATAGCATCAGCAAAATTTGTTCGTGAAGGAGCATGTCCCTCACCTTTCATCTTGGATATGTATGTTTTAATAGGGCTCGTTTTTTCTCTCTTGCCCTCCAAACGTACGAAATCAGCCATAAGTCACCTTCTTTTCTATCCAAATTTCTATAGAATCTTTCGATTTTTTGTATAATCTAAGCTTGTTCTATTATAACACTACTAAATAGAATTCAATTTCTAAATGTCGAATTTTAGACACATTTTTAATAGTATCTAACTCAGTTGTTTTTCGCCCTATAGCAAAAAAGCAAACTATGAAATTTTCTAGTTTGCTTTTTTTCGATATGCATTTAATCATATTGTTTTTTCACTGGTTTATAAATTCGTGCTTTTTTCAGTACTGTTTTAGGTACTTGGAAGGTTGCGGTTACGACGCCTGGATGACGACCAATTTCAATCGATCCTGTAATTGTCGCTCGATTCATAACCTCTGGCTCGCTCATCTCAAAAAGCCTTGCAGCGCGGCTGATAGCATTAGTTGTTGCTTCATTTAACGATGTTCCTGAGCCAACAACTGATACAGGGAATGCGTCCTCCACTTGCTTAACGCCAAATTCCTCTGCAAGCTCACGGGCACGACGTTTCTCTTCCTTTGTAAAAGGTTTAGCCGTATAAGGTAAATCCTCTGTATTTGGCAATAAAATAGGGCCATCCAAAGCTACTTTTTTCAATACACTTACCTGAAGCTGAACTATACCAGCAACATCCGTTGTATGTCCCGCAATTTCACCGTCCCCTTGCATTGCGTGCATATCACCAATATACACACCGCCACCTGGAACCTTTACTGGGCAAATAATGGTTGCCCCCTCACGAACACGACTAATATCCATATGGCCATCTGTACGGTGTGTATCTAATTCCGACTGCGTAAATGAATATTCATGGGGTGCACCGATTAAAAACGAACCAAAATCGCCAGCATTGTGGGAGTCTGGCATTGCCTTTGAAGGTGTCGTTCCAAGCTGCCCTAAAAACGGGCGCATTCTTGCCATAACACCAATCAAATCACTTGGTGCTAACGCAACCACAGGATTTTGCACAGAATTTTCAGGTGTACGCATATAATTTTTCGCATCAAGTGCAATACGTCGAGCTCCTTCTCGCCCAACAGTAACACCAATATTACCCTTATGATCTAACGCCATAGTATAGCCATTCGTCATGTTAAAGGGTGATGTTTCAGTATCACATGTCGAACAGCGAATAGCCTGCCGTCCTATCCCTTTGACAACTGTATTAGGATGAAGCTTACCACAGCCTGGGCATTTTACTGATACGAATGGATCCCCAATGAATCGATCTACAATTACCTCATCGTGCCCAGATGCTGTTGCTACAGATGTTACCTGTAGTGATTTAATCTTGATAACAATGGCGTCTCCTACCTCTGCACCTTCTACAAATACAGGCTTTGTTACTTCATGTCCACCACGAATCGTGGGTGTTAGCATCGGGCCCCAACAGCCTGGTGTCGTATTAGCAATGATTGTTCCACCATCTTTGACAGGTCCAAGCATTTTCTGTTGTGGATCTAAAATACCATCTATGAACTCATTTACGAATAATGTTTCGACGGCTTGCGGCTGCTGTACAAGATCTTCATTTTGTATTTCTTCTTTTTCTAGTACATGCAATTCGTTTATCATTTTTTCGTCACGCCCCTAGTTTTTATTTTATGTATATTGATTTTTGATCAATTATGCCTCGGCATAATTGCGTCCGGAATCGGCTTTGTACTTAGGGCTGCACGAGGGCCGACACGATGTCGGTCATTTCGGTAATGCCACAGGACGTGGCGTTTTTACCGATGCAGGTCAGTTAGTCGTTATCGCATGGAT
>NZ_JBNNUX010000081.1:0-7252 GCF_050280145.1 Lysinibacillus sp. NPDC093688
TGATGTTGGTCACGAAGGCATTGTCACAGGACGTGACGCATTTAGCCTTCGTTCCTTTAGCGGAGGAAGCGGCTCGACGCTCGCCCACAGGAAGCCTTGCTCTGCGCGAAAGCGAAGCGTCAGCGACAAATGTTTTATCTGTGCGAAAGCGAAGCGACAGCAACAAAGCGAGTAGCCTGGAACGGAAATCACACTTATTTAAAGACTACAACACTCGCAAAAATTTTCTTAATCATTTTATTTTCAACACTAAAAAGCTCTCGTTTCAACAAAACGAGAGCTTCCATATGTTTTCCTCATTATCGACTTCTCACGAACAACAGCTTGTACCACTGATTCACGATGAACGGTAGCACAGACAAGCTATAAATAAAGCCTAATTGTGCGGTACTTAATGTGGCAACTTCAAACACACCTGTAAGCATTGGAATAAACAATACTGCGTGTAAACTTAAAAAACCGATTAAGAATGCAAGCCAAGTGTATTTATTCGAAAATAGTCCAATGGCGAAGATGGATTCTTTAGCTCTGGAGTTGAAACCATGCACTAATCGCGACAAACATAATGTTGTAAATGCCATAGTGCTCGCCGTTAAAGTATCTCCTGTTGACAATCCGATTTCAAAGGCAACCGTTGTAGAAATGGCAATTAGTAACCCTTCGAGCACCACTTGAGTAGTAAATGCTTTATTTAATAATGGTGTATGAATATTTCGAGGCTTGTCTTTCATTGTTTTTTTATTATTCGGCTCTAGACCGATTGCGATCGCCGGTAAACTATCCGTTAGTAAGTTAATAAATAATAGATGCACAGGTGCAAAAGGAACTGGCAAACCTAATATTGTTGCATATAAAACAACAAAAATGGCACCCGCATTCCCTGATAATAAGAACAAAATAGCGTTTTTTATATTCGTATAAATACTTCTACCATTTGCAATGGCCTTCACAATCGTTGAAAAGTTATCATCCGTTAGTATCATAGAGGAGGCATCCTTCGCGACCTCTGTGCCGGTAACTCCCATTGCCACACCAATGTCGGACTGTTTTAGCGCAGGGCCATCATTAACACCATCTCCTGTCATGGCGACGACATGTCCTTTTTCTTGCCACGCTTTCACGATACGAATTTTTTGAACCGGTGTTACTCGGGCATAAACAGAAAAATCGTTAACCTTTTCTTGAAGCTGCTGATCTGTTAAGCCTTCTATTTCATGCCCTTCAATCGCTTCAGAGGGATCATTTAAAATCCCGATTTGATTGGCAATAGCCGTTGCCGTAATTTTATGATCTCCTGTAATCATCACCGGCTTGATACCAGCTTTTATACATTTTTCAACCGCACCTTTAGATTCTTGTCTTGGAGGATCCATCATCGCGACTAAACCAACAAAGATTAAATCTTTTTCAGCCCTTACATCGATTGCTTGATTTCCCCTTACCTCTTTGTAGGCAACTGCTAGTACCCTTAACCCATTCATAGAAAAATCACGATTTACCGCTTCGATTTTTTGGCGTTGTTGTTTTGTAATATTAAATATACCTTTTGAAGTTTCAATCTTTACAATTTTAGGAAGAAGGACATCTAATGCTCCTTTTGTAATCATGATAGATTGCTGATTGATAGTATTCACAGTACTCATGAGTTTTCTATCTGAATCAAAAGGGATTTCGGCCACTCTTGGATAATGATCTCTTACCAGTAATTCGTCAAAATCATATTGCTTTCCTAATTTTACGAGTGCAACTTCAGTAGGATCACCGATTTCCTTACCGTCCCTTTCCACAGCGTCACTACATAATATTGCCTTTAACATAAGGTCTTTCTCCACTGTATTTTCAGTGTAAAGCTGATCATGTGGAATCACTTTTTCATCCACATAGACCTCTTGAACAACCATTTTATTTTCAGTTAATGTTCCTGTTTTATCTGAACAAATGACAGATACACTTCCAAGACTTTCAACAGCATAAAGCTTTCGAATAATGGCATTTTCCTTTGCCATTTTCTGTGTCCCAAAAGCTAACACAATCGTAACAATCGAGCTTAATGCTTCTGGAATTGCTGCCACAGCAAGTGAAACAGCAAACATGAACGATTCTACAAGTGCACGTCCTCTAACAAGGTCAATCACAAAAATAGCTAAACAGATTAACGTAATCCCTAAAGCTAATTTTTCTCCAAAATGATCTAAACTTACTTGTAACGGTGTTTTCTTCTCTTTCGCAGTATCTAGTAAATTTGCAATTTTACCGATTTCCGTCTGCATTCCGATAGCTGTAACCATGACAATACCCCGACCAGTTGTCACATAGCTTCCAGAGTATACCATGTTCTTTTTATCAGCAACAGTTACATTGCTCTCCTTAATAGCAACAATACTTTTCGCTACAGCGATTGATTCACCTGTCAACGAACTTTCATTAATATGCAAATTATGACTTTCTAATAATCTCCCATCTGCATTAATATAATCGCCAGCCTCCAAATAAAGAAGATCTCCAACGACTAGATCTTCTGAAGAAATCTCTATTAGCTGATTATTTCGCATTACTTTAGCAATTGGGGAGGTTAACGCTTTTAAATTATCCAAAGACTGTTCTGCCTTGACATGCTGTACAGTACCTAGGATAGCGTTTAATATAACAACAATCATAATCACAACGGTGCTTCCTACTTCTCCTAATAAAAATGAAACGAAAGCAGCAATGATTAAAATAATGACTAATAAATCTTTAAACTGTCCAAAGAAAACGGCGAATGCACTAGTTTTTTTTCCTTCCTCTAATACATTATAGCCGTATACTTCTTGCCTCTTTTGAACGTCATAATCACTCAATCCTTGATCTGTCACGTTCAAAGTTTTCATCACTTCAGCTGATGATTGTTGATGATATTCTGACATTCGATTCCCCCTCCATTTGAAATTATTAGACAATCATGCCGATTAAGTAACTACAGCATTTTCTCCTGAATTCCTTCTCACTGACTAAATTCAGGAGAAAATGCTGTTATTAGTTAATAAGTTAGATTCCCATTAGTAGACCCTTTTGAATTATCTATCTTAGGCAGAGAGAATATTATATATCCTAAAAATAGTATAGAATCATCAGACTCCCTATCTACTGAGCCCCTAAAATACTTTAACTACAACAATCTATTCCTTGTCCTATTCCAGTATGATAATAATCGATATAGAAATTAAATATTTGTTTATAGGTGAATTTATATATAAAGCCAGGTGTGTTGATTAACTATTTTTATCCATCTTGATTAATTAGAAGGCTCTGATTTCCGCTACGGGCTACTCGCTTTCCTGCGGGCGAGCGTCGAACCGCTTCCTCCGCTACGCTCCGTGCAGGGTCTCGTCTGTCTCACTTTCCCGCGGGAGTCGAGTAGCCCTACGCTACAATCAGTTAAAAATGGAAATATATTAGCAAAATAGCAATAAAAAAATCCCTTTATCGCTCAATAATAAACCTATTTTTTCCTAATCAACACGCCTGATATAAAGTGAAACTTAAATCAATGGGATTTTCTTCATCCCTACTAGTTCTTCATCAATCGGATTTTATGGGTAGTTCCTGCGAGATAAATCGCGATGACTATTAAGCCAAATTGGACACAAATAATCTCCTCTTGCTAGCTATGGAGCACTAAAAAAAGACATTTGGAATATAGCTACTCCAAACGCCCTTCTTCACATGCATAGACCCCCTATAGGCTCGTCTTGCAATTATTTTATTATTTTAGTTGTCTCTCTTTATTTGCAGATAATAAATAATCGAGTGCACTCATTCTAGTAAGCTTATGAGTAAATTTTATAGCATCTGCTTGAGAGTCAAACATAAAGTTTTCGAGTTCGCCTGTTGGTATATATTGATCAGCGATTTTTTCGTTTTAGTTTTCGTGCAGATAAAGTGTGTGAATCCTCTTCATATAAAATAATAGCACCCACATTACGGTAAAGCGCCTGGTCAATCGTTGCGACAATTTTCACATTTGATCCTTTAAATTCTGATCAATTATGCCTCGACATAATAGCTCATCACCATAACGTGTGGTTGATTTCCGTTACGACTGAGCGCTTTCCTAGGAACGCCCGATAAGCCACTCTAAACTATGAGTTGTTATGAGCCGATTTCATCCCCAGCTCAGCCTCATGTGAAACTGGCGCTCTTTTTAGAGAAAAAATTGCACAGCCTAGAGCACATAAAACTAAAATGGCACCGAAGCCAGCTAAATGCTTAGCAGATCCTGTAACAGCAAACATAGCTCCACCAACAGCTGAACCGATGGATATACCGATTTGTAATGCAGCAGTATTTAAGCTTTGTTGAATATCAGACGTTTTTGGATCTGTTTGTATTAAATAATTTTGTAATGGAGGTGTAAGTGCCCAGCTAAGTGCGCCCCATAAAACTGTCACGACTAAAAAGAGTGGGAAAGCAACAATTGTGTAAGGAATACTAAATAATACAACGGCAAATGTAGAGACAATAATTAGAATGGCTTTACCAGTACCAATTTTGTCACTTAGCCAACCACCAAGAGCATTCCCACTGACGGACGCTATTCCGAAGATTAGATAACAGATACTAATCCAAGAGGCACTCATATCAAATGCTTCTACTAAAAATGGCGTTAAATATGCATAAAGCATATAATGACCAGCCAGCATAAACAGTGTTGTTAATTGTGCACTTAAGATTTTTAAATTCGCTAATGATTTAATTTGAGCCTTTAATGGGACAACTTCTACAACTGGCATTTTTTCAAGCAATAACGCAATAAGAATCATAGATACAGTTGAAAGTAGTGCTATTCCTAAGAACATTGCTCGCCATCCAAATGCTTCTGACACAAATATCCCAATTGGCACACCGATGACAAGTGCCGAACTAACACCTATGAAAACAAGCCCTAACGCTTTTGCACGATGTCTTGGTTCAACAATTTTTGTTGCAATCGTTAAGGATAAGACGATGACCAATGCAGTACTCATCGCTGTGAAAATTCTAGCAATCATGACAATCAAGAATGTCGTACTAAAAAACGTCATAAGATTACCTAAAGTAAAAATAAATAAAGAAATAAGATAAAGGCGCTTCCTTTCCACTTTTGCAGTTAATGATAAAAGGACAGGCGCAGATATCGCATAGACGAGAGCAAATATTGTAATTAATTGTCCTGCTGTTGCTAAGGACACATTTAAATCTTTTGCAATTGTTGGTAATATACCACCTACAATTAATTCCACCAATCCTACCGCAAAGGTAGTAACGGCCAGAATGTAAACTCTCCAATTCATAATTATCACCCTTCTATTTACACTTTCATTTTTGTAGGGAGATATCAATTATGCCTCGGCATAATTGCGTCCAGAATCGGCTTTGTGCTTGCACAAAGAACTCCTTTCCGATTCAGTGACATCCGCCGGAGGCTTTAACTTCTTTCAGCGGGTGTTTGGACACTGCTGAAAAGTGACTTAAAACCGCATTTATCTCACCACCTATAAAGGTGGGAGACTTCTGCTGAAAGAAGTTAAAAGAAAAAAATCCTGACTACAAAAATGAAGCACGATTTTTGTAGTCAGGATTTTATGGTTCCTGGTAGAGACCCTCAATCCATATCATTGAGGTTATACAGATCAAATATTTACGTTAGCTATATTAGCATATTGAATTTTGCATGACAACAATTTTTTATTATATCTTCCTTGTCATTCATAAAATTAGTTCACTATAGCACTCTCAATCATTGATGAACATACGCTTACCTTATAAAAACCCTTTCAAAAGAAAGAAATTTCAGATTTTACTTATATTTTTTAAAGTTTGACCATACATACTAATATACAGAACATTGTGAGGTGATTGTTTGCGTATAATAGGTTTAGTATGCTATTTTTTATTGTTGTTTTATGGTGTAGAACCAGTAACAGAAGAGCTCTCAATCAATCAACAAGCAATCAATTCTCCTAGTCTGAGCGAACAGCAAATCCCCATAAAAGAAACAGTTGAACATTCAACAGTTTGTGTCTATTACCCCACTTATAAAGTTTGCAAGGCATTATCAGCCGACTAAAAAGATCAATTATGCCTCGGCATATATCTCAGCGGGTGTTTGGACACCCGCTGAAAGAAGTTAAAAAAGAGGCTACTCAACGTAGCCTCTTTTTCACTGCAAGTCCCAATTTATTTTACTTTGGACCAATATGGAAACGATTAAACGGATATATTGTTAATTTAGCTTCACCATAGATGGCATCTTTAGAAATTAAGCCATAATGGCGGCTATCAGAACTTCTTAAACGGTTGTCCCCGAGTACAAGATACTCACCCTCAGGTACCTTTTTTTCATTAACTAATTGCTCTAACGTGAAATTTTCTGTAATACGTAATTGCTTAGGATCATCTGTTTGACGATTTACATAATCCTCTTTATAAGCTTTGCCATTTACATACAAAACATCATCTTTCATTTCAACTGTATCACCTGGTAGGCCAATCACTCGTTTAATATATAGCTCATCTTCTGTTGGTGATTGAAAGACAATTTGGTCAAAGCGTTCAATTTTACTCATTTTACTTACAATAATAATATCCTTATCATGATAAGTTGGGTACATAGAAGCCCCTTGTACTTTAATCGGTGCAAATAAAAATTGCTTACAGCCTAAAACAACTATAGCGGTAATTACAATAATTTTAAGATAGGATATTAATTCCTTTTTGAAACTATTTGTTTTCTCTTCTTGCATGCTCATTCCCCGATACTGTTTTTTTATAGTATAACATTTTCTACAGTATATGGACGAATTTTCACATAAATTGTTGCAGTCCATAAAAAATAGACAAAGCTACTTTATAACTTTGCCTAGTTGCAGTTTATTCTTTTGTTTTTCGATTATGAATGGTTACTTTGCGTAGTAGTAGAGTGTTGCTGATTAGTAAATAAGTCTACTGTTAAAACAATACCTACATGTAATGCAACTGCTAAAAAAAATGTGCCTATAATCATCACAATCACTCCCTCAACCATTTATAACACAATTATACACCAATTTTCTGATATTTCAAACAAATTATAAATAAATAAAATCAATTATTCCTCGGCATAATTGTGTCCGGAATCGGCTTTGTGCTTAGGCCTACACGAGGGCCGACACGATGTCGGTCATTTCGGTAATGCCACAGGACGTGGCGTTTTTACCGATGCAGGTCAGTTAGCCGTTATCGCATGGATGCG
>NZ_JBNNUX010000082.1:0-7051 GCF_050280145.1 Lysinibacillus sp. NPDC093688
TTCGTTCCGGCTGGGCGACTCCTTGGGGATTAGCGATAGAGGAACGAAGGCTAAAAGCATCACATCCTGTGATAACGCCTTCGTGACCAACATCGGTGCTGCTGCCGCTACGTTGCACTGCGCTTTCGCACAGAAAACATTTGTTGCCCCGACGCCCCGGAAAGCGCCCAGCCGGAACGGAAATCAACCATACGTTATGGTGAAGAGCCGATTTTAAACGAAGAGGTGTTCTATGTCAGTTTATACACATTCTATAATGGTAGCTTTTTTAATAACAATTTTCGCATCCTTTGTGCTATTTGTACCTTGGCTTATTTATACGTATCGGAAATATGGCTACTTATCTGTATCCAAAACCATTATAACGTTCTCATTTATTTTTTACTTTTTATCGGCATTATGCTTAGTTTTATTGCCTTTCCCGGAGACACGTGATACTTGCTCTCTGCAAGCCCCAGATACAGTCCATTATAATTTACATCCTTTTCAATTTGTCACGGATATTTTAAAGGATAGTGGGATTGTTCTGACGAATCCATCAACATGGATTTATATTCCAAAGCAACCTGCTTTTTTTCAGGCATTTTATAATTTCTTACTGCTTATGCCTTTTGGCGTGTACTTGCGTTATTTTCTTAAAAAAAGAAAGTACTGGAAGCGTGCATTTCTATTTAGCTTTTTGCTAACATTGTTTTATGAGGTAACCCAATTTACAGGGATATATGGCATCTTTAATTGTGCGTATCGAATTTTTGATGTAGATGATTTAATACTTAACAGTGTTGGTGCACTATTAGGGTTCTTCTTAGCCCCTGTTGTGTGGGCGCTGTTTCCTTCTCATGAAAAGGTGACGGCTAAAGCAGCAGAAATGGTCGAGAAAGATATTGTCAAACCATTATCGATTTTGTTGGCACTAGCTATAGATTTATTTACAGCGCAAGTCATTTTGTTCTTTGTTAGTGTCGTAACAGGCTATAGTGGCATTTTCGAGTTTTTAATAAAAATTGCTTTGTATACGTTGCTCTTTGGTGTTGTTCCAAGCTTTACAAAAGGTGCAACATTAGGGATGAAGTTTATGCGATTTACAATGGTCAGTGAAAACGGCAAAAGTATTGTCAGTCAATCTTTGCGTCGTTGTGTTGCTATTCTCGTGGTAGTCTGTACTTCAGAGATTATAACAATTATAGGGAATATAAAATTAGATATGGATTCACCATTTTATGTACTACAAATTGTCATTACATTGTTAGCCTTTATAGCGAACTTTGTTTTAATGATGGTTATTGCTATTCATGTAATACGTGTCATTGTAAGTGGAGGTAGACGCCGTTTTTATATGGACTATTATGCAGGCTTACTAGCAACGAGAAAAAAATAAGGGGGATTGTTGGATGAAGTACGTAATCATCGGAGGAGATGCTGCCGGAATGTCAGCAGCAATGGAAATTTATCGAAATGTACCTGGGGCAGAGATTACATCTGTAGAACGTGGATTTATTTATTCATATGGGCAGTGTGGCTTGCCTTATGTTGTGGATGGGCGTATTTCATCGACCAAGCGTCTTATAGCAAGAGATGTAGAAACGTTTCGTGATAAGTACGGTATTGATGCTCGTGTTGGTCATGAGGTTAACGGAATTGATGTAGACAAGAAGCTTGTTTTTGGAACACAATCAGCTGGAGAATCATTTGAAATTCCTTATGATAAGTTACTTATTGCAACAGGCGCGGATTCTATTATGCCGGTGGAGAAGGGTTCGGATTTGACGGGTATACACACTGTGAAAACAATACCTCAGCTAGATGAATTACTAGCCGATTTAACGCCGGATATAGAAAATGTAACAATTATAGGCGCAGGCTATATTGGACTAGAGATGGCTGAAACGATTCATGCTTGCGGCAAAAAAGTGAGATTGATTCAACGAGGTAGCTTTGTAGCACGGATTCTAGATGAAGAGCTTGCACAACATGTTCATGAGGAAGCGAAAAAGAATGATATCGACCTCGTGCTAAATACAAAAGTAGAGGCGTTTGAGGGGAATCACCGTGTTGAACGTGTTATAACGGACAATGGCGCATATGATACGGATTTAGTCATTATGGCTGTGGGGATTAAGCCGAATACACAATTTTTAGAGGGAACAGGCATAGCACTAGCTAAAAATGGTGCGGTTATCGTCAATCGACATTTAGAGACATCAGTTGAAAATATTTATGCTGCGGGAGATTGTGCAACGCATTTTAATATTGTGAAAGAACGCCTAGATTATATACCTCTTGGAACGACAGCTAATAAGCAAGGTCGTTTAGCAGGGCTCAATATGTCGGGCAAGTTTGCGCCGTTTCGTGGGATTGTAGGTACTTCAATCTTAAAGTTTTTCAATTTAACGATTGCCACGACTGGTATTAATGAGCGCAATGCTAAAGAGCTAGGTTTTGAATATGAGGCATTTAAATTGTCTGCTCGTCATATTGCAGGATATTATCCAGGTGCGCAACGGATGTTTATTAAAATTGTTGTTCGTAAACGGGATCAACAGCTTTTAGGCGCACAAATTGTTGGTCCGGCAGGTGTTGATAAACGGATCGATGTGTTTGCGACAGCCTTATACAATAAAATGACGTTACCAGATTTACTAGATTTAGATTTAGCTTACGCGCCTCCATTCAATGGTGTTTGGGATCCACTACAGCAGGTTGCCAGAATTAATGCGCGTTTATAACATAGGGGGTTATTAAAAATGAGCATTTATGACATTCAGGTTGCTTTGGAGGATGGTACTGAATATAGCTTAGATCGGTATAAGGGTAAGGCAATGCTAATTGTTAATACGGCTTCAAAATGTGGTTTTACACCGCAGTTTGAAGAATTAGAAGATCTATATAAAAAATATCAGGATGAAGGCCTTGTTGTTCTTGGCTTCCCCTCAAATCAGTTTAAGCAAGAGGTAGCAACTGCTGAGGAAGCGGCGTCACAATGTCGTTTGACATATGGGGTGACGTTCCCTATGCATGAAATAGTGAAGGTCAATGGTAAGGATGCACACTCTGTTTTTGAGCATTTGACATCGCATTCAAAAGGCTTTCTCGGCAACAGTATAAAGTGGAACTTCACAAAATTCCTTGTGAATCGTAATGGTGAAGTTGTTGGACGCTATGGATCAGCTGATAAGCCAAGTAGCTTTGAGGACGATATACAAAAAGCATTATAATAAAGTTGGGGATTCACGCACAGTTTTGTGTGTGAATCCTTTTTTTGCTCTTTTGAGGGGAGATGTCGATAAAAATTAAAAGTTGGGTGATAAAACTTGAAAGTTAGTCGATAAAATTCAAAAGTTGGGCGATAAAACGTGAAAGTTAATCGATAAAACTAAAAAGTTGGGTGACATTTTGTTAAAACGTATATCATGTGGATAAGTTGATTGGAGTGGAGACTGGGCGACTCCTTGGGGATCAGCAATAGAGGAACGAAGGCTAAAACCATCACATCCTGTGATAACGCCTTCGTGACCAACCTCGTGTTGGCCCGAGACCCTGCAGCGAAGCGAAGCGGCTCATCGGACGCCCCCAGGAAAGCGCCCAGTCGGAACGGAAATCAACCTCTCATTATGGTGATGAGCTAACTATGATTTAAGGTTGTTGTAAGCTTGGGACAAATTTGTTGTAAGTTTGAGGGCGTATATTAAAGTCAGAAAGAAGAGGTGAGCGTTTATGACGCCATTATTAAAGGTACAAAATGTAGAAAAGACTTACGGCAAAGGCGCAAATACATTTACAGCGCTATCGAATATATCATTTGAAGTAGAAAAAGGAGAGTTTGTTGGTGTAATGGGGCCTTCAGGGGCTGGGAAATCGACGCTATTAAATGTGTTAGCCACAATTGATACGCCAACGACTGGTGAAATTATTATTGGAGATACAAACTTAGCGCGCATGAAGGATGCAGAGTTAGCAGATTTTCGTCGCGACAATCTAGGTTTTATCTTCCAAGATTATAACTTACTCGATTCTTTAACAGTTCGTGAAAATATCGTACTGCCTCTTGCGATTGCAAAAGTGCCAACAAAGGCAATTAACGCAAGGGTAGAGCGTATAGCTACACTGTTTGGGATAAAAGAGTTACTTGATAAATATCCATACCAAATTTCTGGTGGGCAAAAACAACGTACAGCATCATCACGTGCGTTAGTAACAGAGCCGAAACTAATCTTTGCGGATGAGCCAACGGGTGCTCTTGATTCAAAATCAGCAACAGACTTGCTTGAAAGTTTAAGTGATTTAAATAATTCACAAGCTTCCACGATTATGATGGTTACACATGATGCATTTGCAGCAAGCTTCTGTCAGCGCATTCTATTCATTCAGGACGGACAGCTTTCTAAGGAAATTCATCGTGGTACTCAAACAAGAAAGCAGTTCTTCCAAGAGATTTTACAGGTGCTTGCTGGCATCGGAGGTGGAGTAAATGACGTTATTTAGTCTAGCGCGTAAAAATGTTCAACGTAATTTGTCGAACTACTTTTTATATATCGCCTCGATGGTCTTTAGTATCGTCATCTACTTTACTTTTGTGACATTGAAATATAATGATGATCTTTCAGCCTTAAAACAATCATCGCAGCAAATTAAAGGATTGATGAGTGCATCATCCGTTGTGCTATTATTCTTTATCATCATCTTTATGGCGTACTCCAATTCGTTTTTTATGAAGAGACGAAAAAAGGAAGTAGCACTTTACTCGCTACTAGGTGTGCGTAAGCAAAAAATTGGCTTAATGCTCTTTTTCGAGAATTTAGTGATTGGTCTTGTTTCTCTAGTACTAGGAATTGTTCTAGGATTCTTTATGTCACAAGGGCTATTAATGATTTTAGTTCGATTAATGGGCTATGAGGTTGTAGGAAGTTTAACTTTTTCCTCTGAGGCTCTAGTAAATACAACAGGGATTTTTGCGTTACTATTTTTATTCACCTCCTTACAGGGCTATCGTGTCATTTATCAATTTAAACTGATTGACTTGTTCCATGCTGAGAAGCAAGGAGAGAAAATTCCGCGTGCATCATTATTAGCAGCTATTCTTGGGGCAGCGCTAATTGCATTTGGTTATTACACAGCATCTGAAGATATATTTACAAGTAATATCTGGAGATTCTTCACAATACTAGGTACGCCATTAATGGTTATAGGTGTGACAATTGCAGGGACATATCTGTTATTCCATAGTGTTAGCGTATTTGTGTTAACGGCGTTGAAAAATGCAACTTCTTGGTCATGGAAAGGCTTGAACTTAATCGGGGTATCACAATTATTGTACCGTATTCGAGCAAACGCTAAATCGCTTTCGATCATCGCTATTTTAAGTGCGACAACAATTACAGCAGGTGGCGGCGTTTTCGGTATGTATTACAATGCGGAAGCAACTGTACGTCATATGTTACCTAACACATTTATGTGGAAGGGTGAGACAGTAAAATTTTCGCAAGAAGACGTCTTGTACAACGAAGCGCTTTCTGTAAAAAATTTACGTGTCGATAATGAATATTCGTTTTTTGAATATACATTATTAAAGGAATCCGACTATAATCGTTTAGCAAAATTGCAGGGGAAAGCTGAAGAACTGCACATTGCAGATGGTTCAACAGTGTTACTTGATGCAACTTTCGATGAACGTTTCTCACATGATTTTACGGGTGAAAAGTTTAAATTGGAGAACGGGGAATCATTCCATGTTGATAAAATGTATACAGAGAGCGTATTAAACTATATTGCAGCTGGTACAGTACTCGTTGTTAATGATAAAGTGTTCGCCGCAACAAATGCAGAAAATGTTAAAATGCAGGTAGTTGGTATGGATAATGACTTGAAGCAACAGGAGATTTCAAAAGAGATTTCCAATCAACTAGCTCCTGAACAGCAGGAAGGCTTTTCAAGTGTTCCACAAAGTTATGAGGCTAGTTTAGCTACTGTAGGATCACTATTGTTTGTAGGAAGCTTTTTAGGATTAGTATTTTTAGCAGCGACAGGAAGTATTATTTACTTTAAAATTTTGACAGAGGCTGAGGAAGATCAGTCTAAATATGCGATTTTAAATAAAATCGGTGTTAATAAAAAACAAATATTAAAAACAGTTGCAGGGCAGGTTGCCGTTATCTTTAGTGCACCACTCATTGTTGGTATCGCACATAGTGCATTTGCGCTGATAGCCTTTTCACAGTTATTTGGTATGGATATAACGAAACCTGTAATACTGTGGATGATTGCTTATTCTGCAATTTACGGCATTTATTATATCTTTACAGTTCGTTCATTCTATAAAATTGTTAGACAGGGGAATTAATATGAAAAAAGTTTTTTTAGGTATAGGAGCATTGTTTTTATTGTTCGTAGCAGGTCTTGTTGTTCTAATGACCGTAGATTTTAACCGTTTAAATAAAGAAGCATACTATGTTCATGTCACTTCTGATGGTGAAGTAGAGGAATTCAAGGCAAGTAACGGTGAAATATGGAAGTCATATTGGTATGAGGTACCTGCTTATGACAAAAACGGTGAAGAGCAAACATTAAAGTTTTCAGCTCAGAAAAATTTACGCCACGATGCATACTTGAAGCTTTATGTAAAAAAAGAAACGGAAGTTACATCATATGATGAAGTAAAATTCCATGAGCTACCTACAAAAGTGCAGGAGCAATTTAAGAAATAAGAAGAAGGAGTAGTCCCAATCATAGGGCTACTCCTTTACGTTGTTGAAGACTAGTATGTTAATGAAATTAAGTATGTCCCTCCAGCAAAACGAGAGGTTGATTTCCGTTCCGATTGGGCGCTTTGCCGCTGACGCTTCGCTTTCGCGCAGAGCAGAGCTTCCTGAGGGCGTCGGGGCAACAGGATGTTGGTCACGAAGGCGTTATCACAGGACGTGATGCTTTTAGCCTTCGTTCCCCTCCCGCTTCACTCGCGATGCTCGCTCCAGGGTCTCGGGCCAACAGATGTTTTCTGCGCGAAAGCGTAGTGCTAACGTAGCGGCAGCAGAGGGTTTTGTTTGTGCGAAAGCGC
>NZ_JBNNUX010000083.1:0-6828 GCF_050280145.1 Lysinibacillus sp. NPDC093688
ATTTCCTTGATGATATTCCCTTTTGTATCACGTTCAAACTGATACACTTCACCTTTCTCATTGATAACAGTATTTAACTGCTCTTCTGTATCATATATGAACTTAGGAAGGAAGAGCATATAGCATCTTCTTACCCATGTCCTGGATTCGACTTTATTATTTACACGATCCTACTAATTAAATCTAAAGACTGTTAAATCAACATATTCCGGACTTAACAAGCTTCCTTCCTTGATAAAATTAATTCCTCAAATTTTTTGTCTATACAAGAATTCATAAATCTTTCATCAAGTATTTAACTAAAGGTGTATAATCTGACCTTTAAATACACGACAAAACAATTCTATTTCTAACAGAAAAACATATATAAAGAAAGTGCTTATAGCGACTTCTCTACATATGTTTTAAAACTTAACTATAGTAAATCTATTTTAACTTCACACTTCACAATAAGTGTTCCCACATTATTATTAAACCAAGTACTTCTTCTAAATTGTCACCAATAAAATCAAAACCATCTTTTCCAGTAACAAATCATGTATTACATACATTCACACATAGATTTCTCGTAATCGTATACGCTTAACAACAATACAAATTTACTATTATACTATTGTATTCAATTTCAATTGTATCGTTTACTGAATTTATTATAGATTTCTTCTGAATTAAGAATCTTAGCAGAGAAATTTTCTATTTCTTCTGTTCGTTCATCATCAGATATTGAAATAAATATTGTAATTTCTTGATTATTATCAATAAAAACCCCCTTTTTTATCAATGTTTGTAATGTAGATGTTAAACATTCAAAAAATAATCTTTGAAACAAGGGTAATTCCTGTGAATCTAATGTCGAACCCTTTTCAAATAATTTAGGAACAATTAATGCCATTTCACTATGCTTTAAATCATTATTAGAATATCCCCATTCAGCAGGAATCCATTTTGTATCATAAGTAATATTATCTAGCTCATCGAACTTCTCGGGAAAATATTCTGCAAATTGAGCAAATAATTCGTTGTCTTGACTGTCATCCTCATTATTTTTTTTCTCTAAAAATTCGTTTGTATTTACTGCCAAGAATAGACTAACTGTATCACTATCTGTAACAAAACTTAATGCATATATTTTTTCATTACCGATCATTTTTTTTATGTTAGTAAAATCTAATTCTATAGCTTTGACTAGTCTTTTCTTTAGATCAATAAAAAAATCATCCATTTTTTCATCTTCCTTCCTCATTAGTAACCTAGTTCAGAAAACTAAGTTACTTTTTAAGTTGTAAAGCTAAGCTATTTTGAAGTGTTTATTACATTCATTTAATAACAACTAAAAACTTTTTCACCCACTTTTTGGAGGTGTTCTTTCATCTGTTTTTGTGCATTTTTAAATGCTTCAGCTTCCCCAGATAATTGAGGTAAAAGCTCTTTGTGCTTTTCCATTAAAGCCTCCGCAACTTTCTTTGCATTTGCTTCTGTATGAACCCCCTTCGTATTTGAAGCCCACATTAAATTGGATGGATCATTTATACCTATTTTATATGCATCAAGTATCCCTTGACTTATCTTCACATATATTCCTCGTTTGTCTTTGAATACACCTTTAAACACAATATGGTGTCCATGTGGATTAGTTAACCCTGGTGGTTGAGGTATATTTAATGCTCTCAAAAACGCCGACCAGTTCGTCAAACCTAAAGGGTCAACCTCAATATTTGAATCCCTAATATATCCATATAAAGTAGGATTGTTTCCTTCTAATCCTATAGGATCCTGTTGTGTATATATTCCTTCACTTGGTGAATAATAGCGGAATCGGTTATAATAGAGATTTACTTCTTTATCTTCATACTGCCCTTGATATCGGAAAGGAATAAAATCTTTCTCACCTGTAAATTCATTCACTCTGCCGTAGATATCAAGTTCTGCTGACCAAACCCTATTACCTTCTTCATCAAAGGCTTCAACAGGCGTTCCTAGATAGTCACTAATAATACTAAAATTACCTTCATTCGTAATTTTAGCTGAAGGGATAAATCCCTCTTTAAATACCCATGTGACTAGATTATCTCGTATTTCGGAGTTACTCGGTGAAGAATACTCCTCTAGATTATCAAATTTATCTGAATTATTCTTCGAGAAATACTCATGTAGGATAGTATTCCCATCCCATACGAATCTCATAGTTTTCTCGTCAGAACTCTTCTCTATTCGTCTACCTAGCGAGTCATACTTGAAAGTAACTTCTGTGTTGTCTGGTTTGATGACTTTCGACATCATGCCATTGCCGTTATATTCGTACTTCCACGTATCACCGTTCTTCTCAACTTTCTGAACGAGATTCCCTTCATCATCATAAGAAAAGGTTGCCTCTTTCGTTTCAAGTAATCTGCTCCCGGCACCATAAACACGATCTGTCTTTTCTTTCGTTTCATACAAATTCCCGACATCGTCGACACTGCGGTGTAAGAAGTCGAATTGACCGCCTTGATTGGACCACACGAGGTTACTGAATTCATCGTAACCGTAAGTGACTTTTACACCCGTTAACTCGTTTACCATGCTTCGTAAGCGATGATTGGCATCCCAATTATATACTCGTCTTCGTGCATCGCGGTTTTGAATACTTATTCGATGGTGTGTTGGTCTACCTGCTACATCATACTGCCATTTGCTGATGACATCTCCTGGTAATATTCTCTCAATCTCTTGACCGAGTTCATTGTACTGCATCGCTGCTGTCCAATTTTCTTGCTCTGAGCGAGAAGCCGTGATTTGTGACACATTTCCCATTTCATTACGAGCAACATCGATTTTTGCACCTAAGCTACTTGTAATCTGTGAACGATTGCCTAATTCATCGTATGAACTCGCAATCCAATGGTCATTCTGCCACTCCTTAATCACTCGTCCAGATGGGTCTCGCTCTAGCTTTACGGCCACATGCTCATTTTCAGTCTGAATTAACGAACCATTTTTGTCATAGCCAAACGTTTCCCAAGTGTCATCATATTAATCAGCTCGAATGACATTCCCTAAATTATCATGTTCGTACGCTGTCCAACGGTGACCAGGACGTTGAATTTTCTGAACCAATCCTGCCAAACTGCTCTCATATGACCTTGTAAGCTCATCAAAGCCGACTTCCTTAATGATATTGCCTTTCGTATCACGTTCAAACTGATACGCTTCGCCTTTTTCATTGATGACAGCGGTTAACTGCTCCTCTGTATCATAGGTGAATTTAACTTTCTTCCCACCTTGTTCTCGAGACATTAAGCTACCGAGAATGGTGTAACCAAAGGCTACTTGCGTATGGTTATCTTTCGCAAAAACAACATCATCATAGGCATTGTACTTTAATTGAACATCGTTATCATCTGAAAGATTTGCCCGTATTAGGCGATTCAAGTTATCATAACGGTATTTCTCTGTGACCCCTAGCGGATTGGTAGTTGTTGTGCAGTTACCACGACGGTCATACGCCGAGGTCGAACTCGTCCCGTCTGGCAATTTCACTTGATGCAATTAGAGAGCCTACCAGAAGAGCACCAGCTACTGATACATTCAGATCAAGGTTGACACTATCAAATGAAACAATAACGCCATGCGCTTCAATCGAGAGTTATTAAACAAAGTATGTCTCGTAAAGGAAATTGTTACGACAATTTCCTTATGGGGAATTTCTTTGGCATAGTTATAATTTCTATACTTTTAAGAGTTTAAAAGTGTAGCGCATTTTAAAATTGAATTATAAAAATACATAACGTATTAGAAATATTAGAATACAAAACAAATTAAGGCCCACGTTAAAAGACATGAGTCCGATACAATATCGAACTCATGCCCAAACCTCTGCCTAATGAAATAACTCTGTCTAACATTTCGGGGTCACTTCATTACCAAGGGGAAATTTACTATTCTTTTGCTTTGCTTACTCAACTAAAAATCGCTATCGACTAATTCAATATAATGCAGACCGTTTTAAAGCTTGTTTACATCAATAATTTCAATTTTCGAATCGAAATAATAAAACATTGCTAAATAGATGGGGGAATTTGCACTATCATTGACTAACATAAAATATTTCATAAAATTACCCCAATCGTTTACAAGCTGGATATTTTTTTGAAGCAAGGGGCTTATCGTTCGTTCCTTCCTTACAAATGTTTTGCAATAAATTTACTGAAATTAAAGTATTTATTTTAATAACATAATTTTTTGATTAACTACTTTTTAATCTTTTTATTACGTCGGCTCTCTAAACATAACTCAAAAACTTTAGGAAGGATATTTACCTAATTTTTTACTGGACTAATTAAAATCACATTCTTTGAATTGAGAACCTCTAAACAATTGTATTTTTGATTTAAACTTTCAATTGTTTTGCCATACTTCATAAGTGTGATATCTTGGATAACCAAAAAAGGTAAACTATCCAGTTTTTCTCTAATATCGATAATAGAAAGTTTTAAATTAAAACATTTTCTTATTTCCATAATAAACTTGTTTGCATCATTTGGTATTCTGACAACATACACTTTTACCTCATCTATCAAATCAAGTTCGTCTGAGGGAAAATCTTCTTCATCTATAACCGGATTATTTTCAAGCCAACTAAATAAATCAATATCTAAAGAATAAAAAGGCGACGACAATGCACCCAAATCTTGATAGAATACGTTTAGTTGGTCGCTATTCTTTTTTAGAAACACTCCTTGTCCCCCACCGTCATCCCCTATCAAAATATAATCAGGTGCGTAAGCACTTACTTCATACAACCTGTTCCTTTCCACTGCAATGTCAAAACCATAAATATTAATTCCGTTTTCAAATGTAACTCCCTCGAAATATTTCCAAAATTCAATCAGTCTCGAAGGTGTATTAGTTTGAAGACTGATATTGATCTCTTTTGCATCAATGTTTCTTTCTGTTCTAGCGATTAAAGGTAACGACTTTAAATTTAAAATCATTGATTTCCTCCAATTACATGTGACCTAGTCTGTGATTTATATGTATTCCTTTTATTTTGAAGATGAAAAACGTTATGCGGTAATTTTTATTCATGTTCAAATCAAAAACAAAGAGTAGCAAAAAGTCCATTTACTAAGGAATTTATGCTACTCTGTATATTTTGAAATTCATCACAAGTACAGCCACATCAATTATTATTCTTTTATCACCGTACTGTTGCTTTAAAAATATTTATTCCAACTATTATTTTATCCTAACGAGAGTTAATGTGTGTTGCCACCTCATCTAATTCAATAAATTTAAAACCTTTTAATTTTAGAGCAATACATTGTTGCATAAATTTTTCTGAACAAAACATATACGAACTTAATTTTAAATCCTTTAAGCAAAACACATCTAGGTCAGTTTGTCCAAAAACCACTTTCTGATATTTTTCAACAAATACCCCCTCAGATTTAAAAACTTTATTTTCCGGCACTTCTCTGGAAATAAAATCCGACTGGTCATAATCCACTAAAGAAATACCATTAAAATACTTAATAAAAAAGTAGTTTTTCTTTACTTTTGACTTTCCTCTCGGACTAACAATATTTAACTTCGCTATTACAAAATCTTTTAACGAATTTGACTCATCTATTAGATTTAAAAAACGTTCTTCAACAATATGACCTAAAAAGTTTTTATAATAATCAAACTCAATTTTGTTTGTTGTGATTAGCCACAACTCTTTTGGAAATTCATCTTTGTTAAAAAATGGTCTATTCCAACTATATCCCATTCCTTCGTTATACATTGTCTCATCAAAATGTTCATGTATTACCCCATTTAAGAAAATAGGCGCTGTGAGTTTGTCATTTATAATCATATAATTTTTCAAATTGATTACCCCAATCTCTTGCATTTTGGATACTTCTTTGATTTAACTGTATCAAAATGACCCAATGAAAGTTGATTCTTTAAATTCATTTGTAGTTTTCTAACTTTTCCTCTTGCCGCCTTTTTATCTATAATTTCATCATCAAAATCTTTGAAAATACCTTCTATTTCATTCATTACATGACTATTATATAGAGAATGATGTGTGTTATGAATAAAGTTAAAAGAACTTTTTTTAAGTGTGTCAGGATTACTTGGAATCATCATACCGTTAAAAGCCTGATCCCTTAATCCACCTATGCCTATATCGTCGAAAAATGTTTTATATTGTTTCCAAACATTTGTTGGAATTACATGATGAGCTTGATATCCGGTTGTCTTACTTCCACCCTTCTTTAAGTTACCTGCTAATATTTGACTCGGTGCTCTTGATAATCCAAAAACATCAACCCAAGTATTTGTATCTCCAACATACCCATACAATGTCGGATTATTCCCTGCAAGTCCAATCGGGTCTATTTGAGTATAATTCCCTTGTTCTGGGTCGTAGTATCGGAATCTATTATAATATAAACCTACTTCTGTATCTTCATACTGCCCTTGATAACGGAATGGAATAAAGTCTTTCTCACCTTTGAATTCTTTCACTCGTCCATAAATATCAAGTTCAGTTGACCAAACCTTTTTACCATCATCATCATAGGCTTCTACAGGCGTTCCTAGATAGTCACTAATAATACTATAGTTACCTTCATTCGTAATTTTAGCTGTAGGTACGAACCCATCATTAAACACCCATGTGACTAAATTATCTGTTATTTCGGGGTTACTCTGTAAAGAATGATCTACTAGATTTTCAAATTTATCTGAATCATTCTGCGTGAAATACTCATGTAGGATAGTATTCCCATCCCAAACGAAACTTGTTGTCTTTTCTTCAGAACACTTCTCTATTCGTCTACCTAGCGAGTCATACTT
>NZ_JBNNUX010000084.1:0-6058 GCF_050280145.1 Lysinibacillus sp. NPDC093688
TTCCTAAAGCTGGATCAGGGCAGCGGAGTAGAAGTACATAGTAAGCAATCACTTACACTAAAAGCCAATGATATCACCTTTGCAGGTAAAAGCATCTCCATGAGCGCAACAGAATCCATGCGCTTAACATGTGGCACCAGCAGTCTCGTTCTTGACAGTATCACCGATATGCAAGGACAGGTTGTGAGAATGGAAGGCTCCAACAAAGCACCTGTGTCTGTATCCAATAAATCGGGAGACGGAGTTGACCTTGGCTCTGCATTAGACGTCATGGGCATGATCCCTGTTGGTGGGGGTGGTGCTTAATGAAAGGCTTTTTTAAAGCAGTCGGCAATTTCCTTGGTAGTATCCCTGTCGTTAGGACAGTTATGAAAATAGGTAAGAATGTGTGGAAGGGAATCAAAAAATTCGGGAGAAAACTAGGGAAATTTATAAAAAGGTTTACGAAAAAATTGGGCAAGATCTATACAAAGGCACGAAAAAGAGCAAGAAAGCTCAAAAGGTGGCTCATCCGACGGGGGAAGCGTATTTATAAGGCGGGAGCGCTCTGGTTAAGAAATACTGTCCAGAAGGGAGCACGATGGGTACAACGGACGTCAAAACAAGTGTACCAGAAGGCAAATCAATATTATAACAAAGCTGTAAGCGTAGTAAAAACCACTGCAAAAGAAGTTGCCCAAACCTATACGGCAATAGAAAAAGGAAAGCTTGATGCAACAGTAGATATAATGAAAGATATTTACGGTGAGGCAAAAAAATTTGTTGCCCACCCAATTAGATATCTAAATGATTCAATAGCTGGTACAGTGGAAGGTGTAGCGAATCTAGCTCTCCACCCAGTTCAAACAGTTACTGCGATAAAAGATTCGGTAAAAGACACTATTGAGAAAGATGTCATCAATGGGGATGCATATTCACGATCATACTTTGGAACTAAAACAACATTAAGCGTGGTCAAGGAACTTTTCGGTAGAAAAGGTACTGGTCTTTTGAACAACATTCCTATTCCTATTTCTAAGAACGGTATAATAACGAATACAACACACCCTAACCTAAGTAAAGATCCTAAGAAGCCTAATGAGACTGGAGGATCACCTCATGAGAAGGTGAATTATGGTGATCATTTCACTAAGAATGGTAGAAAAAAAGTTTTAAAACCAAATGTAGAATACAAATCACCAGATGGTTATACTTATCGTACGGATAGCAATGGACGTATTATCGATTGTGAGGGAACTCTTTTATTAGGTACAGCAGACCGAAATGCTTACGCACAGAGGACAGTGGGAGGAAAATACAGAAAACCTGATGACGGTGGACATTTAATAGGAGCACAGTTTAGAGGGCCAAAGGATATTGATAACTTAGTTCCACAAAATAGTCAGATTAACCGTTCTGGTGGTGAATGGTTCAATATGGAGACTGAATGGGCGAATGCTTTGAAAGAAAATCCACCGAAAAAAGTTACTGTACAAATTAATCCGATATATTCTGGGGATTCAATGCGACCAGATTCTTTCGAAGTAACTTACCAAATAGGGAATAAAAAAGAAGTCACTAGAACAATACTAAATCAACCTGGAGGTTAGTAGGATGGAAGAGCAGATGAATGATTTATATAGAGAAATAGCAGAAACAATAAATGAGTTGATACCAGAAGACTGGGAAGATTTTTATTTTAACGGTGAGGTAGAAAATGGAGAGGGAGGGGTTTTCTTTTTTTTCAAACCAACAAATAAGCGTGATTATGTTTATTGTCGAGATATTTTGAAAAAATATAATATTAATTCAGAGATATATAATAAATTGATGAGAAATTTATTGAAAATCACAAATAGTCTAAAGAATTTATTTTTAGAAAATGGACAAGAGCCTTGGTTTTCAATTACTATGAAACTTACATCTGAAGGAAAGTTAAATATAGAATATGATTATACTAACTGGAGAGAATCAAGTTTTGGCCCTTCCGATAGGTTGGAATACTGGGAATGTAAGTATCTGAATAATATCCCACAAGATGAAAGTGATAGAATTAAAATTGATAAAATGAAGGAATTTGAAAATAATAATTGAAGGAATAATTTCAGGTGATTTATCCAAAATTTTGTACGAGTTCATATTAAAACCTCAACAATACAATATCCTAATAGCCTATATAAATCGACAAATGTGAATTTGTTTCATATGTTGTTGGTGGAGGATAAAAAATATTTAGGTCATAGCTCCAAGATAATACGATTTAGGAGATAATTTTTGCGAAGCACTTCATAGTGAGTGGTATAAAAATTAGAAGTTATTACTATTTAAAATAAAGGATAAATGAGATTTATAATCTAGATTTTTAGTGATAATCTTTCTAAGACTTTCCTAATTAAGAAAAAATAAAATATTCATTTCATACTACCTTTTATGGTTCGTATGGGATGAATATTTTTTATTTAAAAATTTTTTGTACTGAACTACCGATGGTGGAGCAGGATAAGGTATCATATGTGATTGAATTGAAAAAACATAAGCACTCGGTGACCGTGACCTTATCCAAAATAGGATCTAGTGTTTAAGCCCATTGCTTGCATGCAACAAGGTATTCTTAGCTTTGAATATCTATTTGCTGTCGGAGGCAGGCATTCGCCAAGGGAGACTAGCATACCCTCCTTTTTAGGAACAGCGGTTGAAGGGAACGTACTAGAGTAGATGTTAAACATGTGTTGAAATCGTTCAGTATCGAAGATGTATCTGATGAGCAATTGACTGAAGATGAACAAGAAAAGTTAGCTGATCGAATTAAAAGTGTTTTATCTAATTTAAAATGAAATAATAGTTGTTTATCTCCAAAGGACAATAAGAAAAAAACTATTTTCTAATTAGACAAATAATTTCTTATTATCTTGAGCCCATAAACCATACATAACAGTGGTTAAATGGGCATTTCTTATTTTTAGAATCATGATTCCTGTGGAAGGACATAATGTTCTTGATGAGGCAACGAAAAGCAACATTACTATTAGGGATATTAGGTGAGGTTAATCTTTTCACAGAGTTAAATACTTGTTAAAGTTGCACAAATGTTATATTAGAATTCAGAAAAAATATCTTAATATAAAGTTAAATAACTTTACAAATAAATACAGTAACTCCATAAGGATTAAGATTTAAGGTGGAATGTGCTATGAATAATAATGTTCATTATGAAAGTATCAAAGATTCTGTTGTATATAGTTTTGAAGAATATATAGAAGATGATGGATTTACGGCATCACAATCTGCAGCAAAAGTATTTGAAGAAGATTGGAGAGAGCTAAATTATAATGCTTTTACAAAAACTGCATATTATATTTGTGTTGCAATTGAGTGTTTTAAACTTAAAGAAATACCAGATTTTATATATGAAAATTTAGGTTTATATATCAATAGTAATGAATTTAAAGGTGATGCTAATAAAGAAGATATAGAACAGTTATTGCAAGATATAAATAAATGTATACAATTAATGGGAACTGAAGATTATAAGGTTATTGAATCGAGCTTTGGTGCTAAATCAAGAATTGAATATATTCTTAGTTTAAAGCCGTAATTAAACAATAGTAATTGCCGAAGTATTACAATTGAAGTTGTTTTATGAATAATTTATTTATCTCACTAAAAAGTACTTGATAGCTTTTTTGAATTGCATCCTAAAAAATAAGGAAATCATAGCTTTTAACGTAATAGTTGAAACTGTGATTTCTTTTTTGCTTGAGCAACGTGTGCTTTTACAATCTGTGAGAACGGTAGGACAATATGGCGAGCGACTGAATCTGAACAGACTTCAAGGCAAGTGGCGACTAAGAGAAATATCCAAGAACTTGAACCTTACTATATTTCTGACGGATGGACATTTAATAGGAGCACAGTATAGAGGGCTAGACGACGAAGTTTTCAACGGAGGCATTAAATTTATTAGAACCGTAGCCCATCGACATTCTTCTGAAAAGTTCACTAAATATATTAGTGGCACTTACGATAAACTCATAAAATTGAAGAATCCAATTGGGTTAGTGAGTTACAGGAGATAAGTTCAGAGTGGCAAAAAATGATTTAAATCATTTTGTACTATATTTGGATAGCTATGAATTTGTCGCACACGAGTTATGCATTTTAGACATCAAGGAAGGAGGCTTAAGTGAGGAGTATAATAAGGATTTCTAAAAACTTAGCAAGGTGGTTTCTGTGTTACGTCATGTACCTTGGGTATATGAAATAGAGTTGGTTAGGCAGGGATGGGTAGACCTTGAACAGTTACTTTCAGCGCCTGATAGTCATGGAGTAAGACTTAATCGAGACGGAACAATTAAGTGCTTTATTGACAAATAAAAAGGAGTAGTTAGTTTGGAAAATCTTGAAATTATTCTAGAAAACTTCCGAAAAGATGAGTTAGATAAACTAGTGTTTGAAGAACTTAAGATTAGTTCAACAGAAGTAAAGTCATCTCATTTCTATGATAAGAATAGTGGAGATGATGTTGAATTTCATCAAATTAAAAGTTTCCAGGAAATACTCACTCCTTTAGGGACAGGAAATGTATTTCTGAACCAAATAGAAATAGGATGTAGCTTAAATAATGTTATGATAATATTTTCCTTTGATAAAGATACAGGGGATATTACTCTTAATTTTTCAGAAAGAGAGTTATTAGTAGGTGAGAGAACTGAAATAAAGCTGAAAGCTAAGAAAATAGTAGAATCTCTTTTAGTTCTAAAAGTCAAATATGATATTCCAAAAATAAGAATCGGTTTTGAACCTGCATCCGATGATGATAGTTGCTTAATGGTGATTGGTCAGGAAGTAAATGTTTTAGAAAGTGCTATTGAACAAATTTTGAGATAACGCTTAAAACCTATAGAGGCACATTTAAAGTGTACCCTTTGTAAAGGACATTTTAAAAATGGGCAACTTATTAAAAATGTATCTTATAGGATAGACATTTTGAAACAGAAGTATCTCAAAGTGAATCGCAGTTCTTATAAAATGTTCAATTTAGTGTTGACATTCCAGTAAATTATTTTTAAAACCTTGAGGATCTATGCTTTTCAAGGTTTTTTCTTGAACCAAAGAAATAAAATATACTAATATACCCTATAAATTACCGATAAACAGATGTTATAGGAAGTAAACTAGGTGGTACTGTTAGCATTTGCAAAAGGTAAAGGTTCTAAAGTTGAAATGCCAAATGGTGATAAATCTATTATAGCAAGGGTCATGGAAGCAGGCTCTGGGGGCGAAATGAACCATATTTTAGATTTAGTATTGATGGCAAAGGTTAGTGAGTGAAAGTCAAAAATATATCGAACAATACCCTGAGAAGCGTGATAATATTAATGATCTCTTAAAAGTAATAAATATCAAGTTTGGTTTGAATTAAGATATTACTGATATAATACAATGCAAGGTTTCTTTTTGGAAGGGGCTATCTAGTGCCGAATTTGTCGGGCGGCTAATTTCAGTTAGACATAATAACGCAGTTAAGCCTTACTCCTAATGACTTTGTATTTTGGATGAGTCAAGGGTGAATGTTTTGTTTCTTTAAAATAGATGAGGGTGAAGATCCCGCAGTCTATTTTTATTCTGAAGGCAAAAAGAAAGATGGTTTTTTTATAAGATTACAGATACTTTTACAGAATTTTTTACATCGTAGGTATATTAAAGATAAATATATTTTTCAAAATAGGGATTAAAAGATTATTTTAATATACTATGGATATTTTTATCTCACAAAATCATAATTGCTTCATTACAATAGTTATTATCGTAAGCTAAAAGCCTTTCATCTACTCAAACAGTTCATACAACCAACCATTTTATTGGTAAGTGTGAGCTGTTTATTTTTGCATTTTGACAAAGTCGACATTCTTTGAAACAAGTTGTCTTTACATATGAATGAAAGACTAAACATTCCTTCCCTGTCAGGCGCAGCGATTGAGGGAAAGGTATTAGAGGTCAAGAAGGATCAAGTACGCCTGCACCTATCCATTGATGAGGCACAAAAAAAGGAAGAAGCCACATGGTTCTCACTTGCTAC
>NZ_JBNNUX010000085.1:0-5824 GCF_050280145.1 Lysinibacillus sp. NPDC093688
GTGTTGTTGCTGTCGCTTCGCTTTCGCACAGTTAAAACCGTGTTGCTGTCACTACGCTTTCGCACAGATAAATTGCTACAGGACGTGGCGTTCTTAGACTGAGTTCCACTATTTCAGCGGATGTTTGGGCACCCGCTGAAAAGTAACTTAAACCAGCATTCATCTCACCATCTATAGAGGTGGGAGACTTCTGTAACTGACGTTTCACTTACGTTACAAAAAACATCTGTACCTGCCGCTACGCTTTCGGTACAAGAGACTTTTGTAGCTGACGTTTCACTTTCGCTACGAAAACAATTGCTGAAAGAAGTTAAAAGTAAAGTATTAGCAAATTGCTAATACAAAGTTGATAGGAGTGTCAAGAAATGCAGCAAGTAGATGCAATTATTGTTGGCGGAGGCCCATGTGGTTTAGCAGCAGCAATAGCCTTGCAAAATATTGGATTAAAGCCAATTGTCATTGAAAAAGGAAATATCGTAAATGCGATTTACAATTACCCTACACATCAAACATTTTTTAGTACGAGTGAACGACTAGCTATCGGCGATGTGCCCTTTATTATTGAAGGTCGTAAACCAAAGCGAAACCAAGCACTAGTTTATTATCGAGAAGTTGTACGTTTGAAGGATATTCAAGTAAATCGTTTCGAGAAAGTAAATAGCGTTGTAAAAAATGGAGCGATGTTTACAGTTACGACAGATAAAGAGGTTTATACAACACCTTATGTTGTGATTGCAACAGGCTACTATGACCATCCAAATTATTTACACATTCCAGGTGAGAAATTACCGAAAGTCTACCATTACTTTAAAGAGGGACACGAATTTTTTGATACTGATGTTCTTGTAATAGGTGGGAAAAATTCGGCAGTGGATGCAGCACTTGAGTTGAATAAGGCTGGAGCTCGCGTCACTGTTGTCTATCGTAATAGTGAGTATTCACCTAGCATCAAGCCATGGGTTTTACCCGAATTTGAAGGACTAGTACGAGATGGAGAAGTCCAAATGCATTTCAATTCAAATGTGCTTGAAATCCGTGAGCATGAGGTCGTTGTAGAAATAGATGGCAGCGAGAAAACTTTAAAGAATGATTTTGTTTTTGCGATGACAGGCTATCATCCAGATCATTCATTTATTCGAGCAATGGGTGTCTCTATTGATGATGAAACGGGTCGTCCTTTGTTTAATCCAGAAACTATGGAAACAAATGTAGAAGGATTATTCATTGCAGGAGTTATTGCAGCTGGAAATAATGCCAATGAAATCTTTATTGAAAATGGCCGTTTCCATGGCGATTGTATTGCGAAGACAATTGTAGAAAAAGATAAATAGTAATATGAGCTGTATAGGCAAGTAAGCTGCTTATACAGCTTTTTTTAAACGGTGGATAAGAAGAGCCAGAGCGACGGATAGAAGGGTCGAAGCGACGGAAAGAAGGACCGAAGCGACGGAAAGAAGAGTCGAAGTGACGGATAGAGAGCGAAGTGGCTCATCCGACGCATACAATGAAAGGCCCACTCGGAACGGAAATCAACCCCACGTTATGATGATGAGACATAATTTCTTTAATCGAAGCGGATAAAAAGGTGTGAAAAAATGCTTGGATTATATTGGTTGCTAAGTTATATCATAGGGAGCTTTATGACGGCGTATGTTGTTGGAAAAGCATATGGTGTTAACTTACAGGAAGAAAGAAGTAAAAACCTAGGGGCTCGAAATGCTGGTAGTGTGATTGGGAAAGATGCTTTTATTTGGACCTTTTTAGGGGATTCTTTAAAAGGTGCACTCATTGTTGGTGCAGGACGTTTATGGCATTTCGAGGAATGGGAAATAGTTTTAGGTGCTAGTTTGGGTATGCTTGGGCATATGTTTCCGTTTTGGCTTAAGTTTAATGGAGGAAAAGGAGTAGCAACTTTTATAGGGGTAGGTCTGGCATTATCACCTAGCTTATTTGTAATGATGGTCGTAGGGACAGCTCTTGCACTGAGTGTCACTAGAAGTTTAACCCTTAGTATGCTAGGTGGCTTTCTTATTTATGTTGGAGCGATTATTTATACAGATAAATTACTGTTATATATTCCACTACTAATAGCAATGATTTTTATGCTTCGTAAGCATATGTCTAATATTAAAGAAGCTTTAGAGCGAAGGAAGTGATAATGATATGTATTGGTGTAAAATTGCGCATATAGAAGCGGAGTTTGAGAAAATTGCACAATTAAATTATGAAACCTTTGTAGAAGAAATTCCACAGCATAAACCTAACCCTGAAAGAAAAAAAGTTGACCGTTTTCATCATGAAAATACGTATATTGTTGTTTATAAAGGAATAGAACTTATAGGCATGCTTGCATTTAGAGATCAAAGGCCGTTTTCAATTGATGAAAAGATAGGAAAGGTTGAGAAGTATTTATCAAAGGAGATTAGTACTAAGCTATGTGAAATTCGATTGCTTGCGGTCAAGAAGGCATATCGAACAGGAAGAGTACTACTGAAATTGACACAGGCATTAACTACTTTTGCATACGAAAAAGGATATTCGGCAGCGGTTATCTCTGGTACTACCCGTGAAGAGAAACTTTACAAGCAAATGGGATTTAATCAATTTGCACCTGCAACAGGGACAGAGGATGCTTTATTTTTACCAATGGTATTAACGAGACAGCAATTTGAAAAGTCTTTGCAACAAAGGCTTGTGAAGGAGAGTCATACATTTTATCCAGGTCCAGTGAAACAAAGCGAACCATTTATGTATTCTGAGCTTTCTCATCGTTCGATAGGATTTCAATCATTATTTGAGCAAATGAGAAATAAGTTGCTTCAACTATCAGAGACAGAGTACGTGTCTACAATTGTAGGAACTGGGACATTGGCAAATGAAGTTATGCTGGGGCAATTGAAGGCTCAACAATTAGGGCATGGGCTTATTTTAACAAATGGGGAGTTTGGAGATCGTCTTCGAAAGCAAGCGGAGAGATGGTCATTAGATTTTGATGTAATCGAGCAAGATTGGGGAATTTCGTTTGATATAAATAGGTTGGACTCTTATTTGCAAAAAAGATCTTATCAATGGCTCCTTCTAGTACATGGAGAAACATCGACTGGTACTTATAATGATTTAGAGGGAATTTTACAGCTTACTAAACGTTATAATATAAAGCTTTGTATGGATTGCATTAGTTCTTTCGGAGCCATGCCATTTTCTTTAAAGGATTGTTATTTAGCGACTGCGGTGAGTGGAAAAGCAATTGGTGCACTTAGTGGCTTGGCTTTTGTTTTTTCGCAAAACATAGTGAAATCTTCCACGACATTACCTGCTTATCTTGATTTAGCTAATTACCAACAAGGCTCGATTCCATTTACATTACCAGCAGTACTTGTTGCAAATGTTGTTGCAGCACTACAGGCCTATCCAGAAAGATATGAACAGCTACAACAACGCTTTAAAACATTGCTGCAGCTACCATTCATGCAATATCAAGTTGCAACTAGACAGTATCCGATGCTAATCACTTTACAACTTCCTAAGGCTTTGGCAAATCTACAGAGCGATTTAATTCTAAATGGTTTTTATGTTCATGCGGATAGCCAATACTTACGTCAAAGAAATTTCATGCAGCTGTCTGTTATTCAGCCAGATTTTGAGATAGCAATCAATCATTTACATAATATCTTGGATTATTATAATCAAATTATAGATGCATAAGCTAAAGTGAATATCGAATACACTAGCCTTACATGAAAAATTCCTTTAAATCAATAGGAGTTCCAACTTTGTTGAGCCCAATTAATAATTTTAATCGAGCTTTTTGACCATTAATGCCGGTTGCGAATATAGCTCCTAAGTCTTCGAGCATTTTGCCACCACCAACGTAGCCGTAGACACCTTCTGCGATACCATTAAAACAACGCGATACGAGTATAACTGGAATACCGCGCTCTATGAGACTTTCAATACCTTTAACAACTGATGGAGGGACGTTGCCTTGTCCAAGGCCTTCTAATACAACGCCATCATATTTACATGCGAGTACTACATCAAGTAAGTCAACCTCCATGCCAGCGTACACTTTTAGCATGGCTACTCGTTTTGATAATCCATCAATATCTACATATTGACGGCGGATAGGAGCATGATGAAATAATATTCTTGATTTTGTAATAAGTCCAATCGGGCCATATTGAGGTGACTGGAAGGTATTTACTGAACTAGTGCTTGTTTTTGTAGTATTAACAGCAAGGTGGACTTCGTCATTCATGGCAACAAGAACACCTTTCTCACGAGCTTCTTCATCTACAGCTACTCGGACGGCTTCTACTAAATTATAAACCCCGTCTGCACCAAGTTCGTTTGAGGAGCGCATGGCACCTGTTAATACAATAGGAATTGATAAATCAGTCGTTAATTCTAAAAAGTATGCTGTTTCTTCTAATGTATCAGTACCATGGGTGATCACAACGCCATCAATTTTCTCCTTTGCAACTTTTTCGATAATAAGGTTACGTAATTTAAGCATTTCTTTTTGAGTAATATGTGGTGATGGGAGGTTAAATGCCTCCATTTCAATAATTGTAGCAAGTGCATCAAGTTTGCTGCTTTCCTTCATTAGAGGATTTTCCTTGTTAGGCATAACGGCACCTTCATCACTCATCGCCATAGAAATTGTTCCACCTGTATGAATTAATAAAATTGTTTTTTTCATAAAATAATATCTCCTTTTAAAAAGTTTTATGTCATAACATGGTATAATAATAGCAGTTTATCTTCATGTAATAGATGTTTTTTTGTCGAAAAATGTCATAAAAATTTTTCGCCTAAGGCATAGACGATATTTTTGTCCGATAACCGACAGGAAAAGATAAACGTAGGCTATGAAATTTTACATCCTGCAAAAATGCTAAAGTTAACCAACATTTTGGGGCTGACGCTTCACTTTCGTACAAAAAACATTGTTGGTCTAGAGTTAGAAGGATGTCACGAATTTTAAAATCTTAACATCATTATGTCAAGATGAAATTGATTTTTGAAAGGGGCCGGCATCATGATCATTTTATTATCAGCTGCCATTGCTCCCGGTCTAGCGCTTTTTAGTTACTTTTATTTGCGCAATCAGATGGCAACGGAGCCAAGAAGAACCTTACTTCAAACGTTTTTGTATGGCGCATTTTTAACGTTCCCAATCTTGTTCTTACAATATGTTCTGACAGAGGAAGGGGTCTTTCGATATCTTTATCTACAAGATGTAGTTTTTTCAAGTGTAGTTGAAGAGTTTTTTAAATGGTTTGTTCTTTTAATCGCAATCTACAATCATGTAGAATTCGATGATCCTTATGATGGCATACTGTACGGTGCAAGCATATCTCTTGGTTTTGCCACGATTGAAAATGTGCTTTATTTATTTTCTTTCGGTTTGGATACTGCATTTATGCGTGCATTATTACCTGTATCAAGTCATGCTTTGTTCGGTGTTGTAATGGGCTATTATTATGGACGTGCCAAGTTTTCAAAGTTTGCAAAGACGAAAGAAATGATTGCTATGGCGCTTTGTGCACCGGTAGTATTACACATTTTATATAATACAATTTTATCATTTAAAGGATATTGGGTATATTTAATGATACCTTTTATGCTATTTTTGTGGTGGTTTGGCCTGCGAAAAGTCAAGCTCGCACACTATCACCTAGTACAACATTTGCATATGCATAAAAAAATATAAAGCGTAGAAATCTAAAAAAGATTTCTACGCTTTTCTATTTTTTAACTTCTTTCAGCAATTGTTTTCGTAGCGAAAGTGAAACGTCAGCTACAAATGTCTTCTGTGGCA
>NZ_JBNNUX010000086.1:0-5782 GCF_050280145.1 Lysinibacillus sp. NPDC093688
GGAAGCCCCCAACTACCATCGGCGCTAAAGAGCTTAACTTCCGTGTTCGGTATGGGAACGGGTGTGACCTCTTTGCCATCATCACTAGACTATTAACGGCTTTCGATATACTCGTATTTCTTCGTCAGCTTCTGTCGTTCAGTCAGTCACGTACTTAAGTACGCTCCCTTTCCTCTCTCCATCGCTTCCCCGAACTAATCGTATCTTGAAACCCTTATGTATTTCGTTTTGAAGTTTATTACCTGTCCTTCAAGACAAGAATTATTGTATAACGTTTTCTCACATTGTGCAATACTTTTTTATAAAAAAAAGAAATTATTACTTTTTAGAGATATTTTTGTTATGTAAGAGAAATTATCACTCTGCTATTTATTATAGCAATTGTTTAATTAAAAGAAAACAATTAATTCACCAGATGAGTATTGGTTAACTATTTAAATTCATTTTATAAATAAAAGACGCTAATTTTCGCTACAAGCTACTACTTCCCCCAAAATAGGTATACATAAGCAAAAATATCAACCAAAAATTGTTTTTATAGACTACTTAACATGTCTGTAATTTATCATATTAAAATTATTTAATTATAGTTTTTCAGTTTTTATCTTATCCTTAAACCTTTCATTTTAATTGCCTAGAAAACATTTACTATAGTTCACATGAGAAACATTAAATAGTTGAAAGTGCCCTTTGTAATCCATTAATTTCCCCAAATGTCGTTTCTGAACCAAAGGATATTCTAAAAAATTGACGAGCCGCTTCCATAGAATAACCCATTGATAAAATCGCTTTTGTACCAGATTCACTATGAATATCACAGGCACTTCCTGTAGAAATACATATCCCCGCTTCATTTAATTTTAACAAAACATATTGCCCTTCAACTTTATTCATCAACACACCACAAATATTAGGCAATTGCTCTTTACACTCAATGAGCTGACACGTTTCCGGTAAATTTCCCTTAAAGTATTGACGTAATGCTTCATAATGCTGACGCTCATATTGATACTCTTCAATCGCCGTAGCAAAAGAGACAATAGCTGGAGTATCTAGTGTTCCTCCCCTTAACCCACGCTCATGTGTGACACCTGGTGCTAATGCAGGAACACATAGCTCAGGATTCATATATATAGCTCCACACCCTTTTGGCCCACCTATTTTATGAGCTGAAACAGTAATAGCATCTACTTGCTGTTTTAACGGGATTTTACAAAAAGATTGTACACAATCGACATGTAAGAGCACATTTGATTGTTTAGCAATTTCGGCAATTTCTTCTATTGGTTGAATAGAGCCTATCTCTGAATTTACATGTTGAATAGTGATTAAAGCCGTATCTTCTTGAATTACTTCTCGTAATTGCTCTATATGAATACAACCATCTTGCTGTAAGGGTAACTTCGTGACCATAAAACCCATTTTTTCAAGTGTATTTAAAGCCGCATGTACCGATGTGTGTTCAGCTTGTGATGAAATAATGTGCTTCCCTTTATTTGAAGCTAAAGCTAATGACAAGATCGAAATTAAATTGCCCTCCGTTCCGCTTCCGGTAAAAATTACACCATCACTGTTTACTCCAAGAGATCTTGCTACAACAGCTCTTGCTTGTTCAACAAAATAATGTGCTTGCCCTCCTAGATCATGTAAGCTTGCACTATTTCCATAATACTGCTTTGCTACCTCACAATATGCTTTAAGAGCTTTTGGCGTCATTGGAGCAGTTGCAGCGTAATCCATATAAATCATCTTATTCTTCCTTTCTAATTCATCAAGTCTTGTTTTCTTTTTTATTTTATGCAAAGATAGGTGTCAAGACAACTGTAAAGAAGGTATATGTATGGATGTAAAGACAGATGTACTTATTATAGGTAGCGGCATTGCTGCACTTCAAACTGCTCGGCTTCTCGAAGAACATTTTCAAGTACAGCTAGTTACAAAGTGTTCAGTTAAAATGAGTAGTTCTTATCGTGCTCAAGGCGGTATTGCTGCCGTTACAAGTCAAGAAGATCATCCAAAGCTTCACATTGCTGATACGTTGACTGCTGGTGAATATCATCATGAAAGAAGGAATGTTGAAGTACTAATAGAAAACGGCACAGAAATTATGCGTAATTTATTAAATGAGGGCTTCCCAGTTGATCGACAAGTTGATGGGTCCCCCGCTCTAGGCTTAGAGGGAGCACATAGTCATCACCGTATTTTACATGCAGGTGGCGATCGTACTGGCCAAGTAATGATAGATTTTTTGCTCAATCAACTCACATCTAATACCGTTGTGAATTGCTTTGAGATGGCTTACGAGCTTTTATTAAATACAAATGGAGATTGTGTTGGCGTTCTAACAAAAGGAGCAAAGGGAACGAAGCGCTACCTTGCCCACCACGTCATTCTCGCGACAGGCGGTGCAGGAGCTCTTTATTCTTGTACGTCTAACTTTGATACAAATACTGGTGATGGTATCGCATTAGCCTATCGTGCGGGAGCTGCCATCAGTGATATGGAATTTATGCAATTCCATCCAAGCTTACTTTGGTGTGGAGGCCAGGCCAAAGGATTAGTCTCAGAAGCTGTTCGTGGCGCCGGAGGAATATTTGTCGATGCGCATCGTCATCCCATAATGAACGGCATACATAAACAGCTGGACTTAGCACCACGCCATGTTACAGCACATGCATTATTTAATAAACGTGCTGCTGGGCAGGAAACATTTATTGATATTTCAAGGATTGAACACTTTGAAGATAGATTCCCTACGATTGCTCAACTTTGCTCTGACAATAATGTTAATTTACAGGGTGGCTTAATTCCTGTAGCACCAGGTAGCCATTTCTTAATGGGCGGTGTTGTTGCTGATGACATGGGAAGGACATCTATTCCTAATCTCTATGCAATTGGAGAAGTTGCTTGTACAGGGGTGCATGGCGCCAATCGTTTAGCTAGTAACTCTCTATTAGAGGGAATTACATTTGGACAAAGAACAGCCCAGTACATTATTCAAACAGGTTGCAGACAAAATAATTTCTTGATTGATGGCAAACATCACCAACAAACAATGCCTTCGTTATTTACAAAAAATCAATTACGACAAATGATGATGCACACATTGGGTATTGTGCGAAACCCTATCGATATGCAACAATTCGTACAACAATTGCCCTCAATGCAAACACTTCTTCATGTTAATTTAAATGGCCTGAATCAACAGGAACTTGAACTTTACATGATGCATATTGTCGCTACATTAATGGCACACGCAGCCATTACACGAAAAGAAACTCGCGGAGCACATATTCGCGTTGATAAACCACACAATGATAACCAGTGGGCAAATCGTTGGATTATTTTTCAACAAGGACAGATGAAAGTGAGGAATTCATTATATGAATATCATCAAACTCGAGGAATTGCTAAAGCAATTTTTTAATGAGGATATAGGCGATGGAGATTTATCGAGTGAATTAATATTTTCCCCTGAACAACAAGGATCTTTTTCTTTTTATGCGAAAGAAGACGGCATTTTTTGTGGAGCTCTCATCATTGAGCATGGATTTCTTATACTTGATCGATCGATGGATATTACCCTTTATAAAAAAGATGGTGAAAAAGTAAATGCTGGTGATGTTCTTGCTGTTATTCAAGGACCTCTTCAAAAGTTATTAATGGGTGAGCGTGTAATTTTGAATCTTATCCAGCGTATGTCTGCTATTGCCACAACTACAAATTTAGCGGTGCGAGAAACTGCAGGTACTAATGCAAAAATATGCGATACGCGCAAAACAATGCCTGGAATGCGGATGTTAGATAAATACGCTGTTAGAATCGGTGGCGCCTATAACCATCGCAATGGTTTATTCGATGCGATCATGCTAAAGGATAATCATATTGCTTTTGCAGGTAGTATTACTAATGCAGTACAGGCTGCCCGTGAGAAAATCGGTCACACCATTAAGATCGAAGTCGAAATCGAAACAAAAGCACAATTAGAAGAAGCAATTGCAGCTGGCGCAGATATCATTATGTTTGATAATCGTAGCCCTAAAGAAATACGTGAATGGCTTCCTGCTGTTCCTCCACATATCGCTACAGAAGCTTCGGGCGGCATTACACTTCATAACTTAAATAACTATGCGATAACAGGTATTCAATGGATTTCACTCGGAGCGCTAACACATTCAGTAAAAGCCTTTGATATTAGTGCACTTGTACAACCGAAAGGAGCTAATCTCATTGTCCATCACTAATCTATTACAACAAACTTCACTACTACCAGAGCATTATCGTACATTATCTAAAAATGACATGGAATCTCGCATTCTAGCTATAAAAAAGGAATTAGGTAGGAAGCTCTTTATTCCTGGGCATCACTATCAAAAAGATGAAGTGATTCAATTTGCTGATGCAACAGGAGATTCCTTGCAACTTGCTCAATTATCAGCAACTAACAAGGAAGCTGAACATATAGTATTTTGTGGAGTACACTTTATGGCGGAAACAGCTGATATGCTTACAACTAAACAGCAGCATGTATACTTACCTGATATGCGTGCCGGCTGTTCAATGGCGGATATGGCAGACATTTATCAAACAGAACAAGCATGGCCGGTTTTACAGGAACTTTTTGGCGATACCATTATCCCTCTAACATATGTCAATTCTACTGCTGCCATTAAAGCATTTACGGGTCGACATGGTGGAGCCTGCGTAACATCGTCCAATGCAAAAGAAATGGTTCAATGGGCATTTACGCAAAAACAACGTATTTTCTTTTTACCAGATCAACATTTAGGTAGAAATACTGCATACGATTTAGGAATACCGCTTGAAAATATGGCTGTTTGGAATCCTCATACAAATAGGCTTGAAACTGATCAGCACCCAGAAAACATTCAAGTCATCTTATGGAAGGGACACTGCTCTGTACACGAAGGCTTTACGGTTCAGCATACGGAGCTTATACGTAAAGTTCATCCAAATATGCGTATCATTGTTCATCCTGAATGTAGTCGTGAAGTTGTTGCTGCTGCAGATGATGCAGGTTCTACAAAATACATTATTGATACGATTAATAAAGCACCGAGTGATTCAGCATGGGCAATCGGTACTGAAATGAATCTCGTAAATCGTCTGATTAAGCAGCACCCTGATAAGCAGATTATCTCTTTAAATGAGAACTTCTGTCCTTGTCTTACAATGAATCGTATTGACCTTCCCCATCTACTTTGGTCTTTAGAAAGTATACAAAAGGGGCAACCACATAATCGTATTCAAGTAGATGCTCACACTGCTGAAGAAGCACGTAGCTCACTTGAAAGAATGCTATTAAGAGCGTAAAGAGCAAAACGTCTACCAGAAATGAGTAGACGTTTTCTTATATTACTTAAGTTTTCTACGAAAATATATAGTATACATTTCTACTAGTCATATCATGTAAGACAATTAGTAGAATCTTAAAAGCTATCCTTATACAAAAAAATGCAGCAGATGTAAATTACATCTACTGCATTTCAGTATGACCCGTACGGGATTCGAACCCGTGTTACCGCCGTGAAAGGGCGGTGTCTTAACCACTTGACCAACGGGCCAATGGCGGAGAAGGAGGGATTTGAACCCTCGCGCCGGTTACCCGACCTACACCCTTAGCAGGGGCGCCTCTTCAGCCTCTTGAGTACTTCCCCACAAAAAAATGGCTCCGAAGGCAGGACTCGAACCTGCGACAACCTGATTAACAGTCAGGTGCTACTACCAACTGAGCTACTTCGGAATAATGGTGGGCCTAAAT
>NZ_JBNNUX010000087.1:0-4580 GCF_050280145.1 Lysinibacillus sp. NPDC093688
CAGAGGGTTTTGTTTGTGCGAAAGCGCAGCGACAGCAACAGCACCGATGTTGGTCACGAAGGCGTTATCACAGGATGTGATGCTTTTAGCCTTCGATCCTCTATTGCTAATCCCCGAGGAGTCGCCCAATCTCCACTCCAATCAACCACTCCACACAACATGTATCCTCTGGCATGGCATTTTAATTTTCAGCAACAACAGGTCTATGCGAAAGCGAAGCGGTGGCGCAAAGTAGGGAAGAGGCTTGATGCTCTCCGGCAGGAAAGCGAGTAGCGTAGGGGAACCCCCCCTCTATAGCGCCATAACATTCACAATGGTTTTTCTGCCATTTTATTTTTTTATACTATGAAGGAGTAGTCCCAATCATAGGGCTACTCCTTTTGTTCTTCTTGTAATTGAATGCTGACAGTTGTACCTTGTTGTTCTTCAGAGGTAATCGTTACAGTTCCTCCGTGCGCTAAAATAATATCTCTAGCAATAGCAGTACCTAACCCAGTACCATGTGTTTGCTCAGTATTTGTCCCTCGATAATAGCGTTCAAAAATATGTTCAAGATCTTCTGCAGAAATGCCGTTACCGTTATCAGAAATCGTAATAGAATGATCATCAACAAGAATATTTACTGCAACATCAGAAGGGTTATGAAGCAATGCATTGTGTAAAAAATTCATCACTGCTCGTCTCATAAAGTGTTCGTCAATGTGATGCTTGATGACTTCCTTAGTTGCATTAAATTCAATATTGGCTTGCTCATATTGTGGTGTATTGAGTGTATCAATAACGATTTCACGAATAAATTGCACCATATTTACCTCGGTTAAGCTTAGTGGAAGCTGCTGATGTCTTAATCGCATAGTTAAATTTAAATCATCCAGTAAATCTTGCATATGCAATGATTGTTTTTCAATAATCTGAGCATATTCTGTTTGTTCATAAGGAGTCGATTTTCCATCATTCAGTAGCTCCGCATATCCACGAATTGAGGCAAGAGGTGTTTTCATATCGTGTGAAACATTGCTGATCCATTCCTCACGCATCATCTCAAGTCGTTTGCGTTCCTGCTCGTGTGCAGCTAGCTCTCTTGATACTTCATTTAAATTCTCGAAAACAGGTTTGTACACACCGCCTGGTACTTTACTAGTTTCATGCTCACGATTCTTTAAATGACGAATACGTTCAATCATTGCATGTAGAGGTTTGGTCAACGTACGACCGAAAAGCCAGCCAACGAGTGTAGCTACTAATAAATCAGCAATGACAATGAGCAAACCAAACTTGCCAATAAACTGTAAGACTGATGAGCCAGAAAAATGAGTGACATATCTAGTAACGCCACTTCCCTCGATGCCGATAAGATAACTAATACGTTCTTTACTTCCCACATATACGGTTGTATCTACAGCGAATTCTTTATATTTATAAACTTGAATTAAATCAATTGGCGCATAGTGCGAAGGAGCTTTATCTGGAGCAAAATGGGCTTCAACGACCTGTCCATTATTATCAAGTAATTGAATCCAGGCATTTCGCTGATGCAATTGTTGAAGTCCATCCTTGCTTACTGCTGGCGTTCCATTACTTATATCAATATACTGTTGGAAATCGCGCACGAAGTTTACCTCTGAATACGAATTTGTATTATCGTATTTATTTACCTGTTGAAAAAAGAAAAAACCAATTAAAATGGCTGTATTCAAGAAAATAACAATAATAACAATAGACAGCACAGACAGAAGGAATCTAGCTGTTAATTTCCATTTCATACTTGCTCCTCTTTTGGAACGACAAATTTATAGCCAAGCCCTTTTACAGTTGTAATATATACAGGCTTTGATGCATCTTTTTCAACCTTTTCACGTAGACGTCGAATATGCACCATTACGGTATTGTCTGAGCCGAAAAAGTCCTCTCCCCATACACGCTCAAACAGCGTTTCTTTACTTAAAATTCGATTAGGATTATTCATAAAGCAAGCCATCAAGCCGATCTCTTTTGCTGTTAGCTCCAATAAAACGCTGTCCTTATGTACCTCCGTTTCATCATCATTAAGCAAGAATGGACCAACTTGAATCGACTTCGCGGAAGCTACTGGCGCTGCTTCCTGCGTCTGATAGCCGGCTCTACGAAGCTGTGCCTTCACACGATAGGCAACCTCTTTAGGACTAAAAGGTTTCGTAATATAATCGTCTCCTCCGATAGCAAGTCCTAAAATTTTATCAATTTCCTCATTTTTCGCCGACATGAAAAGCACTGGCACATGAGATATTTCTCGAATACGACGACATAAATCGTAGCCCTCGCCATCAGGAAGCATTACATCAAGAAGTACAATATCGGGTTGTGTTTGTTGAAAGCTCATCCAGGCTTCTTGAATGGAGCCAGCTGTATGAATTTGTTTATAACCTTCTTTTTGCAGGCTGACTTTTAGAAGGTTTGCTAAATCAGCCTCATCATCCACCACTAGAATAGTTGGTTCTTGCATGGTTCACAAATCCTTTCTCTTTATTATTTTGCGTATAGCTAATATGTTTAGCAGTAGCTCGATAAACATTTCCTTATTAAGTTAATAACCGAAGTGCCAAGAAAAATGGTCTCATAGCTTGAGATTTGCCCACCGATTAAAGTGTCTTATGTGACTCATTATAAATGAAACTTGCTTAAAAAAGGAATTGAGACATTACTTAAATATCAACCAGTTAGGGTCATCAACAAAAGTTGTGGATGACTTTTGTTAAAACGTCTACTATGTGAATAAGTTGATCTTCGTTCCGGCTGGGCGACTCCTTGGGGATTAGCGATAGAGGAACGAAGGCTAAAAGCATCACATCCTGTGATAACGCCTTCGTGACCAACATCGTGTTGGCCCGAGACCCTGGAGCGAGCAACGCGAGTGAAGCGGGAGGGGAACGAAGGCTAAAAGCATCACGTCCTGTGATAACGCCTTCGTGACCAACATCCTGTTGCCCCGACGCCCCCAGGAAGCGTTGCTCTGTGCGAAAGCGTAGTGCTAACGTAGCGGCAGCAACAAAGCGCCCAGTCGGAACGGAAATCAACCACACGTTTTGGTGATGATCCAAAATAATACTTTATATACTCGTTTGAAAAATCTATATTCAAAGCAGCCTTTTACATTAGAGTACTAACTAGCTCCAACGTTCCCTTACTGATTGCTCGAGCTTTTTATTATTAGCAGAAGGTCTCTTTTGAAACTATTTACAGAAAAAAAGCGTAATAAGAGTATCAAACCATCTAGGAGGGAAAAGGATGTTCAAAAAAATAGCAGCAGACGCGCTTGGACTTTCAGATATTGGAGTAGTTATAACTCGTGAGGACTATGATAAGGCAGATGCAGATGATTTCATCCTGCATGAAATTGACGAGAAAATTTATTTCTTAATTAAGACGAAAGCGGACGAATATTGCTTTACAAATCGAGCAATTATTCATGTAGATGGTGAAAGTGCGCTAAGCAAGAAGCGATTACTACGTCGTTACGACTACTCAATGCACAATATTAGTGATGTTTTCCTTGAAACAGCAGGAACTATTGACCTTGATGTTGAAATTAAATTTACAATCGACAATACGCCATTTTCAATTGACATTCATAAACGTTTTATTAATGACATTAAAGATTTGTATAAAGCGTTGCATGCCATTAGCTATGAGCAAAAGCAAAATGCATACAAGCTAGAGGTAGCAGAAAAGAGTTTATCGATCGCTTCTGCATCCATTGGTCGTATCGGTAATGACGATGTCACACCATCCGCATCATTCGAGGAGATTACACGATTTGCGAATAATTGGATGATTGACCATAAGGATAAATACAAAAAAGAAGATTTCTCACATGTTTTTGATTTATACGTTAATAACTAAAGCGATATAGGGCAACAAAAAGAAAAAATAGTATGCTTGAAGATATTTGTACATGCACAATGTATGGACAGGGCTGTACACAATCAAATGTAAGTAGCGATGATTGTGTACGGTTTAGATGGATTGGCAAGCCTCATCAAAGGCTGCCTACGCCTAAAAAGAAATGAAGATGCTTGTGGTAATTACAAAATAAAAGCACAGACTTTTACAATGCATTTGTGCGAGTCTGTGCTTCTTTATGTATAAATGGTTGAAAATATATAAAAAGAACGGCATAATTTTCCATATATTCAATAGCCATTCTGTTGGGTGAAAAAAGGATTTTAACGCTACTTTAATTATTCAATACATACGATTCATGACATTTTACTCGAAATGGGAGGAACTATCGAGCATGATGTCGAAATTAAGTTTTAACAATCGACAATTCACTACAAAGATTTATATAAAGCGTTGAAATCAAATTTAACTTGTTCAGCGGGTACCTAAACACCCGCTGAACAGAGGAACTCAGTCTAAGAACGCCACGTCCTGTGGCAACGACTGAGTGACCAACGTCTTGTTGTTGCCGCTACGTTGCACTACGCTTTCGCACAGAAAACATCGTGTTGGCCCAAAGCCTCCGGCGGATGTCACGGAATCGGAAAGGAGTTCTTAGGGGATGTTAGCCTAAAATCATCGCATCCATGCGATAACGGCTA
>NZ_JBNNUX010000088.1:0-4515 GCF_050280145.1 Lysinibacillus sp. NPDC093688
TTCGTGACCAACATCGTGTTGGCCCGAGACCCTGCAGCGAAGCGAAGCGGCTCATCGGACGCCCCCAGGAAAGCGCCCAGTCGGAACGGAAATCACCCCCTCATTTTGCCGAAGAGCTATAATTTATTTAATATGTGATACATTAACTTCATTGTCACAATAGCTTTTCAAAAGAAAAAAACTGTGCACAGCAAAGCTTGCACAGTTTCGATATTATTATTTTTTTGGCGTGCACCATTCTACTACTTCATTGCGTTTGCGTTCCGCCATTTGTTCAGCTGAATAAATAATTTGCATAGGATTACCGCCTGCTAGACAGCCTGCTGGCACATCCTTATGTACGAGGGTTGCAGCTGACACAATCGCACCGTCACCTATCGTTACACCTGGTAGTATCGTTGAATTAGCACCAACCATTACTTCATTGCCAATATGAACATCTCCTAGACGATATTCCTCTATTAAATATTCATGCGCCAAAATAGTCGTATTGAAGCCTATAACGGTATTGTCTCCGATGTGTATACGTTCTGGAAACATTGTATCTGGCATGACCATTAAAGCTATGGAAGTTTGTTCACCAATGTCCATTTTTAAAAAAGTTCTATACAACCAGTTTTTCACACGTAAAAATGGTGTGAAGCGTCCAATTTGAATGACAATGAAACACTTCATCACCTTCCAAAAGGACACCGTATCATAAATGTTCCAAAGCGAGTTCGCTCCTTCGACACGGTAGCGTTCTGTTTTACGTGCCATTTACTTACCCCGCTTTCACAATTTCAAATAAATCCGTCATATGATGCAACATATATTCCGGTTTGAATTGCTGTAAGTATTCCTCACCTTTAAATGCCCATGCAACACCAGCCGCTCTTACTCCAGCATTGTGTCCTGCCTCAATATCGTGAGAATTGTCACCAATCATAATGGCGTCTTCCTTGTTTACTCCAAGTCGTTCAAGCGCAAGCAAAACTGGCTCTGGATTAGGCTTTACATTTTTCACATCATCCGTACCAATACGGATATCAAATAAATGACTTGCGCCTAGTACAGATAGACCACGGTCAATCATCCCATTACGCTTTGTAGACACAATCGCTAATTTGATCCCCATATCCTTTAATTGCTCTAAAGTTGATACCACATCAGGATATTGAGTGACAAGCTCATCGTGATGTTGTTCATTATATTCACGATATTTTGCTATCATTTCGCCCTCTTCACCAGGAGCAATGTCACTAAATGTCTGTTTTAAGGACGGACCAAGGAATTTCAAGCAATCTTTTGGCGAATATTGCCCGGGAAATCGTTCGTTTAAAACATGCATAAATGTTTGAATGATTAAATCATTTGTATTGAGTAATGTACCATCAAAATCAAATAGTAATGCCTTTACAGCCACTTTGCGAACCCCCTATTTATTATCTAAATATTTCACTGCGGGTTTTACTTTTATACGTCGGTAAATAATCGCACCAAGACCCACTACAATGCTTATTATTGAAACAACCTGAGCTGAGCGTAAATCCCCTACTAAATACAGGCTATCTGTACGCATGCCTTCTATATAGAAACGACCGATTGAATACCAAATTAAATAGCTGAAGAATATTTCTCCGCGATTTAAATTAACTTTGCGTAATACTAGTAAAATAATTAACCCAATGAAGTTCCAAACGGATTCATATAAAAAAGTAGGATGTACATATGTTCCTAATTCTTCAATATACATTTGATTAATAATCCAATCCGGCAGCATTAGATGTTCTAAAAATTCATGTGATACTGGACCACCATAAGCTTCCTGGTTCATAAAATTTCCCCAGCGTCCAATTATCTGTCCAATTAAAATACTCGGTGCCGCTATATCTGCTACTCGTAAAAAGCTTATATTTCTTCTACGAGTGAATATGTAACCAGTCAAAAATGCCCCAATAAGTGCACCGTGAATAGCGATACCACCATTCCAAATTTCAATAATCTTCCCGGGGTTTTCACTATAATAATCCCAACGCATCGTTACATAGTAAATACGTGCGCATATTATGGATATAGGAACAGCCCATAGTAATAAATCCGCAAGAAAATCTTCCGGTAAGCCCCTCTTAACAGCCTCTCTTTGTCCTACAATATAAGCTAAAATAATACCCGATACAATTAGTAACCCATACCAACGAACAGGGATAGGTCCTAAATGGAAAGCAATCGGATTAATATCTAATAATAATAAATCCATCTTATACTCCTCTCATCTATCATATAGGCTATTGTATCCTATTAATGAACAATTAATCATCTAATTCATCCGCTGATGAAATCACCTCATCTAAACGTCTAGAAAACTCTTCGGCTGCATTAACACCCATCTTTTTTAAACGATAATTCATTGCTGCTACTTCGATAATGACAGACACATTTCGTCCAGGTCTTACAGGAATCGTTAACTTCGTTAATTCCGTATCTATGATTTTCATTTTCTCTTCCTCTAAACCTAGACGATCATAGACTTTTTCTGGATCCCATATTTCTAATTCGATTACTAATGTAATACGTTTGTACGGACGGACCGCACTTGCTCCAAAGAGGGTCATAATATCGATAATACCAATGCCTCGAATTTCGAGTAAATGTTCTAAAAGAGGTGGTGGACTTCCAATTAAAAAGTTCTCTGACTCCTGACGAATCTCTACACAATCATCAGCCACTAAACGGTGCCCCTTCTTGACAAGCTCAAGTGCTGTTTCACTTTTCCCTACACCACTTTTTCCGATAATGAGTACACCGATGCCATATATATCCACTAAAACTCCATGAGCAGCAGTCATTGGTGCTAAGCGACCTTCTAAATAGTTGGTTAGCCTACTAGAAAATTTCGTTGTTGTCATATGTGTTTTAAATACAGGTACATGTTTTTCATTGGACGCCTGAATAAGTTCCTTCGGTACCTCTAAATCACGAGAAATAATAATAGCTGGAGTATCTTGCGAACATAGTAGACGCATGCGCTCCAGTTTCACATTTGCAGGTAGCATTTCAAAAAATGAAAGTTCTGTTTTTCCAAGCAATTGTACCCGATTTGCAGGATAATGCGTAAAATATCCCGCCATTTCGAGCCCCGGTCTTGAAATATCACTCGTAACAATCGTTCTTCCTATTCCTTCCTCACCAGCTAATAGATCTAACTTAAATTTCTCCATAACGTCTCTTGTTAATACTACGACCAATGTTTAGTAGCCTCCATTCAAAGGAATCGAATATGTTGTTTTGTCCCGTGTTAACTAGCAATCAGCATAATGATTGCAGTTTCACCTTATTTTAGCATGTCTATGTATAAAAGAAATGTATTTACACTCTGTCTACCTGGCTAAAATTTTCTACAAAATATAAAAAAACTAGCGGTTCTCCAGCCCGCTAGTTTCATTATTGTTATTTTTTAGTAGCTAACCATTTGGCAACTGCTTCTGCATCTGCACCTTTAACAACACCAGCAGGCATTGAACCTTTACCATTTTCAATAACATCTAAAATTTCTTTTTCTGTTAAACGAGAACCTACATCGCTAATTTTTGGTGCATTTCCTTGACCTTGTAGTTCACCACCATGACAAGTAATACAAGATTTCATAGCAATTGTTTCTCCATTTGGAGTAGTAGTTTTTGAACCTTCATTTGTAGTTTTACCTCCGCCACAAGCAGCTAAGAAGATTGCTGAACCAATCGCTAATGTTAACATTGCCTTTTTCATTAGGGCCCCTCCTCAAAGTAAATAAGTATCTTTCCCCGACATTATACCAAAATTATGCACGTTTGAAACCTTCTCCTAACACCTCATAAGCATTAGAAACGATCACAAACGCTGATGGGTCAACGTTTTTAATGAGTTGTTTCAGCTTTGTGAATTCTGTTTGATAAACCACAACCATCAGAACTGGTCGCGCTTCCCCTGTATAGCCACCCATTGCAGGCAACTTTGTCACTCCTCGATTGATCTCGGCATAAATAGCATCACGAACCTCATCTTGTTTCATCGTAATAATGTAAACCATTTTAGACTGACTAAAGCCGAGCTGAATAATATCAATCGTTTTTGTCGTGACATAAAGTCCAATCAGGGCATACAAACCTTTCTCTAAGTCAAAAACAATTGCTACACTGCACTAATTGCGATAATCCCATCAATTAAAAGTACACTTGTACCAAGCGTTATTCCGGTATACTTGCGCTAGTAAATCAGTGCCACCAGTAGAAGCATTCCCCTTAAAAACAAGTCCTATTCCTAAACTGACCACAACTTACATCATGAATTTGATTCATTTCCCCCACGCCCATTATGTATTAATAATCACCATAACGTGTGGTTGATTTCCGTTCCGTCTGGGCGCTTTGCCGCTGACGCTTCGCTTTCGCGCAGAGCAGAACAGAGCTTCCTGGGGGCGTCGGGGCAACAGGATGTTGGTCACGAAGGCGTTATCACAGGACGTGATGCTTTTAGCCTTCGTTCCCCTCCCGCTTC
>NZ_JBNNUX010000089.1:0-4345 GCF_050280145.1 Lysinibacillus sp. NPDC093688
CTCTTTAGCGCCGATGGTAGTTGGGGGCTTCCCCCTGTGAGAGTAGGACGTCGCTAGGCAATGAAAACAGTCAGCTGTGTGCTGGCTGTTTTTTTATGGGTAATTTTAATTTAAATAAAACAAGAAGCTATAAATAATAGTTTCTTGTTTTTTGTATACTTAAAAGTTCATTTTACAAAAGAAAATTTAATGAATTCCTATAGAATTCCCCTCAAATAACAAGGGGAAATTCCTTTTAATAGTAATTGTAGCCTATATAGAACTAAATCGAGAAATGATTAAAGAGAAGCAACGTTCAGGAATTAAATTGGCCAAGCAAAAGGGGAAATATCGAGGAATAGGTAAAAAATATACATATAAGCATCAGGGTATGAATCATGCCATTGTATTACGTAAAACTGCCGATAAAACTGTAAAGGAGATATGTGCAATTACAGGAATCAGTCATGAAGCGTTTTACCGTAGGCTATAACAATTGAAAATTTTCCACTTGTGGCTTCTCATTCTTCGAATCGTTTCCGTATTCCAAGTTGCAATGTTGCTTATTTAATTATTTTGCAACCGATTTACTTCTTCATTCGACTTTATTGTGTAACGAAGAGGAGGATCAAAATGGATTTAGCAAAATTAGTGCAAAAAGCAAAAAAGGGTGATGATGAAGCATTTGAACAACTGATTGATTCTGTTCGACAAAAGCTGTACCGAACAGCCTATGCATACGTTAGAAACGAACAAGATGCTTTAGATATCTATCAAGAAACAATTTACACAGCCTACCTTTCAATAAAAACATTAAAGAAGCCTGAAAGTTTTTCAAGTTGGATTACAAAAATTCTAGTTTTTAAATCGATTGATTTTATTCGAAAAGAGTCCCGCCATTTTACTGCAGATAATGAGGAAATCTTTACTGAATTAATCGCTTCTGAAAATGGTGATTTTATCATGCATTCAATGGATTTGTCAGAAGCCTTTAAATTCTTAAATCCTACTGTAAAAACCATTATTGTGTTGAGGTATTACCACGATCTTTCCATTAAGGAAATTGCTACGATTATGGATTGCCCGGAAGGAACCGTGAAATCACACTTAAATAGAGCGAAAAAAGAGTTAAGACCCATTTTAAAGGAGGGCTATCTGTATGAATAAAGACAAATTCAATCGATCTATCGACAACATAAATGTACCTGTTGAAAAGCTAAAGGCAAGGGAGAAAACGGCAATCTTTCAAGCCAAGAAAAAAAGAAAAGTAGGAAAAACAACAAAACAGTCAATCTTAGTTGCATGTGGGCTATGTATAACTTTGCTTGGTTCTGGATTTGTTTCAACAGGCATGGCAGAAGCATTATCAAATATCCCCCTGATTGGTCCAATTTATAAGGACTTTAGAGACATTGCTTCAGATAAAATCGAACACGATCAACTTACGACAGTAATTGATAAACAAGATAGTAAAAATGGCTTAACAATGACTGTAAAAGAAGCAGCTTATGATGGCAGCCGGTTAATCGTAACAGTAGTTTACACAGGAGAAAAAGAACTTTCGATGGAAGAAGAAATTGTCGGCTTTAATTATATAACAATTAATGGACAACCAGTTAAACCAGCGATTGGTTCAATAGGGCAAGATGACATAAACTCGAAAACAATAATTGAACATCATCAATTTACCTTTTCTAATTATAATGAATATGGCGATAAAATTGAGGTTGCGGTCCATGGAGAAGATTTATTTGGCTATGAGGGGAAATTGAAGGTGGCTTTCCCACTTGAAAAAATAAAAGGCGATATGTTTGAGTTTTATCCAAAGGCTACAACTAGAACGATTGATAAAGTTTATACATTAACAGCCGACAAAGTAACATTTTCACCTCTATCAACAAGAATAGACCTAACGATTGATTATCCTGTTGAAATGGATGAAAACGATAGTTGGCCATGGTTTGATTTCTCTGTAGTCGATGATAATGGTCATGTATATGATAAACTGAAACTACAAGCAGGCATGGCTGTTGGGAACTATGGTCATCATATGGTACTGACTTTGCCTCCAATGGATACGATACCAAAATCATTTACACTCAAGCCAAGTCATACAAACAATGAGGGCTTTAGTGAAGAGATAAGGGAATTGGAGTTGGTCGTTCCTTTAAATAAAAGTAATTAATGACCTCGTTTGTTTCGTTTACTCATATCGCGGAAGTATCTAAATTGAACATCGAATTTTATTAAAAGCCACGTAAAAAGCTGAATTCCATAGCCATTGGAATTCGGCTTTTTATATTAAATTTTCTTAGAGTTGTAAATCCGCACTTGCCTGATGCTACCCCTATATGAAGACATATTCCTTCTTCCACTAACCTGCCCCGTTAGCTAAATAGAACGGCCACCTTTGCCTTCGGTAGCTTGATCTTAAACTCTTGCCCCCGATAGTTCACTTAGTAAAGCGATTCTTATTAAAGAATCGAGCCCGATTGCTGAAGAATGAATCTTTACCCATTCTTCACATCCACCACTTTAAAACGCTCACAAACAAGGAGCATATCTTCCGAAAATTCACGTCCGATTGCGTTTAACTCATTTCTGAAGAACTTTTCATGAGCTTCCCACCAATATGTATAGGTTCTATCTCCTTCACCTTCTGCAATAGCGAACTCTTCAGTGACTTCATTCATAGGAGTTAGCGTAACTTCTACTGTTTTAATAATTGCTACAGGTTTATCATTGCTGTTTAAAATAATGCTGTAATCCTCCGTTGTTGGCAGTGGTTCATTCTCCAGTTCATAAAAAATATATCCTGAGCATGTTGCAGTTTTACTTCCATCTATCACCAATTGCGCGAGATAATCAGGATCTGCCCCAAATTGCCATGCACTAACAGACTGAGGTTGATTTTGACTCTTCCAATATTCATTCCAGTACTCCTGAGCCGCCTGATTCATAGTATTCCTCCATTTACGTCTTTTATTTTTGTAACATTCTATCATAAATAGATTAAGCAATCTAAAAATCTAATTCCGCAAGAAGCTTCCACTTCAAACGACTATGGTGTTAAGTAGTGAGTAGCTCACTTAATAGTTGTCATTTCAAAGAGCTATTGAAATTCGACATAAACCTGCATTTTTAGTTCTAATTGTTGTTACTAATTCTTATAATGTAAAGATTACTTGAAAAAGGAGAGGGGATTTTGTGGATTGATGGTGTTTTTTCTGGTGGCGGTTTGAAGGGGTTTGCACTTGTTGGGGCGTATCAAGTACTAGAAGCTGAAAATTTTCGCTTTAAACGAGTAGCTGGAACGAGTGCCGGGGCCATATTAGCTGCTTTTATTGCTGCAGGATATAGCGGAAAAGAAATCCAGACTATGTTAGAAGAGTTGGATGTACCTTCATTATTAGATCCAAGGAAAACAATCTTACCATTCCCGTTTATGAAGTGGGTTAATGTTTATCACCATTTAGGTTTATATAAAGGAAAAGCATTAGAAAAATGGTTTTTCCGGAAATTAGCAGCAAAAGGTGTTTACACATTCGGAGATTTACCTAGAGATTCATTAAAGCTAGTGGCCTCAGATTTAACAAATGGTAGAATGATAGTGTTACCGGATGATTTACAAAAGTATCATATTGATGCGGAAAATTTTTCGGTTGCCAGTGCTTTACGTATGAGTTGTGGTATACCATTTTTCTTTGAACCCGTTACATTAAAAACAGGAAAAGGAGATTCAGTTATTGTAGATGGCGGTGTATTGAGTAATTTTCCGTTATGGGTATTTGATGATAGAGAAGGACGTAAAGTGCGACCAATTATAGGGCTTAAATTGAGTAGACGTAGAGAAGAGCAACACCCACATGAAATTAAAAATGGATTAAATTTATTTGAAGCTTTATTTTCTACTATGAAAGATGCTCATGATGAAAGATATATTTCAAGACGGCATGAAAGAGATATTATTTTCATTCCTGTCGATGATTATAGCGCCACACAATTTGATTTAGATGAAGAGACGAAAGAAACGCTTTTAGAAATTGGAAGAAACCGTACTATTCAATTTTTAAAAGCGTGGCCAAGATTTAAGTTATAAAACTATTAAAAAAAATGAATAAAACTATTGACGCTCTATGAAATAGGTGATATTATATAAAAGTTGCTGATGAACATGCAACTAGAACAATATAAAAAAATAACTGTTTGACATTATGTGTGAAACATGTTATTATATAAAAGTTAGCTCTTAACAAAGAGATAATGATTGTAAATGAACCTTGAAAACTGAACAAGCAAAACGTAATCAATAAAGTTTTTAGTAGCTAACCTTGAGTTGGTGAACGAAACAAAATTTTGGACATCA
>NZ_JBNNUX010000090.1:0-3489 GCF_050280145.1 Lysinibacillus sp. NPDC093688
GTCTCGGGCCAACACGATGTTGGTCACGAAGGCGTTATCACAGGATGTGATGGTTTTAGCCTTCGTTCCCCTATCGCTGATCCCCAAGGAGTCGCTCAGTCTCCACTCCAATCAACCTCTTAGCATGCCTTATTAATCTCAACTTTGTTTAATATGTCACCATAATTTCATTAACACAACAACATGCAAAGCTATCACATTGAAGTGATGGCTTTTTTACTTTTATATTTATAAGTTAGCGATTTAAATAAATGTATTTTTAAATTTGTGATATAAATCATTTACATTCAAATATTCGTTTGAATATGATGGAATATTATGTTATGGTGAAAACAATCAAACAAACATTTGAATGAGGTGAGGGAATGCCAAAAGAAGTATGTGAAATAACATGTGTCCATGAAGAAGCGGTCATTAAAGTACAACAGCAAATGCCAGATCTATCAGGAGTAGCTAAATTTTTAAAAGCATTATCTGATGAAACAAGACTTAAAATTGCGTATGCCTTAACGGTCGAAGATGAATTATGTGTTTGCGATGTTGCCTCCATTATCGGTTCGTCAGTAGCAACAGCATCGCATCATTTACGATATTTAAAAGATAATAATTTAGCGAAGTCATATCGAAAAGGAAAGCAAATGTATTACTCTTTAGCTGATGAGCATGTGTATCAAATTGTAACGATTGCTTACGAACATGTGAAAGAGGGGATTGCAAATGGCAGTAACACCAACTAAACAAGAATATAGGTTGCAAAACTTATCCTGTGCCAGCTGTGCAGCAAAATTTGAAAAAAACGTGAAGGCTATTCCAGAGGTTCAGGATGCACAAGTGAATTTTGGTGCTTCTAAAATAACAGTTATTGGTGATATTAACGTTGATCAACTTGAAGAAGCAGGTGCCTTTGACGGCATAAAAGTATCCCAATCAAAGGCAAGAACAATTGAAAAATCAACACCTTTTTATCGAAAAACAGAAAATATATTAGCTGGAATCTCTTTGTTATTCGTAGTGCTTGGATATATGTTTGGAACAATGCGTGGTGAAACGGATTCACTAACTATTGGGATGTTTATAATCGCAATTCTAGTTGGGGGAATTGGAATTTTTAAAACAGGCTTCCGCAATCTAGCACGCTTTGAATTTGATATGAAGACGCTGATGACTATTGCAGTAATAGGTGCAGCTATTATTGGGGAATGGGAAGAAGCGGCTGTTGTTGTCTTTTTATTCGCAGTAAGTGAAGCGCTTGAGGCGTATTCAATGGATAAAGCGCGCCAATCGATTCGTCAGCTCATGGATATAGCTCCTCCAACAGCGACGATAAAACGTGCACATGGCGAGCATTTCCATGAGATGGAGCTTCCAACTGAGGAGATTGAAATTGGTGACATTTTAATCGTTAAACCTGGTCAGAAAATTGCTATGGACGGAATTGTCGTTAGTGGACTGTCAGCAGTGAATCAGGCAGCGATTACAGGTGAATCTATTCCGGTCAGTAAAACAATCGATGACGAAGTATTTGCAGGAACTCTGAATGAAGAAGGGGCCTTAGAGGTTCGTGTGACAAAGCGAGTAGAGGACACAACAATTGCAAAAATCATTCATCTTGTTGAAGAAGCACAGGCAGAAAAAGCACCTTCACAGCAGTTCGTTGATCGCTTTGCGAAATACTACACGCCTGCAATTATGCTTATTGCTTTACTTGTAGCGGTTCTACCACCTTTATTTATAGGTGATTGGCAACATTGGATTTACCAAGGATTGGCGGTCCTTGTTGTAGGTTGTCCATGTGCATTAGTTGTATCTACACCAGTTGCTATTGTTACGGCAATTGGGAACGCTGCTAGACAAGGTGTTCTTATTAAAGGCGGTATTCATTTAGAGCAGCTTGGTCATATTGAAGCAATAGCATTTGATAAAACAGGTACACTTACAAAAGGTCAACCTGCTGTAACGGATATTTTAACATTGCAGGAGATGTCTGAGGATTATGTTTTACAGCTAGTAGCGGCTGTTGAAAAACAATCACAGCATCCATTAGCTAAAGCTATTTTGCAGGCTTTGCATGAAAAAAAATTGACAGAGTTTATACCAACAGACTTTCAATCCGTAACAGGCAAGGGTGCCTATGCAACGGTTGACGATCAAACAATCTATGTAGGAAGCTTAAAATGGATAGCTACATTAACGACTGTTGATGAAATGATAAAAGAACAGGTTCATAAACTTCAACAACAGGGAAAAACAGTTGTAGCAGCTGTTAGTAATGATCGGTTTATTGGGATGATTGGTATTGCTGATCAATTACGTCAAGAAAGTAAAGATGTTTTAAATAAATTAAATGGTTTAAAAGTGAAGCATAAAGTTATGCTAACAGGTGATGCAGAACCAACAGCACAGGCAATTGCAACTTCTTTAAATATGACAGATGTAAGAGCAAGTTTATTACCAGCAGAAAAATTAATGGCCATTAAAGATTTACGTGCACAGTTTGGTGCAGTGGCGATGGTAGGAGATGGTGTCAATGATGCACCTGCACTTGCCGCAGCCGATGTTGGTATTGCAATGGGAGGCGCTGGCACGGATGCAGCACTGGAAACTGCGGATATCGCATTAATGAGCGACGATTTAACGAAGCTGCCGTATACAATTGGCTTAAGTAGAAAAACATTACGTATCATTAAAGAGAACATTATATTTGCCCTAGCCCTAAAATTAATTGCCCTGTTACTTGTTATCCCAGGCTGGCTAACATTATGGATTGCCATCTTTGCAGACATGGGTGCTACATTACTAGTTGTGTTGAACTCATTACGATTAATTAAGTCCGAGAAATGGTAAAAAGGATATAATCCGGTGGAAGAGTGTAGAAAAAAAGTCATTCTGAGGAGCTAGTGATATTAATGATATAGATGTTACTAGCGATTCTTGAAAAAAGACTTTGTTAACGCTATTATGGTTTCAGGAATAATGTAACAATTAAATATAAATGAGGCGAAGGTTTGAATATGTCAGATCCTATTTTAGTAAATGTTACAGAGGAAATTGTGCGTGGTTTAGTAAGTTTTCTACTACGAGGACCGGAATATCAAACATTTTGTAAATGTGAAATCTGTGAACTTGACGCAGTGGCACTTACACTGAATGCATTGCCTAGCAAGTATGTTACATCTATGGAATCCCGAGATGAAGCATTTAAAATGATGAATACTCCTGAAAATATCGAACGAATCAATAAAGAGATTATTCATGCATTACATGTGGTAAATAAGTATCCTCGACATAAGGAAGAGCCAACTTCTATATGAAGTTGGTTCTTCTTGTTTTTAAAAAACTATTGGGTTAATTAATGTGTTTTATAATAAAGTATTGCTTTTCGGCAAAGCGAGGGGTTGATTTCCGTTCCGACTGGGCGCTTTCCTGGGGGCGTCCGATGAGCCGCTTCACTCGCGTTGCTCGCTCCAGGGTCTCGGGCCAACACGATGT
>NZ_JBNNUX010000091.1:0-2887 GCF_050280145.1 Lysinibacillus sp. NPDC093688
CGTGACGCATTTAGCCTTCGTTCCTTTAGCGGAGGAAGCGGCTCGACGCTCGCCCGCAGGAAGCTTTGCTCTGTGCGAAAGCGAAGCGTCAGCAAATGTTTTATCTGTGCGAAAGCGTAGCGACAGCAACAACAAAGCGAGTAGCCCGTAGCGGAAATCAGAGCCTTCTAGAAGGGATAAAAACGGTTAATCAATACACTTAATTTTACCTATTAATATAAAGGAGTTTTAACTTTATGAATATGTCATATGAGCCTGCCATTCACTTTCAACAGGTCAGCTTTTCAGCGAATGACAAGACGATATTACAATCGATTACTGGGTCATTCCCTAAAGGAAAAATCACTACATTAGTCGGCCCTTCAGGTGCTGGTAAAACAACTCTACTTAAATTGTGCAATGGACTATTATCTCCTACAGATGGTCAAATATTAATTGACAATCAAAACATTTCTACATACGAGCCAACCGCTTTAAGAAAACATGTGAGCATGGCTCTTCAAGCGGCCCCTATGATAGAAGGGACTGTATTTGATAATCTTGCACTTCCTCGTACGTTACAAGGAGAAAAGCTTACAGAGCAAGAAGCGACCCAATATTTACAAGATGTCGGACTTGATCAAAGCTTTTTACAACGCCCTACGAATAAATTATCAGGTGGACAACGACAAAAAGTCTCTATTGCAAGAACACTTATTAATCAATCCTCCATTTTATTGCTAGATGAAATCACATCTGCATTAGACCGTCAATCCGTGCAGGAAATTGAGATGCTTATTGCTACAATCAATAAAAAGTTTAATGTCACAATCATTTGGATCACTCATAATTTACAGCAAGCACTGACAATCGGCCACTATACATGGGTCATGATGGATGGGGAACTAATAGAAACGGGACAAAGCTCCTTACTTAACGCACCTAAAAATCCACGTGTCACGGAATTTGTACAGGGGGTGAATGGATGACGTATACTTCGCTTTCCTTAACGTTAATTTTTGTGTTAATCCCTCTTCTACTGTCAAAAACCTTAAAGCTAGGACTTGAAAAAGATACGCTCATAGCTACTATTCGTTCTATTATTCAATTACTTGCCGTCGGTTACATTTTAAAATTTGTCTTTGATGCTCAAAGCTATATTTATATCTTCCTCATGATTGCTTTAATGCTTTTAGTAGCAACACTCAATGCTCGTAAAAAAGGGAAAGGTATTAAAGGCATTACGTGGAAAATAGCACTAACTCTCATTGTAGTTGAATGTGTTACACAAGGGGTATTGCTTGGATTTAATATTGTACCATCAACAGCGCAGTATATTATTCCAATTAGCGGCATGATGATTGGTAATTCAATGGTCTTATCAGTTCTATTTTTAAATCGTTTTACATCGGAAATCGCAAGTCATCAGAACGAAATTGAGTTAATATTATCGCTTGGCGGCACACCAAAACAGGCTATTCATCGACAGCTAATGAATGCGATAAAAGCAAGTATGATTCCTACAATCGAAAGCCAAAAAACAATTGGTCTTGTTCAATTACCAGGTATGATGAGTGGCCAAATAATTGGCGGAGCAGACCCTATTCAAGCGGTGCAATTCCAACTATTAATCATTTTCGCCCTGCTAACAGCAGCGACATTATCAAGCATAATGATTGGTTTTTTAAGTTATCCTGCACTTTTTAATGAACGCATGCAAATTCTTGAACCAAAATAATTGTTATATTATAAACAATATATATTTTCTAAATTATGCTATAATAAAAGGAAAATGCAGCGAGGAGAATGACCATGTTATTACGCGATTTTTTCATCCATTTATCTGAAAACCAACTATTAAATAGTACTGCAAAAAAATACGGCCTAAAATTAGGAGCACAAAGTGTAGTAGCTGGTATAAATATTGAAGAAACGATTGCTAGTATCAAAGAGCTAAACGCGCATAAAATCTCTTGTACTGTAGACAATTTAGGGGAATTTGTTTCAACTGAAGAAGAAGCAACAAAAGCTAAAGAACAAATCCTTGCTGTTATTGAGGCTATTCACGAAAATAGCGTTGATGCGCATATTTCGTTAAAGCCATCTCAATTAGGTTTAGATATTGATGTTGATTTTTGCTACGATAATTTATATGAGATCGTAGAAAAAGCAGCAGCATACGATATATTCGTAAACTTTGACATGGAAGACTACGATCGTTTACAAACATCCTTTGATATGGTTGAAGAGCTATCCAAAACGTTTAATAATGTAGGTACTGTTATCCAATCTTACTTTTATCGTGCTAAGGACGATATTGAAAAATTCCAAGACTATCGCCTTCGTATCGTAAAAGGCGCTTATAAAGAGCCTGTAGAAGTTGCTTTCCAAGATAAATTAGATATTGATTTAAATTTCATTGAGTTAATTGAATATCATTTACTACATGGCAAATTTACATCCATCGCAACACATGACCATAATGTTATTGCACACGTAAAACGCTTTGTAGAGGACAATAATATTCCACTTGATAAATTCGAATTCCAAATGCTTTACGGCTTCCGTACAGATCTGCAAAAAGAGCTTGCAAAAGAAGGCTATAACTTCTGTGTATATGTACCATTCGGCGAAGATTGGTACGGCTACTTTATGCGCCGTTTAGCGGAGCGTCCTCAAAATCTTAATCTTGTTACAAAACAAGTATTTACGAAAAAAACGAACACAGTCCTTGCTGTAGCAGCAGGTGCATTCGTTCTTGGACGTTTAACAAAACGTAAAAAATAAGCAATTAAAAACCTTATCGTCTATATTGAACTGCTCCCCAATTGTTAGACACATCTAACAATTGGAGGTGCAGTTTTTTTATGGTCAAATATACTGCCGAAGATAGATTACAAGCTGTTGA
>NZ_JBNNUX010000092.1:0-2868 GCF_050280145.1 Lysinibacillus sp. NPDC093688
GGCTAAAAGCATCACGTCCTGTGATAACGCCTTCGTGACCAACATCCTGTTGCCCCGACGCCCCCAGGAAAGCGCCCAGCCGGAACGGAAATCAATCACTCATTTTGCCGAAGAGCCATACTTTATTTAAAATGATCCTTTAATTTCATTGACACAATAGTTTTTCAACAACATAAAAAATCGTATTTTCTATAAGGAAATACGATTTTTGTCTTTTTGCAGGTAATGTTTTTACAATACAGAAACTAAATTTCAAATCTTTTCGAAGGATTTGAAAGCGGGTAAAAGAATATATTGCAAAAAGGGGGTTGAGATGTGAGAAAGTTTACATGGAAGAAGTGGCTAATGGTTATAGCAGGACTTTTAGCTATAGTAGCTATTGTCACATTTATCGGATTTACATGGTTTATGAATAAATCCAAGCCAGTAATCGATGGAGAGCTTTCGTTGAGCATGCTTGAAGAAGATGTAACTGTCACAAGGGATGATAAGGGGATCCCCCATATTTTTGCTAAGACAGATGCAGACTTGTATCGTGCGCAAGGCTATGTTCAAGCGCAAGATCGACTGTTTCAAATGGATTTAGCGCGAAGACAAGCTAGCGGTCGCTTGTCGGAAATAATCGGTGAGGCTACTGTTGATACGGATAAATTTTTCCGAACATTTAGTTTGCGGGATGCAGCTGAAAAATCATTAGGTACTTATGATGCAGAAAGCAGGCAGGTACTTGAGTGGTTTGCAGACGGCGTCAATTCCTTTATTGCACAGGCGAAGAAAAGTAATACATTAAGCTATGAATTCGCATTACTAGGTTACGAACCTGAGGAGTGGTCCGTTGTAGACTCTCTTACTATTGGTAAATATATGGCCTATGACCTAGGAGGTAACTGGAATACGCTTGCGTTTCGTCATTGGGCTTTACAAAATTTTGATGAAGAAAAAGCTAAAGAATTATTTATAAAGTATCCTAAAAATGCTTCATCCATTATCGAGGCAAATAAAGAAAATCCAGTAGCCGTGGCAGGGCATTTTAATGCAGCTCTGTTGCCAAATGAATTTAATGGTAGTAATAACTGGGTTGTATCTGGGCAGAAAACAAAAAACGGTACGCCGATTTTAGCGGATGATCCACATTTAGGATTAAGTACACCCTCTATTTGGTATCAAATGCATTTACAATCTCCTGAGCAAAATGTTAGTGGCGTAATCTTTGTAGGTATTCCAGGTATTATTTTAGGACACAACGATAACATTGCGTGGGGTGTAACGAATGTTGGACCTGATGTACAGGATTTATATATAGAAATGCCTAATCCGAATAATCCCACACAGTTTCGCTATGATGGCAAGTGGGAGCAAGCGGAGGTACGTGATGAACCGATTAAGGTAAAGGACGGGGAAACGGTAGATTTTCAAGTCGTTGTCACACGTCACGGACCAATCATGACAGATTTAGCTTTTAAAGATACTAAGCCTACAGCACAATTTTCGATGCAGTGGACGGCACTGCAACCAACGACAGAGCTACGTGCAATACTAGGCTTTAATAAAGCGAAATCCTGGAATGGATTTGAAAAAGCTTTAGAGGACTTTAAGGCACCGGCTCAAAACTTTGTTTTTGCATCAAAGGATGGCACGATTGCTTATAAAGCGAATGGTCAAATTCCCATTCGAAAACAAGGAGACGGGCAATTACCAGTACCAGGTGATTCTAGTGACTATGGGTGGGAGGGCTTTATCCCGTGGAATGAGCTTCCGACTGTAGTAAACCCTGATGAAGGCTTTATTGCAACAGCAAATAATGAAGTCATTGGGGAAGAATATCCTTATCATATAACAGATTTCTGGGCACAGCCTTATCGTTTTGAACGGATTAAAGAAGTTTTAGAGGCAAATGATTCTTTAACTGTGGAAGATATGATGGATTTACAAATGGATCAGCACAACCTATATGCTCGTGAGTTTTTACCGTATTTATTACCATCGATAAAAGCACAAGATCATGATGGGAAATATAAAGATGTTATAAAATTATTAGAGAAATGGGATATGGTAGATGCAAAGGATTCTGGGGCGCCATTAGTGTTCCATACATTAATGGAAAAGTTACAGGAAGTGTTATTTAAAGGTCAGATGCCAGAAGATATGTATGAATTAATGTATGGGAAGTTTAATATTACAGACCAGCTTTTACGTACAGCTTATGAAGGTAAGAAGAGTATATGGATTGAGGAGCAGGGTGGAGTAGATGCAACTGTTTACAAGGCATTAGAGCTCACTGTCGCACAAATAGAAGATCAATTCGGAAAAAATGTATCGAAATGGAAGTGGGGCGATTTCCATCAACTTACCTTTGACCATACATTAGGTAAAGCCTCGCCAATTCTTGCGGCATATTTTAATGCTAAAAAGGTTCCTATTGGAGGTTCAAAGGTTACTGTTCAAGCTGCTGATAATGATTTAGCTGGAAATGTTACTCACGGAGCATCATGGAGGTTTGTAGTAGATGTTGGTGATTTAAGCTCAGCCTATCATATCGTTGGCCCTGGGCAGAGCGGACATGTAAAATCTGCTTGGTATCAAGATCAAGTAATGGATTGGGCTAATGGAGATTATCATAAAACATATGTGAGGAAAGATGATATTAAAGGTAAAACGTTACGATTAAAAGCAAAATAGGATGAGAGGCTATAAGAATCTATAGGGTTTTAATATGAAGACAACATGGTTTCTCAGCAAAGCGAGGGGTTGATTTCCGTTCCGACTGAGCGCTTTCCTGGGGGCGTCCGATGAGCCGCTTCACTCGCGCTGCTCGCTCCAGGGTCTCGGGCCAACACGATGTTGGTCACGAAGGCGTTATCACAGGAT
>NZ_JBNNUX010000093.1:0-2564 GCF_050280145.1 Lysinibacillus sp. NPDC093688
TGACATCCGCCGGAGGCTTTGGGCCAACGTGATGTTGGTCACTCAGTCGTTGCCACAGGACGTGGCGTTCTTAGACTGAGTTCCTCTATTTCAGCCGGTGTTTGGACAGCCGCTGAAATAAGTTAAAAATAGCTTGCGACAATAGAATGACTATAATAAATCAAAGTTGATTTCCTAGAATTAGTCAAAAAACTGAATCAAAAATAGTTTTAAGTCATTAATAACATACTAGAGAAAACTAGATAGATTATAATGGGGTCGTTTTGATTATTGGGACGGGAAGCCCTTCATGGAGATAAACAAAAATCTGCCAACTATATTGTTAGCAGATTCAATATTATTTTCCATACAATAACGGTTGGAAAATTTCAAGATGGAATGACACCTATAATTGGAAAGCTTCTTGTTTGACATTGACTAATAATCCCTTTGCAAGCTGTGTTATAACTACATCATCTGCTGGAGGATTAAAACGGCTACATTGAACGTCTCGAAATAGTCGCTGTAATTTACTAGTTTTAGACAGACTCCGTCCACCAACAACTTGCATTGCTTTTGTTACGATATCAATGGCATTGTTACAAATGACATACTTTGCAATACTAACATCTTCAGAAAGTTGATCCTTAATCGCAGAATTTTGCTCTACTTGCGCTGCGATACTATACAATGTTCGACGTGCCGTTTGATAAAGTATTTCTATTTCACCAATCTTTTGTTGGACATGACTTGCGTGTGCGATTGTATTTTCTAAGCTGTATGAATAGGTATTTTTAGCAAAATCTATTGCATAATCCCTAGCAGCACCCGCAACTCCTAAGTAAACAGCTGGAATTTCTAACGAATAGACACGACCATCAGCTAAAAAACGATTTAGTTCATTTGGACGATGCGTGTATAATAATGCTTCCTCTGGTACAAATGTGTTATGAAAAATAATATCATGACTGCCTGTTGCACGCATTCCCATCGCATCCCAAGTATTAATAACCTCTACCTGATCATTTTTGGTTATTAAAAATTCGGCTGTTACATTCTCTTCTTCTATATAGGCGATAATCGTAAATTGTTTTAAAATTGGGGCTAAGGATGCAAAAGCCTTTTCACCTGTAATGATATAGCCTCCAGGTACTTTTTTTGCAATTGTACCAGGTAAACTTCCGCGGGAAATATTACCCTTCCCTCGCTCGCTATTTATAATATTTAATAGAGAGCCTTCTTCAACTGCTTTACGACTTAATTCCGCAAATATAGGCTCAGGCCACGTCTTCGCCTCACGAACGTTTAAAAAAGTTAATAGATGCCATCCAACAGACAATGCAGTAGAAGCATCACCTCTAGCTAATTGTTCCTGTACTAATAACATTTCATAAAGAGAAATTTCCTCGCCTCCGTATTTTTTCGGCACCGTTAATTTAAAATAACCCGCATCCTCTAAGATTTTAAAGTGCTCGAACGGAAATTCTCCACTCTCATCATATTTACTAGCTGTCTTGTCAATTTGTTGTGCTAATTTACAAGCATATTGAACTAGCTTTTGCTCACGATCGTTACGAATATAAACATCACTCATCAATGAGTCACCTTACTTTTCGTAAATCTATTTTGTGGTTTTTTCAGCCCTAAATGTTCCCTTAGTGTTGAACCTGTATACTCTTTACGATAAATGCCACGCTCTTGTAAGATTGGCACAACTTTGTTCACAAAGTCTTCTAAATCGCGTGGCAATAATGGAAACTGCAACATAAAGCCATCTGCCGCTTCCTCCGTAATCCAACGCTCCATCTCATCAGCAATTTGTGTTGGTGTTCCAACAAAGGCATCGCGCTTCGCAGGACCAAATAGGCGCGCATATAATTCGCCAACCTTTAAATTTTCTTTTTTGATAATTTCTAAATGCTCATAGAAATGACTTTGAATACTGTTGACCTTAGGAAAATCCACTTCGATTGCAGGTGTATCTAACGAGTATTTAGAAAAATCCACATTCCCCATATAACCCGAAACAAATTTTAAGCTCTCATATGGGTCAATCAACGCCTGTAATTCATTATACTTACGGATGGCCTCTTCCTCAGTATCCCCCACAATTGGCGATACCCCTTGGAACACAAGGAGCTCCTCCTCGGTGCGTCCAAATGGAGCGAGCTGGGCCTTTAAATGGCGATAATGTTCCTTGGACTTTTCAATATCGTCCGATACGAAAAACATATACATTTCTAAAAAATGTAGACATCTCTACTGTGACACAACTTATATCTTCCGATTTTCGTTTTGTGTCTTCCTTATTCGCCGAGTCTGGTTTCGCAAAAAGCTACTGCCATTTAGTATGACTCTCCAAAGGCTTAAATTCCGCAGTATCGTTGCGTACACATCTAAGGTTTAGTTTCAGTTAAATTCCTTAGATTAAGTAAATTGCTAAGTTAATGCTTGCGTTCAAATCTCTATCCAGAGTTATAGCATTTACACCAACACGTTTAGCAAATTTCCCAATGGACATTAATTCCATGCGTACCACCTCTCTTCACTATGATAAAATCACATTACCCTATTTAGAGAGGTTG
>NZ_JBNNUX010000094.1:0-2514 GCF_050280145.1 Lysinibacillus sp. NPDC093688
TAATTAAATAATCGTAATCTTTTCAATTTACGTATATAAACATGCAAAAAAGCACTTGTCGCCTGTTATAGACAATCAAGTGCTTTAAGTTTATATATTTTCTAAGTTTTATTATTTGCAAGTTTTATAAGTTATTTTTATATCGACAGTATGACATCTTTTTTACTACATGGCAAGTGTAACGTTTAAACCCTTTAGCTTGTTTAATCTCGTGTGTTTGTTGCTTATGACATCCATAGTGGTCCTTGTAAGTAAAATGTCATCTCGCCTATTCTCGCTCTTATTACATTAGTATTAAAATAACATCTCTTGATGGCTTGCCTTCATGAGTTATTAATTCAAATTCAAGGATATCTTTAACTGTATACAATTAAAAAACTATTATATATTATATCCTTGTTTATCGGCACGAGCCTTGTCATTCTCGTTAGTTTGTTAGTTATTCCATTTATATACTACCCTTGCATTTAAAATGTCTCTCGCCCAATTCTCGTTCTTTTCTCTGTATCCCCGTATTAAAATACCTAATGCTACAAACCTTCATGAGCTCTCGATTCTTAAAACACATCTTTTTTCTCACTTTGTCCCACTATCTTTTACGCCCTTAAATGTCATCTTAGTACCTTTTCTAACAGTAAGCATTTTCATGTGTCATAGCTGACCATCATTAATTATTGATTCAATAAATTATACATTCTATCAGTTTTCAGTATAATTAAAAAACCTTGAAAAGCTTATAGCCAATCAAGGTTTGCTTCGAATCAGGATTAATTACACTTGCTATAAAAATTCATTATTAGTTTCTTCTAAAGAAACTTTAGGATTCAAAACTCTGATACCCCAAATTTAATCAATGTACTCCTCAGCAATTGTATACTTCTCTTTAAATTTAAGTCTTGATATCTTTAATCTAGGGAAGATAGTAATTAAAGATCCATTTTAACCATTGTAAATTTGGTTTTTGGCATTTCACACTAGTAACAGACTATTTAAATTTTTCCAAACTATAATACGGATTAGAGATATTCTCGCCTACTTCATCTATTGTTTCCTGTATTTCATCTAGGATTGATTTATCTATATCCTTATACTGTTCCAGTGATTCTTTTATTTTATTAAAGCAAATTTCTAGACCGAGATTTACTACAATAGAAAGAATAATATCTACTTCATCATAGGAATCTGTATTCCATAATCTAGAGAGAGTTCTATCAATATCATTTCTTATATCACTTCTTAATAACTCGTATGTCATAACTTGCCGGTCTGTTAGTTGACTAAGTATTAATAAAAAACCATCTTTTTCAATTTTATTATTTCTAAATTGATCTAATGCATTTTGAAACATTGATATTAGTGTTCCAGTTGGTATTCTATCAGGTAGATTCTTAATTTCATTTATATCCATATTTTATTTCCCTTCTATTGGAATATGAACCTCATTTAAAGATTGATTTTTTGTCCATGTTCCGTCAGATTTTAGCTGTTTATTTCCGATTTTTATCTGTGTAGTCCATCTTGCACCTGATGCTGATCCTGGATATTTGCTTGCCGCTACAGGGTCTGGAGAATGCCATCGAATAATAGCCTTTTGTCCATCCGCAAGTGTAAATTCATATTTTGCACCATCAGTAATAGTATCGGTTGGTTTAAATGTATTTGGAATATTCGAAGGAATCATCGATTCCAAATTAGACATACTAACTTCTCCATTTTTCAGTAGATTTTGAGCAGTATGTCTGGCCTGATCTCTGGTCTGATTTCCGATATTTCCCGTACCCTTATTTCCTGTTATCTCTTTTTCTTTTCTTGCATAGTCATCAAACTTAGAACTATCTCTTGCTCTTGCACTTTCATCTACATTTTTTTTGATTCGCTCTGCCTGACTTTCTATAATTTTTGCTCCATCTTTTGCTGTATCAGCCATTTTCGCAGGTTTATAGAATGTATAAAATGCAGCTTCAGCTCGTTCTTTCAATGATGAGTCAGGACTTAACATAGTTTCAATATCTTCGAAAAAGAAATTATATGCAAATTTTAATACTTTCTTTTCATGATTTCTTTGTTCTTCTATAAATTTGTCTATTATTTCACGTTCTTTTTCTTTTTTAGTTTTACCTTTATTCTGAGGCATAGGACAGGAGTTTTCTAAATTTATATACTTTGATCCACCTTTTGGAATTACCACTTTCTGTCCAGTAATCATGTCTTTTCCAGTGGCCATTTCATATAGAGCCTTAATATTTCCGAAAACAGGAATGTAATTTAACCCCATAGAAACTAGTTTAAGATTTTGAGCTGTTTCATTCTTTTTGACTTGTTTGACAGCAGCTTTGGCCGCATTACTGGCCTTTTTAGTTGCTTGCTTAACAGTTGCTTTTTTCACTGTAAGTACTGCTTTTTTCGCAGCCCGTTTAATCTTCCTGACCAATTTTCTCCTGGATAGCCTATTTCTAAGCTTCCTGGCCTTTGTAAAAAACTTACCTCTCTTTTTCTTACGCTTCTTCCTAAGCT
>NZ_JBNNUX010000095.1:0-2514 GCF_050280145.1 Lysinibacillus sp. NPDC093688
CGGGCCAACACGATGTTGGTCACGAAGGCGTTATCACAGGATGTGATGCTTTTAGCCTTCGTTCCTCTATTGCTGATCCCCAAGGAGTCGCCCAGTCGTAACGAAGATCAACTTATATAAATTGCATATGTCATTCAAATTTCATCCTTCAATACATGTGAATGAAAAAAGCAAACTATCACTAGTTTGCTCTTTCCTTCAATTAAATGTTTGCATATTTCCCATGCCACACAATATTTCTATAATTATCTACATCTGTGTCACCTTCAGTGTTAATAAACAATACACGAGAGTTTTCATCTACTTGTAATGTATCCTTCAGTTCTGTATATTGCTCATTCATCATCAACTCATAAAAACATCCAACTGGAGCAGCTCCCGATTCTCCAGCAATAATTCGTGAATCTGTTGCTAGTGGATTTCCAAGAATGCGCATACCGGTTGCAGCAACTTCCTCATCACAGCAAATACTCACCTTCGTATAAGTCTTTAACAAATCCCAAGCTAGTGGACTTGGCTCACCACAAGCAAGACCTGCCATAATGGTTTGCATCTCTCCACCAACCGTTACACACTGCTCAGCTCCTGCTTTAAAACTTTCATAATAGCAATTCGCTGCAAAAGGCTCAACTAAGACAAATGTAATCTCTTGCTCATAATATTGTTGTAAGAAAGCTACAACTGCACCTGCAAAAGATCCAACCCCAGCTTGTAAAAATACATGGGTAGGTGCTTTTTCCAACTGCAGGGCGACTTCTTTTATTAGTGTAGTATAGCCTTGCATAATCCATAACGGAATTTCCTCATAGCCTTCCCACATCGTATCCTGAATAACGACCCAGTCATTTTCCGTTGCCAGTTGTGAAGTAAAACGAACTGTATCATCATAATTCATTGTCGTTATTTCAGCATATGCACCTTCATTTTTAATATTTTGGAGGCGCTCCTCAGCACTACCAGCCGGCATATAAATACGTGCTTTCAAACCAAGCTCTCTTGCCGCCCAAGCCACACCACGACCATGATTGCCATCTGTCGTTGAAATAAATGTTAAGTCCCCTAGTTGCTCCTTTATTGCTCTTGATTTAAGCTGCTCAAACGATAGCTCATCAATATTCCTACCTAACTTTTTGGCAACGTACTGCCCAATTGCATAAACACCACCTAATACTTTGAATGCATTTAAGTCAAATCGATATGATTCATCTTTTACAAAAATACTTTGTACCCCAACTAGTGATGCAAAAGCATTTAAGCTTCGTAATGGTGTGCTTTCAAATTTCTCATATGTACGTTGAAATCTACCAACACGATTTACTTGTTCCGGTGAAAAATGCTGTAGAAAAGATACTACTTGTTCTACGTTCTTCTGCATCAAATATTGTTGGTTGTTAGCCCACAATAATTTTTCCATCCTTATCCCCCTAGCTTTTGTTCTATTTTCATCTAAGCTTACAGAATCACCAAAAATACTATACACATCAATATTACATATTTTAATAAAAAAAAGAAAATTTTGAATCCTATTTATGAGATTTATCGTATATATACTAGTATATTCAATGGGAGGTATAAAATGGATAACCCTTGTAAAATAGCGATAATTGGAGGAACAGGGAAAGTAGGAAGGCATATAGCAACTCGTGCAATACAAAAAGGATATCAAGTTCGGATGCTTGTTAGAAATCCGGAGAAGTTACTATATAAAAATAATAAAATTGAAATAGTGCAAGGGCAGGTTCAAAATATAGAAAGTATCCGAGAGCTTCTTAAAGATTGTCAAGTTGTTATTAATACATTTGGTCAACCACCTAAAGAGGAACCTATATATAGTAAGGTTACAACTACTATTTTTAATGTGATGAAAGATTTAAACATTAGTCGTTACATAGGTGTTTCCGGTGGTTCTCTAACGATTAAAGAGGACAAAAAAAGCATGATGAATCGTTTTGGAGCAAAGATGTTTGAAGTTTTCTTTCCGAAAATGATGCAGGATAAAAAATTAGAATGGGAATTTTTATTAACTAATAAACAGATCAAATGGACACTAATTAGATTACCGTTTGTAAAAGATCGCTTAACATCCAGTCAGATAAAGGAAAATCTTACTGATATGCCTGGTACAAAAATTACGAATCAAGATATAGCCACTTTTATCATTGATCATATTGATAATGCAAAGTACGTGCACAAAACACCTTTTATATCCCATTAGTTAATAGCAATTAAATAACATGAAAAATAGCATGCTGAAAATATAGCTAGCCTGCTATTTTTTTATAGTTTATCTTTAAAACAAATATTATGTCTTCAGCAATTACTTCCTACTACATTCGCCACCTTTGGACCATTTGGTAAATGCAATGCGGTCATTTGGAAATATAAAAAAAATACAGTAGATGTAAATTACATCTACTGTATTTCAGTATGACCCGTACGGGATTCGAACCCGTGTTACCGCCGTGAAAGGGCGGTGTCTTAACCACTTGACCAACGGGCCAATGGCGGAGAAGG
>NZ_JBNNUX010000096.1:0-2443 GCF_050280145.1 Lysinibacillus sp. NPDC093688
AACCAAAGCATTTCTTCATGCGTAAGTTTATTCGGATTAAATTCAACACGCATATTACGTCTATCCCATGTATCTGCTTTTACTTTGTCGTATTCAATATAAACTTTTCCTTGTAGTGCTTTAGCTTTAAATTTCGTTTGTAGTATATCCCAAAGTCTAATTTGTGGTTCAGTACTCATGAATTCAGATAGCTTTTGAGCATTATTTTTATTTAAATTCCCAACAATTGTCATACGGTCGAAACTGATTTTTGGTTTCGATATGCACACAGTATGTGCGTGTAACCGGCTATTAGAGTAGCCGGTTGAGTGTAAAATATCACTATCCTTATTTTGTAAGTACTTTGAATAATTTTCTCTACTCATAAAAAATCGACTCCTTAATTTAATTTAAGAAGTCGCTCACCCGAATATATACCTTGAAGAAAAAACTAATATCGTTTAATATCTAGATATACAAAATATAAAAAACAACTTAATGTTTTTCCTTGGGTAAGTCGCATTCACAAACTTTGGCGGGGGAGTGAGCGACTTCTTTTTATTTTGTTATTAATATAACACTATCAAAAAGCTTGGTCTATTATGACCAAGCTTTTTGGTGTTTATAAACCTATGTCAAAAATTTCTTTCAACAACAAAAAAACGCCTTAACCCTTTATTGACAAGGGATAAAGCCTTAATTCAAAAATTGAGTTATTTCTATATAGTATCAAGACAAGAAGAAACTCGTTTCAAAAAAGCCAAAAAATCTCATCGTTAAATACTTTTGAATGCACTATGATTAAATAAATGTTAAAGTGAAAATATAATTCTCGAACATCATTAATTCTTTTAACATGAAATAGTTCTTCTACCAACCCATAGTCACTCAATAATTGAGTGACTATTTTTAATGGTTTTGGATGAGATGAAAATAAATAAGTGTTAAAGTAAAAATATAGCATTATCCTCATTCACATTTAGTTTTAGTCTTTTAATGTGAAGTGATCTTCGCCCAAAAATAGCTACTCACAAATTGAGTGGCTATTTTTTAATGCTTTATTCCAATTGCTTTATTGACGTTGAGCCTCGGAACCCTTAACAATCCCTAAACTTGTCGAATCGTCGGCTTAATAGCTCACGCTATGCCGACATTCGTCTCCAAGTTTAGTTAAGGGTTCTTCTCAACATCAATAAATTTTCTCGGCATAAATGCGTATGGTATGCTCAATACAGTGCTCAATTTTAATCGCACAGCATTTTATTGCTATTCTCCAGACCACTCATTTTTGAGTGGTTCTTTTATTTTGCATTTTAAGCCCTTTCTAGGACATTTAATCATTCCACGTATAAAAAATAACTAAAAACTTTTTTCGTTCAACAGAGAGACGATAAATCATTTTAAAATTTATTTTCTAAATCTTTTAGAATACGAAATATGTTTTTCTATCTCGGTTATTCTTCTTAATAAAAAGCTAAAGCCTTAAAAAATAGGTGTATAATGTAACTCTTGTATTTTAAAGAGCATAAGTGGAATCCTGCACAGAAATGTCTCCAAATGTCTCCATTCGGTAGCTATTTCTGTGCAAAATATTGATTTGACAGTGTCAAATGGGATTCCTATTTATGCGATAAAAATTGTTATATGACTCCCGAACGGCTACACAAAAGCTACCGAATAGCTACACAAAATCAAAAATGGATACCATATGGATACCTAAAATCAAAAATAGCTCCCAAATAGCTACATTATTAGGTAGCTATTTGGGAGCTAAAAGGGAGCCGAATGGTAGCCATTTTTAAAATAGCTTCTTACTTTTTATCTGCCAAAATTCTATTTGCTTTTGTAATTGTTTTTCATTTTCTCTTAAAGTCGATTTCATTAATTCCGTTAAATCAACTGGAGATATTTCTTTAATTAAGTTTTTATATTTGGTTCTAGAATTTCTATGAATTTTACCCCATTCTTCTTCATCATTTAGCAACATAAAAACTATTGCTCTATCAGAAGTGCGTTCAATTATTTTCCAATCTGGTTTCAAAATATGTAAATCATTAAAACAATCATTCCAGTAATCCACCATATCTCTTTTAAGTTCAATTTCTACACGCCATAAGTGATCAGACATAACTTCGACATCTGCGTTATCTTTACGTTCTTGTTTTTTGTTATAAATTCTAATAAATCTATCACTATCACGAACGCCAAAATATTTTGTTTCTGGTTTCCCGTCACGACCATAAAATACAGTTTTCTTAACTGCTTTATCAGTCATTGCATAATAATTACTTAAATCATCTTCAAAATCAAAAGCTAAATCTATTCTTGTAAAACCGTCATCTTCCATGTAGTTGATAATGTTTTGTTTTAACCAAAGCATTTCTTCATGCGTAAGTTTATTCGGATTAAATTCAACACGCATATTACGTCTATCCCATGTATCTGCTTTTACTTTGTCGTATTC
>NZ_JBNNUX010000097.1:0-2315 GCF_050280145.1 Lysinibacillus sp. NPDC093688
TATTGATTTGACAGTGTCAAATGTGATTCCTATTTATGCGATAAAAATTGTTATATGACTCCCGAACGGCTACACAAAAGCTACCGAATAGCTACCCAAAATCAAAAATGGCTACCATATGGATACCTAAAATCAAAAATGGATACCAAATAGCTACATTATTAGGTAGCCATTTGGGAGCTAAAAGGGAGCTAAATGGTAGCCAAAATCAAAATGCACTGCTGCCTTTTTTGAATATTATTAATCGGGTTTTAGCTTTTTTCTAAGAAGAATAATTGAGATTAAAAATATATTTTTCTTTCTGAAAGTGTTGAGAAATGAATTTTAAAATGATTCATAGCCTCTCTTTTGAACGAAAGAAATTTTTGTTTGTTTTTATATTCGAAATGATTAAATGTCCTAGAAAGGGCTTAAAATGCAAAATAAAAGAACCACTCAAAAATGAGTGGTTTGGAGAATTGCTATAAAATGCTGTGCGATTGAAAAAGAGCACTATATTAAGCATACCACACGCATTTATGCCGAGAAAATTTATTGTGCGTTGAGAAGAACCCTTAACTAAACTTGAAGACGAATGTCGGCATAGCGTGAGCTATTAAGCCGACGATTCGACAAGTTTTGGGATTGTTAAGGGTTCAGAGGCTCAACGTCAATAAAGCAATTGGAATAAAGCATAAAAAATAGCCACTCAACAATTTGAGTAGCTATGGTGAGGGCGAAGAGTTACTTCGTATTACAAATAACTTATACATAGTTGGGATAACGTTATATTATTATTTTAACACTTATTTATTTTTATCTCATTTAAAAACTATTTAACGACGGGATTTTTTGAATTTTTGAAACGAGTGAAACGAGTTTCTTCTTGTCTTGATACTATAGGTAACTATTCCCGTATGGTTACCTGTCTCTAGATTAGTTGATATGACTGTCTTTGAACGCAAAAAAAGTTGCTTTTTCATACCTAGTATAGTAGAGTTTATGGTGACCAAACCAAAACTTTACATGAAAGGAGAAAAAGCAACTTTTTTGTTATAAAAACTTTGTATACAACTTAGTTGTTTTTACAGTGATTTAATATATGGAAAAGTATACTGAGAAAAAACGGAGAAATCAAGTATTTCAGAAATTTATTGAACGGCATGTCAAAGAAGGACAAATGGATTTGATAAGGGAGTGCAATACATTCTTGAGTTTTGTGGCAGATAAAACATTAGAGAAACAGAAATTGCATAAATCTAATTTATGTAAAAATCGATTTTGTCCTGTATGTGCATGGCGAAAAGCGAGAAAAGATGCGTTAGGTTTATCATTGATGATGCAATATATTAAGCAAAAAGAAGATAAACAATTCATCTTTTTAACACTTACCACGCCAAATGTTACAGCTGAGCATTTAGAAAGTGAAATTAAAGCTTATAATCACTCTTTTCAAAAGATGTTTAAGCGTAAAAAAGTAATTTCTGCTACGAAAGGTTATGTAAGAAAATTAGAAATTACTTACAATAAAGAACGTGATGACTATAACCCGCATTTTCATGTTTTAATTGCAGTAAATAAGTCATATTTTACAGATAAAAGATATTATATTAGCCAAAAAGAATGGCTTGAATTATGGCGTGACGTAACGGGAATTTCAGAAATTACACAAGTTCAAGTTCAAAAAATAAGACAAAATAACAATAATGAGTTATATGAAATGGCTAAGTATTCTGGTAAAGATAGTGATTATTTAATAAATCAAAAAGTATTTGATGCATTCTATAAATCTCTTAAAGGTAAACAGGTATTAGTTTATTCAGGATTATTTAAAGATGCTAAAAAGAAATTAAAAAATGGAGATTTAGATTACTTAAAAGAAATTGATCCAACCGAATACGTGTATCAAATTTTTTACATGTGGAATAAAAATGAATATTTAGCGAGTGAAATTTTTGATTTAACAGACGAAGAAAAACAAAAAATAAATCATCAAATGATAAATGAAATTGAAGAAGAAAAATAAAAAACAAAACGCTACTCGAAAAAAAAGAGTGAGCGTTTTTTGTTTTGTTAGAAAAAATTAAAGATGTTTTTCTGAAAAAGGTTTGAGATTTTGAAATGAAAAATATGAGGGTATACAGGTGTAATATTGCAACTATTGCTATTAAAGAGCATAAGAGGAATCCTACACAGAAATGTCTCCGTATGTAGCCATTCGGTAGGCATTTCTGTGAAAAATATTGATTTGACAGTGTCAAATGTGATTCCTATTTATGCGATAAAAATTGTTATATGACTCCCGAACGGCTACACAAAAGCTACCGAATAGCTAC
>NZ_JBNNUX010000098.1:0-2292 GCF_050280145.1 Lysinibacillus sp. NPDC093688
GTGATAACGCCTTCGTGACCAACATCCTGTTGCTGCCGCTACGTTGCACTGCGCTTTCGCACAGAAAACATTTGTTGCCCCGACGCCCCCAGGAAAGCGCTCAGTCGGAACGGAAATCAATCCCCGTTATGCCGAAGAGCTATACTTTATTTAAACATGATACCTTGATCTCATTGATATAAATAGCTTTTAACAGCAAAGGAGCCGCCCCAGTAATGGAGCAACTCCTTAGTTGTAATTTATTATCGAGAAATCAGTTTAGTACTTCTTGTAAAGCTTCAAATAGTTGCTCGGTAGAGATGATACGCTCGCCACCGCCCTGTACCATCTGATCACTGCCGCCGCCTTTTCCATTAACGAGTGGCAGTGCCTTTGCGGCAATGTCCTTCATACTTTTTTCAACTTTTGCACCACGTGCTGCGACAAACTGAAGCTTGTCTTCATTTTCTGAAACAAGTAATACGATAGCATCTACCTGCTCAGCGACAACAGTCCGAGCTAATTTTTGAAGTTCTTGCATAGTACGTTGAGTAAAGGTAGCAGTAATAATACGTTTTTCACTAGAAACTAGCGCTCTTGCTTCATAATTTAGCAGCTCTTCTTTTGCCGCCACAAGTGCTTTTTCTGTATTTTTCTGTGTCGTTAAGATTTTTGTAAGTGCTGTAGCTGCTTCAGCCTCAGGTACACTTAATTGTCTTGCAACGTCAGCTAGTACTTTCTTTCGCATGGCAAGTTCTGCTAAAACTCGGTGGCCACAGACAAAGGAGACGCGAATATTACCTTTCATTTTTTCTGTGCCAAGGATTTTTATTGCGCTAACTTGTCCTGTTGATGTTGGATGGGTACCGCCACAACCGTTGTAGTCAAAATCAGGAATAATAACAAGTCGAATATCTCCTGTAACGGCTACCTCTTTACGTAGGCTGTAGTTCTCTAGTTCTTCTTCTGTAATCCATGTCGTTTCAATCGGACGATTCTCTAGAATCATTTCATTGGCACGTGCTTCTGCGGCCACAAGCTGTTCTTCCGTTAGGGCATCCACGGCAATATCAATTGTGACCTGCTCGCTTCCTAAATGGAAGCTAACAGTTGGTGCATCAAAAAGCTCGACAAAGGCCGCTGTTAAAATATGTTGCCCTGCATGCTGCTGCATATGGTCAAATCGTCGTGGCCAATTCAATTGTCCATGCACTTCTCCAACTAAACTAGCAGAGTCGCCTTGAATATAATGGCGAATTTCATCAGTGATCTTCTCGACATCAATGACCTCGATATCGTTTAAAGTACCTGTGTCATGAGGTTGTCCGCCTCCTGTTGGATAAAATGCAGTATTTGATAGCACCACGTAGTTACGGCCATCTATATCAGTACCTTTATTGACAATTGTTGCATTAAATTCACGTAGCATAACATCTTGGTAATATAGTAGCTCTTTCAAGAAAAAAGCCTCCTTTTATGTAGAGTATCCTTAAGAGAATCACGTCTCTCAATTATTTTATTTTCATTGTGGCATAATTACTTTCAAGTGTATACGAGTTTTCTATTTGACCCATGCTGAATTTGATTTAATATAATATAGTAAGAACAGGCTAACTTAAAGGAGATCGTACAATGGAAATTACACAATTCGCAATGGAAGAAATTTTAGATCCAACAAATATTATTGAAGGTAAACGTTACGAATTTATTTTAGATGTAAATATTGATGAAGAAGATGAGCTTTATCACGAGGCAGGAGTTGAGATTCGAGTACTGATTGCTGAAAAAGGTGAAGAGTCATTTATTTTAAATTACTTCATCATAGAAAAAGCAGAAGGTGAGTATTTGGATTTTGCATTAGAGAATGATGAGTTAGAAGAAATTTTAGCATTCTGCAAAGAGGAAGTCGCAAAAGCATAGTATGCTCGTGTAAAAGTCTTTCCAACAAAAATTAATATTTTCTTATTTGGTAAAATTCCGCTTTTCTTTCCGTGGGCAGGCACGAGCTACATTTACGTACTCTTGTTTGTCTCCTGAAAGTCTACGCGGAATTTTCACTTTACATCAATAATAGCTAATTAAGAATTATTTAAGATTGGTGAAATATTAGTGTTGTATTCACGTGCTAAACTAAGTTTATGAAATAAAAAAACGGATATTTTTAGGTTCATCATCAAAAGTTAGGGATGATATTTTTAATAACGTATGCTATTTATATAGTTGATCTTCGTTCCGGCTGGGCGACTCCTTGGGGATTAGCGATAGAGGAACGAAGGCTAAAAGCATCACATCCTGTGATAACGCCTTCGTGAC
>NZ_JBNNUX010000099.1:0-2227 GCF_050280145.1 Lysinibacillus sp. NPDC093688
TCCTGTGATAACGCCTTCGTGACCAACATCGTGTTGGCCCGAGACCCTGCAGCGAAGCGAAGCGGCTCATCGGACGCCCCCAGGAAAGCGCCCAGCCAGAACGGAAATCAACTCTACGCTATGGTGATGAGCCATTTACTTTATATTTTCAAGAGACTTCTTAAGCCATTTTGTTGCCTCGGTATAATCCTGTGCGACACCATGTCCTTTTTTGTAAAGCATACCGAGCTGGAATTGGGCCTTTTGATGCCCTTGATTGGCAGCTAGTCGATACAGTTGGGCTGCTTTCGCAAAATCCTTCGGTACCCCTTGTCCATGGCTGTGCATTTGAGCTAATTGATACTGTGCTTTGACATGACCCTTAGCGGCAGCTTGTTCAATCCATTTTGCTGCCTCGGTGTAATCCTGTGCAACACCTTTTCCCTTATCAAATAAATTACCGAGCTGATATTGAGCACCTGAATGCCCTTGGATGGCTGCTAGTCGATAGCAGCGTCGTGCCTCTTCTAAGTCCTGCTCGATTCCCAATCCATGCTCATATAATAACCCTAATTGATATTCAGCCTGAATATGGGACTGATCCGTAGCGGCTCTCCACCATTTTACTGCTTCATCATAATTCAAGTCAGCTTCATATAATAATCCGAGCTCGTACTGAGCATCAGCATAACCCTTTTCGGCAGCCGCTTGGAAGTAAGGGAGCGCTTTCTCTGGTTGCTGAAGTTGGTATACAAAAATACGTCCAAGCTCAAAACCTGCACTTATATGTCCAGTGTTAGTAGCTAACTGTAACCATTTTTCAGCTAAAGGTATATCGTTTTCTTTGACATAAAGTACACCGAGACAGTATTGAGCATTTAAGTGTCCTTTATGTGCTGCGAGCTTAAACCATTTTATAGCCTCTATGCGATCCTGAGGAATACCTTGACCAGTGTTATATAACATTGCCAATTGAAATTCTGCATTTGTATGGTCTTGAAGTGCAGCTAAATGGAACCATTGCGCAGCTTCTTCAAAATTTTGTGAGATGCCACGACCTTTAAGGTACATATAGCCAAGATTATACTGAGAACTTGCATCGCCAGCTAATGCAGCCATTTCAAAATAGGCTATAGCTTCCTCATAGCTTTGCTCGACGCCAGTTCCGTTGTGATAAAGGAATCCAAGGTTATTTTGAGCACTTGTATTCCCTTGATTGGCTGCTAGCATGTACCATTTTGCTGCCTCCGCAAAATTTTGTGGCATACCAAGTCCTTGGTTGTATAGGACCCCAAGGTTGTACTGTGCATCTGCGTTTTCTAAATCCGCAGCAGCTTTATAATAGCGAGTGGCTTCTTCATAGTCTTGTACAACACCATGACCTAAATGATAGAGCACGCCTAGACTATAAAGTGCATTTGCATCATTTTGAGCAGCGGCGCGTTCATACCACATTTTTGCAACTGTATAATCTTTCTTAACACCACGGCCTTGATTATAAAGAGCACCTAAATTATATTGAGCACTTGCATTCCCTTGTTTTGCTGCAAGCTCAAACCAGTTTGCGGCACTTTTATAGGCCTCGGGTGATTGGTTATCTTGAAGAAGCATATTTACATCAAAAACTGAAGTTATATCTTCAAAACTAGGAGCTATGCGAATCATTTTTGCCTTTAAGCTATTGTCATAGCGTTTAATAAACCATTCTACAATATCACTTATATAATCTAGAACAATTTTTGCGACCTTTGCTTCCACAATCTCACTACTATTACTAGATGTCATTTTGTTTACAAGATTCATTAGTAAATAAATGCGACGTGGATGAATCTTTGCAACAAAGTTACGATTATTGAGTAATGATCGAATGTTTTTTAGCTTTGGTTCTGAATCCATTTCTAGTTTATAAAGCTCATATAAAATTTCCTCCAATACAAGGAGTGATTTTTGTAAAGATAGAGCTGGCTTTGACGTGGCGAGAGAGCTAGCATCCTGTAAATTTTTAGCCAATTTAATGAAGGACAAAGCTTTTAATTTCTTACATTGATCTTGGAGAATATCATATTGAATGACGATAGCACTCACCTCTTTCATAAAAATGGCTCATGACCATAACGTGGGGTTGATTTCCGTTCCGACTGGGCGCTTTCCTGGGGGCGTCCGATGAGCCGCTTCGCTGCGCTGCAGGGTCTCGGGCCAACACGATGTTGGTCACGAAGGCGTTATCACAGGATGTGATGCTTTTAGC
>NZ_JBNNUX010000100.1:0-1983 GCF_050280145.1 Lysinibacillus sp. NPDC093688
GCCGTTTCCAGCTCCGCGTTGGTCACAAGGCTTTAGGAGTTAAAAGCAATTAACGTGGAGTTCGCACCAATCGCTTGATACGAAGGGTATTCTGTTATAAATCTATACTTCTATACAGATTTGTATAGTTTTGTTTAAATTTGTTGTAACAGTTTAGTTACCCATTGAATACTCCTTTTAATTATATTTACTACTACTCTAACACAAAAAAAGACTGACGGATAAATCCATCAGTCTTTTAATAACTTTTGCACCTGTCGCTTCGCTTTCGGTGCAGAAGTAATTTTTGACTTTGTCAAAAATTATTTAGCTACTGCTTCTTTTGCAGTGTCTGCTAATTGAGTGAATGCTGCTGCATCAGTTACAGCTAAGTCAGCTAACATTTTACGGTTAACTTCGATACCAGCAACTTTTAAACCGTGCATTAAACGGCTGTATGAAAGACCGTTCATGCGAGCAGCTGCGTTGATACGAGTGATCCATAATTTACGGAAATCACGTTTTTTCTGACGACGGTCACGGTATGCATATTGACCTGACTTCATTACTGCTTGGTTAGCAACTTTGTATAATGTATGTTTTGAACCGTAGTAACCTTTAGCTAATTTCAATACTTTTTTACGACGTTTGCGCGTCACTGTTCCGCCTTTTACGCGTGGCATATGAATTACCTCCTGCTTTTCATTTAAAAATGAATATTAGTATTTTTTAGTCAATTATTTCATGTAAACAAGTAAAGATTTGATGCGTTTGAAGTCACCAGATGAAACGATGTTTGCTTTACGTAGGTGACGTTTTTGTTTTGTAGATTTGTTTGCGAATAAGTGGCTTCCATAAGCACGGTCATATTTTAATTTACCTGAACCCGTTTTTTTGAAACGTTTCGCAGCTCCACGGTGAGTTTTCATTTTTGGCATGTCGAATTCCTCCTAAACTGTTCGTCTAATATTATTTCTCGTTCTTTGGTTGAAGAACTAAGAACATGCTTCGGCCTTCCATCTTCGGTTTTTGTTCAACCGTCGATACTTCAGCACAAGCTTCAGCAAAACGATCTAACACACGTTGACCAATGTCTTTGTGTGTAATCGCACGACCTTTGAAACGTAAGCTACATTTAACTTTATCGCCTTTTTCAAGGAATTTAACCGCATTACGTAACTTCGTTTGGAAATCATGCTCATCGATTGATGGGCTCAAACGAACCTCTTTCATTACGATGACTTTTTGATTTTTACGAATTTCACGGTCTTTCTTTTGCTGTTCAAACTTAAATTTACCATAGTCCATGATACGAGCGACTGGCGGCTTGGCTTGAGGGGCCACAAGGACAAGATCCAAGTTTACACGAGTGGCGATTTCTAGCGCTTCATTACGTGTCTTTACACCAAGCTGGTCACCATTGTGATCGATTAATCGAAGTTCACGTGCGCGAATGCCTTCGTTTACATACATGTCTTTGCTAATAGTAATCCACCTCCAAGTAGTTGTCGCGAATACATGGTTTGGGCAAAGCCTTGCCCGGTTGAACGGTACATCATCTTGTCATGTCCATAAAAAAAGGACGGACACTTTTGAAGATGTCCGCCCGCTATATGTGCATGCGCAAGTCTGCGCAAAACAATTCAACGTGTCATACCTGTTCACAGCCCAAGAGCGTTGTATCAGGTGAGAAGCGGGCAGCCTCTACTTCAACCACAAACTTTGTATTCATTAACCTTAACTATATTAACATGTACTTTCATAAGCTGTCAAATATTTTTTAGCTTATTTATTAACAAAGTAACCTAAAAACTTTTAATCTAAACCATTTAGTGGTTTTCATCATAACGTGAGGTTGATTTCCGTTCCGGCCGGGCGCTTTGTTGCTGACGCTTCGCTTTCGCGCAGAGCAGAGCTTCCTGGGGGCGTCGGGGCAACAAATGTTTTCTGTGCGAAAGCGCAGTGCAACGTAGCGGCAGCAACAGGATGTTGGTCACGAAGGCG
>NZ_JBNNUX010000101.1:0-1552 GCF_050280145.1 Lysinibacillus sp. NPDC093688
GCAGAGGGTTTTGTTTGTGCGAAAGCGCAGCGACAGCAACAGCACCGATGTTGGTCACGAAGGCGTTATCACAGGATGTGATGCTTTTAGCCTTCGTTCCCCTATCGCTGATCCCCAAGGAGTCGCCCAGTCGTAACGAAGATCAACTAATATACAAGGCAAATATTTTTAAAAATGTCATCCACAGCTTTTGGTGATGAGCATTAAATATGTAATGTTTGAAATGAGTCCATCAAAGTCTATATGTTCACACTGTTCAAGGCTTGAAACCGAAATTTTAAGGCAATTGAATAAAACATCATTCAATTGCCTTTAACTTTCATTCCTGTTCATAATTTTTGGAGAAAGATTCCACAAAATCTGCGCCGAGCTGAACGTTTATTTGCTTGAAGGCTGCAATTACTGCTCCACCAATTGGTTGTAAGATTGGCTCCATAAATTGCAATGGTACCCCGTCTGCTTGTGCAAATTGCTGTAACTCAGGTAAAAAATACGCTTCATTCTTAAAAACGCCTCCCACTAAAACGACAGGTACGTCCCCTTCCTTCCAAGCCATATGGGCGTAACATGCTTTAATCGCCACATAATATTTCTTACAAGCATCCTCAATAATCTTAGCAGCGACACGATCTCCTTTTCCTGCCACTTCAAAAACATATTTACTTAACGGTGCAATCACTGTCCGAGGATGTTCTTCTCCATATATACACTCTATTAATTGTGGTACATTTTCCACAGAAAAATAACGTAATACAACATCTGTCAGCGCTGTTGCGTCTCCTCGGCCATCATAGCTTTGAAAAATAGCCTTCAGCACTTGAACACCTAAATCATAGCCACTGCCCTCATCATCAAAAAGATAACCCCAGCCCCCTACTCTATAAAAATGTTGCTCACGATCGTAGCCCATCGTAATAGCACCTGTCCCTGCAATTTGCACAATGCCAGCCTGCCCAAGTGTGCCTGCATAAAGTGCAATTAGAGCATCATTATCAACAAAAACATTTGTTGTTTTAGGAACGTAATGGCGTACTATCGTTTCTACAACTTCCTCTGCCTGTAGCTCCTTGACCCCAGCCATGCCAGCAAAACAACTATCTATTGCTGCAAATACTTGCGGATTTTGTTGTTGTAAATTTTGCAGTATATCATGAATCGTTGACTGAAAATATTGTACATCCATTGCTGTTGGGTTACTACGAGTCGTTACTACTTTTGCATAAATATTGCCGAGCTCATCACAAATCACTGCTGACGTTTTCGTTCCACCACCGTCAATCGCTAATACATACATTTCTTTGCTCCTTTCTTCTCAATCAATTTCGCCCTGGCTTAATTGTAGTTGTTACTAGAAAAACATTGATGAATCAGGATAAAAAAGGTTCATCACCAAAAGTTGTGGATGACTTTTGTTAAAACGTCTACTATATAAATAAGTTGATCTTCGTTACGGCAGGGCGACTCCTTGGGGATCAGCAATAGAGGAACGAAGGCTAAAACCATCACATCCTGTGATAACGCCTTCGTGACCAACATCGTGTTGGCCCGAGAC
>NZ_JBNNUX010000102.1:0-1466 GCF_050280145.1 Lysinibacillus sp. NPDC093688
TAAAGTGTACCCTTTGTAAAGGACATTTTGAAAAAAGCTAGGCAACTTTTTGAAGCTGCTGTCTGTATTTTGCAGGCGGCAGCTTTTTCAAGTTCCATTGCCCCCGATAATGGTTGTAATACATCATATAACTTTTCACTTCTCGTTTTACTTCTTCTAATGTTTCGCACGTTTTCAGATTGGTTTCATCTTTAAAATGACCGAAGAATGATTCTTGAGGGGCGTTATCCCAACAGTTTCCTCGGCGTGACATAGATTGCCCTAGTCCTATTTTCTTCACAAGTTTCTGGTATTTTGGATTCGTATAATGGAATCCCTGATCTGAATGAATAAATACATCTTTCGTTAAATGGTGATGATTTCGCTTCAATTTACGAAGAGTATTAAGCGCGATATCCATACTTAATGAAGCAGATACTTCATACGCTAAAATTTCGTTTGTCTCAGCGTCCTTTATCGTTGATAAATAAGCACGTTTGCCGTTTCCGTACGGCAAATACGTGATATCTGTTAATAATACTTTTCCTGCTACACCTTGTTTAAAGTTACGCTGTAATTCATTTGGACATGTACGGTGTTCTTTTGTCGCTTTGGCCATTTTACGTGCTGGATTCGCTTTCCGAATTGGGCATACAATCTCGAATTTCTTCATAATACGGCGAATACGTTTTAAGTTATACGTAATCCCATATTGATTTTCTAACGTCATTTTGATTTGACGTGCACCTTTCCTACGTCCTCGGAAATGATACGCTTTTAAAATGATTTCTTTGACGGCTACATCTGCTAACTCATGGGATGCACGCTTTTGTGCTGATTTTTCTGTGAAATAATTATAGTAACCTGAACGAGATACACCCATGATTTCACATAGATAGCTTACTAAACGTTTTAGTTTATATTTTTGAATCGTTTTACTGATTAAATCAAATTTTAATTCTGTTGCGATTGTTATTTCTTTTTTAACATCTGCCTTTCGAGTAGATCGAGCTTTTTTAAAAGTTCATTCTCCGCTTGTAATAATAAATTTTTCGCTTCTAATCGTGCAATTTTTTCTTCTAAACTTAATTCCCGTTCTATTGGACGACCTGAATTCGCTTTCCGTGTATCTTGTAGACCCGCTACTCCAGTTGTACGATAAGCTGCACGCCAACGCTTTCCCGCTGAACTAATGCGCTTCAAACCAATCAGTTCAACATCTAAACCTGCCTCTTCAAAAATCGTTCTTGGGAGTTTTCCTTTTTCATTTTCTGCAATAAAATGGCGTTTAAATTCCTCAGTATAAGTAATCGCTTTATCACTAATAGCTTGGACATTAGGATTACAGTTTAGTTGTTCTTGCTCTTTTTTAGTAAATAATCTTTTCGTCATTTCATTCCGCTCCGACATCTTTTTTCTCATTATAAACAAAAGTACCCTATAGGATAGACTTTTTTCAAAGTGTCTATCTTATAGGGTACAGTTTA
>NZ_JBNNUX010000103.1:0-1463 GCF_050280145.1 Lysinibacillus sp. NPDC093688
TAAAATGTACCCTATAAGATAGACACTTTCAAAAAGGTCATCTTATAGGGTATTTTTGTTTATAATGAAGAAAAAAACGAGCGGTGGTAAATAGTATGACTAAAAATTTATTTTCGAAACAACAACAGGCACAATTAAAATTAAATCCATACGTCAAAACGGTAAGCTCGAAAGCCATTACTTATACAGATGAATTTAAAGAATTTTTTATTGATGAATACGATAAAGGAAAATATCCAAGTGAAATTTTTCTTGAGGCGGGTTTTGACATTGAAGCCCTTGGTCCAACACGTATTCGGAGAGCTTCGAATCGTTGGCGTACGGCTTATAAAGAGCATGGGCTAACAGGTTTAGAAGATGCCAGAAAACATACTTCAGGTCGCCCTTTAGAGCGTGAATTAAGTTTAGAAGAAAAATACGCCCGTTTAGAGGCGAAGATGAAATTGTTAGAAGCAGAAAACGAACTTTTAAAAAAGCTAGATCAACTCGAAAGGCAGCTGATGAGGAAGAAATCAAAATAAGTACTACACAAAAATTTGAGTTAATCCATCAAATAATTGAAAAATATCAATTAAAACGAATGGTACGATATCTTTGTGAAATCGCAAATGTTTCACGCTCAGGCTACTATCGCTATTTTAGTGAAGAAGCTGTCTTGACTCGTCAAAAACAGAATGAAGAAGATGAAGTGGTGAAAGAAGTTATTTTAAAGGCCTTTCATTTTCGAGGACGAAAGAAAGGTGCACGTCAAATAAAAATGACACTCGAAAACCAATATGAAATTACGTACAACCTCAAGCGTATCCGTCGCATTATGAAGAAATTTAATATTATCTGCCCCATTCGAAAAGCGAATCCAGCACGTCGTATGGCAAAAGCCACGAAGGAACATCGCACATGCCCTAACAATTTACACCGCAACTTCAAGCAAGGTGTAGCAGGAAAAGTATTACTAACCGATATCACATATTTAACATATGGCGGTGGTAAACGTGCTTATTTATCAACGATAAAAGACGCCGAAACAAATGAAATTTTAGCTTATGAAGTATCTTCTACATTGAGTATAGAAATTGCGCTCAACACGTTACATAAATTGAAGAAGCATCGCCATTTAAGGGAAGATGCCTTTATCCATTCGGATCAAGGTTTCCACTATACGAATCCAAAATTCCGAGCCTTAGTGAAGAAAATTGGCTTAGGACAGTCCATGTCACGCAGTGGAAATTGTTGGGATAATGCGCCTCAAGAATCATTCTTTGGGCATTTTAAAGATGAAACAACTATTAGAACATGTGAAACGTTAGAAGAAGTAAAGAAAGAAATTAAGAGTTATATGATTTACTACAATCATTATCGAGGGCAATGGAATTTAAAAAAGCTACCGCCTGCAAAATACAGACAGCAGCTTCAAAAAGTTGCCTAACCTTTTTTAAAATGTCCTTTACAAAGGGTACAATTTA
>NZ_JBNNUX010000104.1:0-1445 GCF_050280145.1 Lysinibacillus sp. NPDC093688
TGAACTGCTCCCCAATTGTTAGACACATCTAACAATTGGAGGTGCAGTTTTTTTATGGTCAAATATACTGCCGAAGATAGATTACAAGCTGTTGAGCGTTACTTAAGTGGAAAGGAAAGTTCCTATGATTTAGCTAAATCTATGGGGACTGATAATAAAGCAATTCTTAAATGGGTTAAGCAATATGAATACAATGGTGTTGAAGCTTTTATTAAGCCATATACAAATTACACACTAGAGTTTAAAATGGATGTACTAAATTTTATGATTGAAAATGGTACGTCCTTAAACGAAACGGCAGCGATTTTTAAAATACCTGCCCCTTCAACAATTAGTGCTTGGAGAAAGCAATATGAAACTCAAGGATTAGATGCCCTTCAATCAAAGAAAAAGGGGCGTCCATCCATGAAAAAAGAATTCAATAAACAATCGAAACAAGCACCAGTTAAAGGCTCTACCGAAGCACTTGAAGCACGTATTAAGCAACTAGAAATGGAAAACGAGTATTTAAAAAAGTTGAATGCCTTAGTTCAACACAAGGAAAAATCACCAAACAAGACAAAGTAAAAGTAGTCTATGAGTTAAGGCATAAATATCCGGTGAAAGCACTTGTAAAACTCGCTGGTATTCCACGAAGTACGTACTATGATTTAGTAAAACGTATGAATCGACCGGATCCAGATGCCGATTTAAAAGCAGAAATAAAGGCGATTTATGAAGAACATGAAGGGCGTTATGGCTATCGCCGTATTCGTGATGAACTAGCGAATCGTGGACAAAAAGTGAATCACAAAAAAGTGCAACGCATCATGAAAGAGCTTGGTTTAAAATGCTTAGTACGTATGAAAAAATATAAATCCTATAAAGGAAACGTTGGCAAAATTGCGCCCAATACTTTAGACCGCAATTTTAAAGCGGATGCCCCAAATGAAAAGTGGGTAACAGACATTACGGAGTTTAAATTATTCGGTGAGAAACTTTATTTATCGCCAGTTTTAGATTTATTTAACGGGGAAATTATCACGTATACAATTGGTTCTAGACCAACCTATTCACTTGTTTCAGATATGTTGGACAAAGCGTTCGAACGTTTACCTGAGCACCATCAGCTACTCATGCATTCCGATCAGGGCTGGCATTATCAAATGAAGAAATATCGTCGCGCCCTAGAATCAAGAGGGATTGTTCAAAGTATGTCTCGTAAAGGAAACTGTTACGACAACTCTGTCATGGAGAATTTCTTTGGCATTATGAAATCTGAATTCCTTTACATGAAGGAGTTTGAAAGTATAGAGCATTTTAAAATAGAATTAGAAAAATATATCAATTACTATAATACGAAACGGATCAAGGCAAAATTAAAAATGAGTCCGGTGCAATACCGAACTCATTTTACCCAAGCTGCCTAATGAAATAACCGTGTCTAACTTTTAGGGGTCACTTCA
>NZ_JBNNUX010000105.1:0-1277 GCF_050280145.1 Lysinibacillus sp. NPDC093688
CGCAACCAAAATGGTCCCGTGGTGTAGCGGTTAACATGCCTGCCTGTCACGCAGGAGATCGCCGGTTCGATCCCGGTCGGGACCGCCATTTTTTTTTTTGCCGGTGTAGCTCAGTTGGTAGAGCAACTGACTTGTAATCAGTAGGTCGTGGGTTCGACTCCTATCGCCGGCATCATCCCTTGGAGGGGTAGCGAAGTGGCTAAACGCGGCGGACTGTAAATCCGCTCCTTAGGGTTCGGCGGTTCGAATCCGTCCCCCTCCACCATTTTTAGGGGCATAGTTCAACGGTAGAATAGAGGTCTCCAAAACCTTTGGTGTGGGTTCGATTCCTACTGCCCCTGCCAGGTTTCTAGGTACTCAAATACTGCCGTGATTATATATAGTGGCGGTTGTGGCGAAGTGGTTAACGCACCTGATTGTGGTTCAGGCATTCGTGGGTTCGATTCCCATCAGTCGCCCCATTTTAATAATTGGGGTATAGCCAAGCGGTAAGGCAACGGATTTTGATTCCGTCATGCCTAGGTTCGAATCCTAGTACCCCAGCCATTCATTTTTTAATACGAGCCATTAGCTCAGTTGGTAGAGCATCTGACTTTTAATCAGAGGGTCGAAGGTTCGAGTCCTTCATGGCTCATCAGTTTTTATAAATGCGCCCGTAGCTCAATTGGATAGAGCGTCTGACTACGGATCAGAAGGTTATGGGTTCGACTCCTGTCGGGCGCGCCAAAAAAGCCTAATAGTATCGGAATGTAGCTCAGCTTGGTAGAGCACTTGGTTTGGGACCAAGGGGTCGTAGGTTCGAATCCTGTCATTCCGACCATCTTTCCTAACAAGGGGCCTTAGCTCAGCTGGGAGAGCGCCTGCCTTGCACGCAGGAGGTCAGCGGTTCGATCCCGCTAGGCTCCACCATTTATATATTACGGAGGTATACCCAAGTTCGGCTGAAGGGATCGGTCTTGAAAACCGACAGGCGGGTAACACCGCGCGGGGGTTCGAATCCCTCTACCTCCTCCATTTTTTTCGGGTCAGTAGCTCAGTTGGTAGAGCATTAGATTGAAGCTCTAAGTGTCGGCGGTTCGATTCCGTCCTGACCCACCATCTGCGGGTGTAGTTTAATGGTAAAACCTCAGCCTTCCAAGCTGATGTCGTGAGTTCGATTCTCATCACCCGCTCCAAAATAATGGGCCTATAGCTCAGCTGGTTAGAGCGCACGCCTGATAAGCGTGAGGTCGATGGTTCGAGTCCATTTAGGCCCACCATTATTCCGAAGTAGCTCA
>NZ_JBNNUX010000106.1:0-1257 GCF_050280145.1 Lysinibacillus sp. NPDC093688
TAAATTCCTTAGATTGAGTAATTTGCTAAGTTAATGCTTGCGTTCAAATCTCTATCCAACTTTAATCCACAAGAGCAGATATATAATCTGTCTTTTAGTTTCATATCGGATTTGATCTGTCCACAACAAGAACAAGTTTTTGATGATGGAAACCATCTGTCGGCTTCAATAAATTCAATTCCGTATTTTTGACATTTGTATTGAATTTGCCGTTTGAATTCATATAACTTTTGCCCGGCTACCACCTTCGCCAGATGTTTATTTTTCATCAACCCTTTTACATGTAAATGTTCCATTACAATACGAGATGGCTTGGTTTTCACAATCTCAATAGAACATTGATGTAAATGATTTGTTCGGATGTCGTTAAGTCGCTTATATAAATTACGGATTTCAGCATTTTGTTTTTGAATATTTTTCATATTCTTTAAAGGTGTTTTATAAATTGGCTTTCGATTTTTAGTATACTCTTTCGTATTGGCTTCAAACTTACAAGCTAGTTGTCGTTGTTCTCGTTTCAACTTTTGCTCTAATCGTTTGACTTCTTTGGTCTTGTTGATGTTCTTTTTGAACTCGCCATCAGAACAAACTGCCAATTTTTCAATACCTACATCAATTCCTAAACTTTCGCCTGTCAAATCATATTGCTCAAATACTTGATCAAATCCAATTGATAGGAACCAATTTCGTCCGTCAAATGAAATGCGTGGATTCGAATATTTATGACCTTTTTTAAGCTTAGGAAGTGCATTGCAAGTTTTTACACTACCAATCTTTTCACCTCTAAAACCTTCATTTGTTCGTTTTAAACTTTCGTAATTTACATAAAAACTAACTTTACTTCTTCGTCTGCTTTTGAACCTTGGCTTTTCCGTAATGCCTTCGAACCAACGCTTTCTAGCAATATCGGCATCTTTTACCGCCTGTTTCATCACATTGCTTCCGACTTCCTTAAGCCACTTATGCGTTGTTGGTTTCAGTTCATTATTGATTTTCTTACGAACTTCGCCCTCTTTGACTGTACGCTTCTCGTCGTTATAAATACGTTCGCTTTCAGCCAAGAAATAATTGTAAGCCCATCTCGCAGTCCCCGCAGATTTCCAAAACAAAACTTCTTGTTCTTTAGTTGGCTTTAGTCTTATCTTTGTCGCTAGCGTTACAACATTTACACCAACACGTTTAGCAAATTTCCCAATGGACATTAATTCCATGCGTACCACCTCTCTTCACTATGATAAAATCACATTACCCTATTTA
>NZ_JBNNUX010000107.1:0-1120 GCF_050280145.1 Lysinibacillus sp. NPDC093688
TGAGCTACTTCGGAATAATGGTGGGCCTAAATGGACTCGAACCATCGACCTCACGCTTATCAGGCGTGCGCTCTAACCAGCTGAGCTATAGGCCCTTAGATTGGAGCGGGTGATGAGAATCGAACTCACGACATCAGCTTGGAAGGCTGAGGTTTTACCATTAAACTACACCCGCATATGGTGGGTCAGGACGGAATCGAACCGCCGACACTTAGAGCTTCAATCTAATGCTCTACCAACTGAGCTACTGACCCATATTTTTAAAAAATGGCGGTCCCGACCGGGATCGAACCGGCGATCTCCTGCGTGACAGGCAGGCATGTTAACCGCTACACCACGGGACCATTTGGTTGCGGGGGCCGGATTTGAACCAACGACCTTCGGGTTATGAGCCCGACGAGCTACCACTGCTCCACCCCGCGTTAATAAGATATTCTTTTCGAGTTTTTCAAGCGCCATTTATAAAATAAACTGGAGGAGGTAGAGGGATTCGAACCCCCGCGCGGTGTTACCCGCCTGTCGGTTTTCAAGACCGATCCCTTCAGCCAGACTTGGGTATACCTCCGAAACAATATATAAATGGTGGACCTTGCAGGACTCGAACCTGCGACCGGACGGTTATGAGCCGTCTGCTCTAACCAACTGAGCTAAAGGTCCTTTAAGATGGCGGCAGAGGGGATCGAACCCCCGACCTTACGGGTATGAACCGTACGCTCTAGCCAGCTGAGCTACGCCGCCAGGATCTTTATACTGGTTATCTTTTATGGTGGAGCCTAGCGGGATCGAACCGCTGACCTCCTGCGTGCAAGGCAGGCGCTCTCCCAGCTGAGCTAAGGCCCCATAAAATGGTCGGAATGACAGGATTCGAACCTACGACCCCTTGGTCCCAAACCAAGTGCTCTACCAAGCTGAGCTACATTCCGATAAATATTAATTTGGCGCGCCCGGCAGGAGTCGAACCCACAACCTTCTGATCCGTAGTCAGACGCTCTATCCAATTGAGCTACGGGCGCTAATTATAAAATAAAATGGTGCCGAGGGCCGGAATCGAACCGGCACGGTAGTCACCTACCGCAGGATTTTAAGTCCTGTGCGTCTGCCAGTTCCGCCACCCCGGCAC
>NZ_JBNNUX010000108.1:0-1092 GCF_050280145.1 Lysinibacillus sp. NPDC093688
CTGCGCGAAAGCGTAGTGCTAACGTAGCGGCAGCAGAGGGTTTTGTTTGTGCGAAAGCGCAGCGACAGCAACAGCACCGATGTTGGTCACGAAGGTGTTATCACAGGATGTGATGGTTTTAGCCTTCGTTCCTCTATCGCTGATCCCCAAGGAGTCGCTCAGCCTCAACTCCAATCACTACATGGTATACGTTTAACAAATTTTATGACTATCCTTTGGTGATGAGCATATAAACCATTTAAATTGATAATAATTGTAAAAAATAGTACCCTTATCATAAAAGGTCTGACATGGACATTATAAGGGACTTAAGAATTGGTTATATTATAGTTATCTTCTATTGAATGATAACGCCTCTGGATGCAATTACGCTAAGGAGAAATTGATAAAAAATAAAACACCCAAATCACTATGCTTGATTTAGGTGTGTATCAAATTATTTTGTTAAGTTAGTTTGGATTTCTTTCACTAACATTTCTGCGCCTTCAGGGCTTAAAATTAATTTGCCACCAACTAGACGGAAGTTATCATCAGAAACTTCACCAGTTACAGCACATGTCATGTTAGGCATATATTTTTTTAAGATGATTTTGTCATCATCCACATAGATTTCTAAAGCGTCTTTTTCTGCAATACCTAATGTACGGCGTAATTCTATTGGAATTACTACACGACCTAATTCATCGACTTTACGAACGATTCCTGTTGATTTCATAATTATTTTTCCTCCTAATATTAAAAGTTATATTGGTATTTCGTCAAATTTCGACATAATTTCTTGTCTGATAGTTATCATACCAAGTAATGCCATAAACGTCAATTAATTAATGCACTAATATTATTGTTTCAAAAAAAATTTTTGAGAAGAAAAGAGATATTTTGGTTTTTTTAAAAGGTTTTTATTATATATTTTAATTTATAGTAAAAAAGCTTCTTATTAAAGACATTAAATGGATTGATAATATTTTTCGACATTTTTCGCGTACGAGAAACTTTCAATCAATTATGCCTCGGCATAATTGCGTCCGGAATCGGCTTTGTGCTTAGGCCTGCACGAGGGCCGACACGATGTCGGTCATTTCGGTAATGCCA